>JACQVV010000347.1 GCA_016209595.1 Planctomycetota bacterium
CCTCTCAGCCGGGCCGCCGGCGCTCCGCCGGGCTCGGTCCGGGTTCATGGATGGGCTGTCGGGTTCGCGGGTCCGCTCCCCTCCTCGGCGTCCGCGTTGGAGGCCTCGCGCGCGGGCGGCGGCGGGACGGGCCACTCCTCTCCGGGCGAGACGGGGATGAGGCGGCGGAACTCCTCCGCGCGCCGGAGGAGCTCGTCCCGGGCCTCGCCGGTCGGGGGCGGCGCGGGCCGCATCTCGATCCGGACCCGGTGGACGTCCTCGAAGGTGTACGGGATCAGGTTCTCGGCGAAGAAGTCGAGGGGGAAGAGCTCGTACGCGGGCGGGTCGACCTCGACCATTCGCTTCTCGGAGAGGCTCCCCTCCCGGCGGACCAGCACCTCGCGCCCGCCGTAGAAGATGAAGGGGATCTCGACGGGAGTGGACGCGGGGCTGCCGTCCTCGTTTCGCACGAGCTCCTCGTCGAGGTAGACCTGGGCCCCGGGCGGGTCGGTGTCGACGACGAGGGTGCGCTCCACGCAGCCGGCGAGGGCCAGGATCGCCGCCAAGAGGAGGCGCCAGGAGAACAAGTCAGCCATGTCGCGCATCGTTACGGAGAGGGAGGGATTCGAACCCTCGGTAGAGGTCATGCCCCTACACCAGATTAGCAATCTGGCGCTTTCAGCCGCTCAGCCACCTCCCCGGTTCAGTGATCAGTGATCAGTGGTCAGTGGTCAGTGGTCAGTAAAAAAACGCTTCTCTGCTCGTCGGTTCCACGGTTGCCATTCTACTCGAGCCTGAAGCCCTTCTCCACCTCTGCTACTGGTCACCGATCACTGGTCACTGTCCACTGATCACGTCGTCTGCGCCGCGGCGCTCATCACCTCCTCGGAAACGAGGATGGGCGCGCCTGTCCCGGCGGCCAGGGCGATCGCGTCGGAGGGCCGGGAGTCGATCCGGACCTCGTCCCCGTTCCGGGACAGGACGAGCGTCGCGTAAAACGTGCTCTCCTTCAGGGCCGTGATCTCGATCCGTTCGAGTTCGCTTCCCAGGCCCTCGATCACGCGCGCGAGCAGGTCGTGGGTCAGCGGGCGAGGCGGGCGGATCTCCTTCACGTTCCGGTCGATCGCCGCCGCCTCGAAGAACCCGATGACGATCGGAAAGCCGCGCTCGCCCGAGATCTCCCGGAGCCAGATCACCTGCTGCTCGGAAGTCTCGGAGATCAGGATTCGGGAGAGGCGAACCGGGATCATACCTTCCACTGTCTGCAACGGGCTTTCTTCACGTTCCGTCGCGATTCTAGGGCCCGATTCGCCTGCGTGTCAATTGGGGCGGGCCGGGGAAAGGCTGCCGCGAGCCGTGCGGCGGAGGAACTCGAAAGCCTCCACGCGCTCCTCGATCGGCTGGGAGAGGTAGTTCTCGGGGTTCATCCACATCGGGAAGACCTCGCGGGCGGTCTGCGAGCGGCCGATGAAGACTCGCCGGCCGTCGCCGAGGTAGATCCACGCCGTGTACCAGTGGGGGCCGAGCACCCCGAGGGTGCCGAACGGGATGATGAGCCCGATGGGGTCCCATTCCACCTTGATCTCGTCGATCGCGCGGTAGGGGATCCGCTGGAGCCGCGAGTAGGGGTCGACCGTATCGACCTCGAACCCCTCGTCCTGTACCGAGACGATATGGTCGAAATAGACGGGGGTCACCTCGATGTCCTCGGCCCGGATGTCGGGGAACTCCTGGGCGCGGACCCGTTGCTCCTCGAACTCCTTCACGACCCGCATGGCCCCGGTGACGTCCGTGCCCTCCCGAACCTCCGGCTCGTAGGAGCACCCGAGGACGAAGAGAGAAGCGAGGAGCGCGAGTCCGCGAACCATCGCGCAACTATACCGTTCGCGACGGATGCGGGCAAGTCGGCTATGCTCTTGGCCAGGATCACTCCTCGACCAACCGCCGGAACTCCTCGCGGTCGCGAATCGGGGCGAAGTCGTCGTCGTGGCGGGCGAGCTCGCGGTAGCTCGCCTTCATGCCGATCGCCGCCGCGAGTTCCCCGAGCGCCTCCGGGGCGCGCTCGGCGAGAGCGAGGTAGCAGGCCAGGTTGTAGGCGAAGAGGGCCTCGCGCGGAAAGCGCCGGCGCCCCTCGGCAAGGACGCGGATGGCGTCGGGGAGACGCCCCAGCCGCTTGTACGACCATCCGAGGCCGATCCTCGGTTCGATCGAGTCCGGCAGGCGCTCCCGGGCCTCTTCGAAGGCGAGGGCGGCTGGCCCTTGCTCGCCCCGTGCCTGGTGGATGCGGGCGCGCATGAGGGCAGCGAAGCCGGGAGCCTTCCCGCTCTTCTCGATCGTGGACAGGGAGTCCATGGAATCGTCGAGGAGCTCCAGGAGGAAGTACCCCTCGGCCTCGTCGGCCGCGCGGAGGATCCGGTGGTCGTCCGGGAGGTCGTATGGCATGACAAGAGTCTACGCCCAGGGTCCCGTCATTCTCATGCAAGTCGTGCTCTCGTGGTCGTGGTCGAACTACCGAAAGCCGACAACGTCCACGACCACGACCACGACAACGTCCACGACCACGACCACGACCACGACAACGTCCACGACCACGACCACGTCCACGACCACGACCACGTCCACGACCACGTCCACGACCACGACCACGACGGCTGAACGGGTCGATCCTGACGTAGCCCTGGGTCTACGCCTTGTTCGCGTGAGCGAGCGGAGTAGGATCCTCGCTTGATGGCCGAACTCCCTCCAATGCTCGACGCCTCGTACCTTCCGACGCTCCCGGCGCGAAGGCCGGATAGCCACAAGGGAGACTACGGGCGCGTTCTTGTCGTGGCGGGCTCCCGCGGGATGATCGGGGCGGCCTGTCTCGCCAGTTCCGCCGCGCTCCGGGCCGGTGCGGGCCTCGTGACTCTCGCCACGCCCGCCTCGCAGCAGCCGATCGCGGCGACGAAGCTCACGGCGGTCATGACCCTCCCGCTCTCGGAGACGGCCGAGGGGACGCTGGCGCTCGACGCCGCGAACCAAGTGCTCTCGGCTGCCGTGGCCGCTCGCGTTGTCGCGCTCGGGCCCGGCCTCTCCATGGAACCCGAGACGGTGACCTGCGTCCGCCGTCTCGTTCGGGAAGTCGCGGTCCCCCTCGTCCTCGACGCGGACGCGCTCTCCGCGCTCGCGGGACACCTCGATCTCCTTGCCGGCCGGCGCGCCGCCTCCGTCCTGACGCCGCACCCTGGCGAGTTCCGCCGCCTCGAGCCCGGAGCGCCGCCCGCGAGTCCCGGGGGGGAGACCGGGATCGTCCGGGAGTTCGCCGCGGCTCACCGCGTCGTCCTTGTCCTCAAGACCCATCGAACGGTCGTGTCGGACGGGGAACGCGTGTACGTGAACGACACCGGAAACCCCGGGATGGCGACGGGCGGGACGGGGGACGTCCTCACGGGGGTCGTCGCGGGCCTCCTCGCCCAGGGTTTCGCACCCTTCGACGCGGCGTGTCTCGCCGTCCACCTGCACGGGCGCGCCGGGGATCTCGCCCGCGACCGCTTCGGCGAGTACTCGATGACGGCCGAGGACGTCCTCGCCTCTCTCCCCGACGCTTTCCGCGCCCACCAGGCGTCCGGCCGGGAGGTTCGGCCGTGAGCTACTTCGCCGACGCGGAGTTCCGGGACATCGCGGTCCGCCTCGGGTACATGGACGCGGCCGAGCTCGAGGAGTGCGTGAAGATCCAGAACCGGACCGTGGGTCGCACCGTCAAGAGTCTCGAGCAGATCGCGCTCGACGGTGGCTTCGTCAACGAGAAGGATCTGGGCTCCATGATGAAGGGGCGCCCGGCAGAGGCCGAGCCCCTGGAGATTCCCGGCTACGAGATCAAGTCGATCCTGGGCGAGGGGGGGCTGGGGACGGTCTACCGGGCCGTCCAGACCAACATGATGCGCGATGTCGCTCTCAAGGTCCTCCACCCGCGCTGGGTCTCCGACGACGAGTTCCGCAAGCGCTTCCTGCTCGAGGCGCGGCTCGTCGGCAAGATGAGCCACCGGAACTTGATACAGGTCTTCGACGTCGGCCAGCACCAGGGCTTCTACTACTTTTCGATGGAGTACGTGGACGGACCCAACGTCCACCAGGAGCTCAAGGCCGGGGCCTTCGAACCCAACCGCGCGATCGACATCGCGATCCAGATGGCCGACGCGGTGAAGTACATCAAGGGGTTCGACCTCGTCCACCGGGACATCAAGCCCTCGAACATCCTGCTCACGATGCAGGGGATCGCGAAGCTCGGGGACTTCGGTTTCGTGAAGAGCGGGCTCGACAAGCATCTCTCCAAGGCGGACTACGTCCTGGGGACCCCGGACTACATCTCGCCGGAACAGGCGGTGGGGGACGAGGTGGACTGGCGGAGCGACATCTACTCGCTCGGCGCGACCTTCTACCACATGCTGACCGGCGCCCTTCCCTTCGACGGGAGCGAGTCCACGGTGATCCGGAGCCACATTCGCGCCGAGCTCCCGAGTCCCCGGCAGATCCGGCGCGATCTCACGGAGGACCTCTGCCAGGTCATCGAGAAGATGATGGCCAAGTCGCGGGAGGACCGCTACCAGGACATCGAGGAGCTCATCAACGACCTGCGCCTCGTGAAAACCGGCCAGCATCCGGCGACGGCGGCCCTCGAGGCGGGGAAGTCCACGATCCTCAAGGCCCTCGATCACAAGACAAAGCGGACGCGACAGCTCCAGGAGGAGCGGAACCTCTTGCGCAAGAGGATCGAGGACCTCGAGAAGCGGATCCAGATCCTGCTCGCGATCGTGGGGTTCCTCTCGTTCCTGGTGGTGGGAGGAGGGCTCGTCCTTCTGTTCCTCCGGCTCCTGAGGGGCTGACGGGCCGAGGAGGAGGCGGATGACGCGCGAGATCGAACTCATCCTGGTCTACCTGGCCCACGATCAGGGGCACCTGACCGGGGAGCAGCTCGACCGCTGCCTCAAGATGGCCGCGGCGGCCGAGAAGAGCGGGAAGCGCGTCCCGGTCTCCGAGATCCTGCTCTCCGGGGGGTTCCTCACCCGGACGCAGTTCGAATCGGTCGAGGCCCTGCGCCTTGAGCGGGGGAGGGACCGGCTGGTCGAAGGGTACGAGATCGAGTCCGTCCTCGGGGCGGGCGCCATGGGGTGCGTGTATCGAGCGCGGCAGATCAGCATGGACCGGCCTGTGGCCCTGAAGATCCTCCCTCCGGCCTGGTCGGCCGACCCGGACTGGGTCGCTCGGTTCCTCCGGGAGGCTCGCGCCACGGCCCGGATCACGAGCCCGCACATCGTCCAGGGGTACGACGTCGGGACCTCGCACGGGATCCACTACTTCGCTATGGAGTTCGTGGAGGGGAAGGACCTGGGGAAGATTCTCGATGAGCGCGGGCGCCTGCCCGAGAGCGAGGCGGCGGGGATCGCGCTCCAGATCGCGCGGGCCCTGGAGGCCGTCTGGGACGCGGGGATCGTCCATCGCGACATCAAGCCTGACAACATCCTCGTGACCTCGAAGGGAGTGGCGAAGCTCGCCGACATGGGGCTCGCCAAGGGGCGGGAGACCGTCGCCGCGGAGCTCACGCAGGCCGGCGCGGTCGTCGGTACGCCGCGCTACCTCTCGCCGGAGCAGGCGCGGGGCGACGAGCTCGACGGCCGGAGCGACATCTACTCGCTCGGGCTCACGTTCTATCAGGTGCTCGCGGGGGAACCCCCCTTCCGCGACGAATCGTCCGCCGTCCTCCTTGCCCGGCGGCTGTCCGAGGACGTTCCGTCGCCCAAATCGGAGTGCCCCGAGCTCTCGGACGCGGTCTCTCGCATCGTGATCCGCATGACGCGCCGGCCTCCCGATCAACGCTACCAGAGCGCGACGGAGCTCGTGAAGGACCTCGAGGCACTTCGGGCCGGGAAGCCCCTGCCCAGTTCGGCGATCCAGGAACCCCGGACCACGGATCCAACCGTGATCCTCCCCCCCGAGCGGCCGCTGGACCGGCGCTTCGGGACGGACCCGCGCCGGGCGCAATGGCGCCCCCCCGATCGGCCGAAGACCGAACCCACGCCCGCCCAGGAACCGCGCCTCAGGGAGCGGCCCGCGACCGGAGAGCACCCTCTCCCGGCACGGCGCGCCGCCTCGTCGCGCTTCGTCTTCTTCCACGTCCCCGGCGACGACGAGGCCTTCTTCGCGCTCATCGCCCTGAAGAGCGATCTCGTGCGCGCCTCGCACGTCCAGACCGCCCTCGACCTCCAGGAGACCCAGGCCGAGGCCGGGCGCCACACGTCACTCGATCAAATCCTCGTGGACAAGGGCTACCTCGAGGAGAAGCACCGGGAGAAGATCCGGGCCGTCCAGGCGAGGCACAGACAGTTCGAGGGGGACATCCTGTTCGGTCAGATCGCGGTCCAGCTCGCGCTCGCGACCGAGGAACAGGTCCAGGCTTGCCGAAAGGAGCAGGAACAGCTCGCCGCCGCGGGCGAACCCCCGCGCCTCGGCGATCTCATGGTCTCCCGCGGACACATCACCCCCGAGGGCAAGGGCCGGATCCTCGCCGAGCAGGTTCGCGCCCGGCGGACGGAGGAGACTCGCCGCTTCGGCTCGATCGCCCTCCGGTGCGGCTTCGTCGACAAGGAGGGACTCTCCGGCGCCCTCCGGATCCAGGGCCAGCGGATCAAGGAGCAGAAGTTCCCGACCCGGATCGGCGAGATCCTCGTGGAGTTCGGCCATCTCACCCAGGAGGAGTCCCGGGCCATCCTCCGCGCGCAGTGGCGGAACGAACTCACCGGGAAGCCGATCCCGGACCTCATCGCCGAGATTCTCGCGGAACCCGCCTGAGCCAGTGCTCGGTGATCAGTGATCAGGGGTCAGTAACAGCCAAACAATAGGCTCCAAGCTGTAGAAGGTAGAGTGGCTGGAGTCGTGCGTTCTTCGGAGGTCCAGGCCATGGTGCCCAGAACGATCGCGATCGTCCTCTTTGCTCTCGCCCTTCTCGTGCCCGTCCTTGGGGACGAGCTTGCGCTCGATGATGTCGTGGCCCTTCTTGACATGGGATACGGCGAGGACGAGGTCATCGTCCAGGTCCAGCGTTCGGGCGCCCGGTTCGATCTCTCCCCCGCGGACGAGGAGCGGCTTCGCCGGGCCGGGGCCTCGGACCGGCTGATCGAGGCGCTCCGCGAGCGACCGCCGGGCGCCGAGGCCGTCCGGTGGCTGGGCGAGGTCGATCCGAACGCGTTCGAGACCTCGACGCGGGCGCGGGAACGCTTCGTCTCTTCTCTCACGATCCCCACGGACTGGAAGGAGTTCCCAGGCCAGAGCGCCCACCTCTTTGCCTTCGAGGCGGACTGGATCGGGTCGGGCTATCTCGGGGACCGGAAGGTCATATGTCAGGTCGTGCTCGGCGAGGCAACGGATCCGGCGCGGGCTCTCGAGGCATGGATGCGCCGGCGGATCGTCCTGGCCGCCGGGGAATCCGAGATCGAGACAAAGCGATCGTCGGTCGCTCCCCTCCCGGGCGGGGGGTCCATCGCGAGCCTGCGGCTCTGGGAGAAGTTCGGATTCCAGGCGAACTTCCCGCCCCTGACCTTCCTCGACGGCTATCTCGTTCGCTGGCACGGGTACTCGCTCTTCCTCGGAACCTGGTGGGAGATCGACGAGCTCGTCGTGAGCGAGGAGGACGCGAGGGAGACCGAGGAGAGGCTGGGCCCCGAGAAGGAGGCCTACAACGCCTTCGTCCAGGAGGAGCTCCTTGCCGTCGCCGCGAACGCGAGGTTTCGAGAGCTCCCTCCGCGGAACGAGGAGTGGACCCGGCGCCTCGCGGATCTCGGCTCCTTCGACGCGGAGGGCATCCACTGGCGTTTCCGCGAGGACGGGGCTTGCGAGCTCTGGGCCGATGGCCACGTGGGCGTCGATCACCGGACGTGGTACAGGGTCCGGAAGCTCCACGCACCCACGATCGACGACGGCTACCCCGACGGCCGCGAGGGCCAGCTTCCCGGGAGGACGAGCTACGAGGTGCGCGGGGCGGACGGCGGCGGTCTCTGGATCCTCGTCACCCATCCCTCTGGGTGGCACTCGTTC
>JACQVV010000343.1 GCA_016209595.1 Planctomycetota bacterium
CTCCCTGCCGGAGCTCCTCCACTCCGGGCGCTTCCGGTCCGACCTCTTCTACCGTCTCTCCGAAGTCGTGATCGAAGTCCCTTCCCTGCGGCAGCGCCGGGAGGATATCCCGCTCCTCGTGGACCACTTCGTCCGCGAGTTCGCTCGCGAGTTCGGCAAGGAGGTCCAGGGAGTGTCCGGCGTGACGATGAACTTCCTCTTCCAGTACGAGTGGCCGGGCAACGTCCGCGAACTCAAGAACGTCCTGCGCTCGGGCGTCATGAACACTCCGCGCGAGACGATCTGGCTGGAGGACCTGAACCTCCGCCTGCAGGCCACGACTCCCCGCGCCGAGGGCCAGGACGAGGGGGACCACTCGCTCGACACGATGGAGAAGAACCACATCCAGCGGGTCCTGGAGCTCACGCAAGGAAACAAGAAGAAGGCGTGCGAGCTCCTGAAGATCAGCCGGCCCACGCTCGATCGGAAGCTCCGCAAGTACGCGTTCCGGTCGATCGGCGAGGAGTTCGAAGAAGGGGACGGGAGCTCGCCTCCTCCCCCGGACAAGGAAGAGGCCGCGGACGTTCCTTGACGGACGAGATCCGCGCTGCTAGCATTCCTCCCTTCGAGATTCTTTCCCGGGAGAGGATCCACCGATGCACCAGCGGATCGTGCCTTTCTGCCTGCTCCTCTCGATCGCCTTCATGGGCTGCTCCGGCGGGAGCACCAAGCGGCTGGTGGACCACGACGATGAATACCACATCCTGAAGGACGACCCGCACGATCGGGTCTGGGCGCCGCGGAACGAGCATCCGCCTCAGCCGTCGATGTATTCGATCCACTGCCTGCTCTCGGACTGCCGGTACACCTACCGGCTCTACGACGAGTGGGGGAGGCCGCGGCGGGTGTTCACCCGCGAACAGGTGGACGAGCTCGCGCCCGTGATTTGGGAGGGATTCCAGACCGCGAAGCCTTTCGAGACGATCGAGTTCAGCACGAGCACGGTGGACTTCGGGATCGTCCGGGACGACGGGGACGTGACCTCGGGCTGGATCTGGAAGGCAGGCGGCCGGTGGCACATCGGGTTCGACACGATCTACGGCCACCCCTTCAAGGGACAGCCTGACCGGCCTCGGGCCGACGGCGGGGAGGATCCGTTCGTGTGGGAGATGTGGCCTCTCCACTACCGGGATCAGCGCTACCACGTCGATCGGGACGGCCACGAGCAGCGGAACGCCCTGGAGATCGCCCACCTCTATCCGGGAGCAGGGATCGACGACCTCCCCGACTGGCGCTCCGAGATTCCATGGGAGGGCTTCGAGATGCAGGAGCCGCGCTCCTGGAATCCCTCGCGGCGCGACTGGACCGATCGCTACTGGGACCGGGAGAAGCCCTCGGGCGAGGAGTAGGCCTCCGCTTCGTTACACGTCGGCGGACGGGTTGTAATGGTCCGTGCCGCCGTGGGGTCACGCCGCCGCCCGATCCAGGGAGACGAACGCAGGAAGAGGAGTCCGCAGCCGAGCATGGAAATCCTCGCTCCGGCGCGGCTGTTGGTGAGGGAGCGGACTTCGCGCCCACACGTGGCTTGGATCGCGGCACGCGCGTTGCTTCGGGTCAGAATCGCTCCGCGGGCACGGCGGAGTGCGCGCGATCCGTGGAAATCCTTTTGTTTGACTCGCTTCTACGGGGTTCTTATAATCCTTCCCCCATTCTGGAAGACACGCGGGCCATGTTCGGAAAGAAGAGGAGCTTCCTGGGACTCGACCTGGGGTCCCGGGCAATCAAGGCGGTCGAGATGACTCCCGCGGGAGACGGCTTCCAGGTCACGGGATTCGGATACGAGCCGGTGGAACCGGCGGTCGACGAGGCCCAGGAGGGGGAGAAGCTCCGCCAGTCCCTGGAGTCCTTGCTCTCCCGGGCCCGATTCAGGACGAAGTCCGTCGTGACGGCCGTGAGCGGCCGGTCGGTCATCGTGCGATACGTCACCATGGCCCAGATGGCCCCGGAAAACCTCCGGAACGCCATCCGCTTCGAGGCGGACAAGTACATCCCGTTCGAGATCGACGAGGTCGTCCTCGACTGCCAGAAGCTCGAGGACGCGCCGGATGGCAAGGACATGAAGGTGGTCCTGGTCGCCGTCAAGAAAAGCGTCGTCGAGGACCAGGTGCGGCTCTTGGAGTCGGTCGGACTCCGCCCGCAGGTGATCGACGTGGACGCGTTCGCGCTGGGGAACGCCTTCGAGCTCCACCAGGCCCTCTCGGCCAAGGCGATGGAGCGCGACCGCGTCGTGTCCTTGATCGACATCGGAGCGAGGAAGACCAACATCAACATCGTCGTGGGGACGACAAGCCACTTCACGCGCGAGGTCTACATCGGCGGATCGAACTTCGTGGAGCTCGTCGCCAAGCGGTTTGGGACCGACGAGTCGGGGGCCGAGATGTTCATGGCCGACCCGGGTGAGGCGATGGGAGAACTCCGCGAGACGGTCGCGTCGGTAACCGACGAGCTCGTCCACGAGATCCAGCTCTCGTTCGATTTCTTCGAGAATCAGAACGACCAGGAGGTCCGGGAGATTTACGTCTCGGGCGGGGCGAGCCGGCTCGCGGGGCTGCCGGCCGAGTTCGAGCGGGCCCTGGGGCGCGTCACGCGCGCGTGGGACCCGCTGGAAAACCTGGCGGTGGACCCGCGGGGCGTGAACGAGGCCGAGATTCGCGACAAGGCGCCGAACCTGGCGATCGCCGTGGGGCTCGCCTCCCGGCTCCGCCGGGACTAGGAGGGAGAAGCGATGATCAAGATCAACCTCCTGCCGCAAGAGCTCGTCAAGTCCGACCGGACGCCGATGAGCCTCTTCCTCGTCATCATCGCGGATGTGGTCCTGGGCATGGCCGCGATCGTGGGCTTCGTGTACTTCCACTTCATCGCCCTCAAGAACGCCGAGGAGATGCGGACGAACTCCGAGGAAGACGCCAAGCGCTTCAAGGCCTACGGCGAGGAGCACACGCAGGTCACGGCCGTCAAGACGAAGTACGAGGCGCGGAACAAGCAGATCCAGGACCTCGAGCGGACGAGGCTCTCGTGGTCGCGGAAGCTCCACGAGTTCGCCGGGGTCCTCGAGGGCGAGGGAGAGAAGAAGCACCCGGTCTGGATCGACAACTGGGAGCCGACGGCGGTCGAGCGGATCACCGGCACACAGTCGGGGCCGAGCTTCGACGTCAAGATGACCGTCCACGTGGCCCGGCCGGCGGGAGCGCCGCAGGAGCGAGTGATCGAGAACTACCTGACCGACTTCCGCGGCGACCTGACAAAGACCGAGGACTCGCGGCCCGAGGACAGGGACTATCCCTTCTGGTCGGATTTCCTCCACCCCGGCGTCGGGATCACCTTCCCAGGTTTCAAGCCCGAGGCGACGACCTTCCTCAACTACGAGGAGAGGGAGTTCGTCGGCGGCGAAGTCATCATGAAGATGAAGACCCTCGACTGGCGCTACCAGGAGGCCGAGGCCGCGAAGAAAGACGCCGCGGCCGGGGCCGGCGCCAAACCGCCCGCAGGTTCCGGCGGCGGAACCGGGTCGGGCCGGTAGGGGGGCGCGGCCATGTCGAATACGATCAAGACTCTCCTGGCGGTCGGGATCGGGTTCCTGGTCGTCCTCGTCCCGGGGACGCTCGCCTTCCTCGACTTCCTCGCGATCGGCGAGGCCGAGGAGAAAAGGGAGGCCTTCGACAAGCAGAAGGCGGACCTGCAGACGAAGAAGAACCAGCTCCCTGGAATGGAGGAGAGCGCCAAGGGGACGATCAAGGACTACTTCCGCCGGAAGAAGTCGCTTCCCACTGGCGACGAGGTCGACGCGTACGTCCTCACGCTCGGGGAGTACCGGAACAAGTGCGGGATCGCGGTCTGGGAGCTGACCCCCGTGAAGGATACCGCCCAGGAGTCGCCCGACCTCGACGCGCCGCTGAAGTTCGCCTACACGATCAAGATGAAAGCGAAGTTCCACGAGATCGGCCAGCTGCTTGCCCTCATCGAGAACTGGGACCGCTTCATCCAGGTGAACACCCTGAAGGTCACCGGAGGCGGAAAGCCCCAGGAGATCGAAGTCGAAGACAAGAAATGGCCGGACGGCAAGAGGAAAGAACTCGACGGAAACGTCGATCTCGAGGTCGAGCTCGGCCTC
>JACQVV010000344.1 GCA_016209595.1 Planctomycetota bacterium
ACGTGGTCGCCCGGCGCAAGGACACCCTCCACTACCCCGGCGAGCCCGGCGACGACCATCCCTCCCAGGCCGGCAACCGGAAGGCGACCGAGGAATTCGTTCCCGCGCTGAACGTGTTCGTCAACCGCTTTCGAGCGGACAGGCCCGCCGAGCCTGTCCCGCCTCGCGACGGGAAGGAGCGTCCGGCCGGCGGCGGTGGTCCGGCGGCGATCGACGGCTTCGAGGGAGACGCCCCCGAGGGGACCGAGGGCTGGCAGGCGTTCGACGAGCGGGAAGGGGCCTCGCTCCGGATCGAGCCGGACGACGATGTCGCCGGCGATGGCAACCGTTCGCTCCGCCTGGAGGTCGACGTGCCCAAGGGCTCCTGGGCGACCTGCATCCTCTACTACGAACGCCCGGCCGACCGGTCGAAGACCGCGGGTCTCCGGTTCCGCTTGCGGGCGAGCCAGGCGGGGTTCCCCTTCGGAGTCCACGTCTACTGCGGCGCTCGCGAGGAGCCCGCGTGCTACCACGTCGAGCTGGAAACTCCCGAAGAGGCCGTGGACGGCTGGGCCGACATCTCGCTCCCCTGGGACCGGTTCCGCCGGGTCGAGTGGGAGGAGGACGCCGGCTCGCCCTGCCCGCCAGATCGGGTCGTGGGGGTCGGGATCGGCATGGGCGCTCCTGAGGACAGCGGACTCCGCGGGACGCTCTGGCTCGACGACGTCGCCTGGATCGAGGGCCGGTAGCGCCAGGCCCGTGCCCGCGATCACGGACATGTGACGCCTGTAGATCAAGAGGAGAGGAATCTCCGAAACAACTCCCCGCCCCGAGGGTTCGAAGGATCACAGGTTTCACGCGTGGAACCGGAGGACCAACCTTGATCCGTCCCGTCGCTTTCCTCTCTTTCTTCTTCTCGTTCGCGGCGGGCGCCGCCGCCCAGGTGGTGAGTCCTTTCGAGACCGACCGGCCGCCGGTGGCCCCGAACAAGGTCGACGAGCTCGTCCTGGCGACCCTGGAGAAGAGAGGCATCACGCCCGCAAATCCTTGTTCCGACGAGGTTTTCGTCCGGCGGGTCTACTTCGATGTCATCGGCACGTTGCCCGGACCGGAGGAAGTGGTCGCGTTCCTTGACAGTTCCCGGCCCGAGAAACGTGCGGCGCTGATCGAGGCACTCCTCGCGCGGGAGGAGTTCGCCGACTACTGGTCGCTCAAGTGGTGCGACATCCTGCGGGTGAAGTCGGAGTTCCCGATCAACCTCTGGCCGAACGCGGTCCAGGCCTACCACCGCTGGATCCACGACGCGCTCCGCGGGAACATGCCGTACGACCGCTTCGCGCGAGAGCTCCTGACCTCCAGCGGGAGCAATTTCCGCGTGCCGCAGGTCAACTTCTACCGGGCGGTGCAGGGGCGGGAGCCCTCGGCAATCGCGGCGGCCGTGGCCCTGACCTTCATGGGGACGCGGATCGAGTCCTGGCGCCAGGAGCGCCGGGCCGGCATGGAGGCGATCTTCTCCAGGATCGCGTTCAAGCAGACGGCCGAGTGGAAGGAGGAGATCGTCCTTCTCGACCCCGCGAAGATGGGTCCCCTGGAAACGATCCTGCCGGATGGCAGTCGCCTGGTGGTCCCGGGCGGTGAGGACCCCCGCAAGGCCTTTGCCGACTGGCTTATCACGCCCGAGAACGAGCGGTTCTCTGCCAACATCGTCAACCGGATCTGGTCGTGGCTCCTGGGGCGCGGGATCGTCCACGAGCCCGACGACATCCGGCCCGACAACCCGCCCGCGAATCCGGAGCTCCTGGCCTTCCTCGAGCGGGAGCTCGCCGAGCACGGCTACGACACGAAGCACATCTACCGCCTGATCCTGAACTCGCGGACCTACCAGCAGTCCTCGATCCCGCGAAGCGACGATCCAGCCGTCGAGACCCTCTTCGCCTGCTACCCCGTACGACAGCTCGAGGCCGAAGTCCTCGTCGACGCGCTCTGCCAGCTGACGGGCGCGTCGATCGAGTACTCCAGTCCGATCCCGGAGCCGTACACGTACATCCCGGGAACGAACCGGACGATCACGCTCGCCGACGGGTCGATCACCAACTCCTACCTGGAGTTGTTCGGCCGTCCGGCGCGCGACACGGGCCTCGAATCGGAGAGGAAGAGCGCCACGACCGACGCCCAGCGGCTCTTCATGCTGAACTCGTCGATCGTCCAGAACGGGATCGCGAAGAGTCCGCTCCTCAAGCGGCTGGCGAGGACATCGGGCAGGAACCCGCGCCGGTTCGTCACGATGCTCTACCTCTCGATCCTCTCGCGGAAGCCGACGGCGGGCGAACTCGAGATCGCCGAGGCGTACGCCGGCGAGAAGGGCCGCGATCCGGGCGAAGCCGCGGTCGACCTGGCGTGGGCGCTCGTCAACACGAAGGAATTCCTGTACCGGCACTGATCCTGGGTCAGCCTGAGGAAGCGAGAAGAAGAACATGAAAGAAGAACGACTCCTGTCCCGGCGCTCGACGCTCAAGATGGGGCTTCTCGGGGCCGCCGGTCTGGCCGTCCCGTGGCCCGCCTTCCCTCGCGCGTGGGCCGGCGACACGGATCGGCCTGCCCGGGCCCGCGCCGTGATCCAGATCTGGATGTGGGGCGGGCCCTGCCACATCGACACGTTCGATCCGAAGCCCGCCGCCGGCTACGACTTCGCCGGCCCCCTGAAGGCTGTTCCGACGAACGTCGACGGGGTCCAGATCGGGGAGCTCCTGCCGCTCTTGGCCCAGCAGGCCCACCGGTACTCGATCATCCGGAGCATGACCCACGGCGTGAACGCCCACGAGACGGCCTCGTACGTGACCCTGACGGGCCGGACGCCAGGGCGGCTCGTCTACCCCTCCGCGGGGGCGGTCGTGTCGCTCTTCAAGGGCTACGACCACGGCTACAAGGGGGTCGTCCCCCCCTACGTCGTCCTGACGACGCCCCAGGGGCGCTTCTCGGAAGAAGGGTTCCTCGGCGAGCGGCACAAGCCGTTCGCGACGGGCGGCGACCCGAACCGGCCGCGCTTCGAGGTCGAGGGGATCGTCCCACCGGGGATCACGGACGAGCGCCAGGAGGACCGGCTTCGCCTC
>JACQVV010000020.1 GCA_016209595.1 Planctomycetota bacterium
ACATTCGGCCGGCTGCGGCGCCGCCAGGCTGCGTTGCGCCTCCTCAACAACCGACTCCGTTAGGTTGTTTCGTCGGCGCGCCTTGCCTGGCGGCGCCTCGCTCGGCCTCGGTGTTGACGCACTTATTTCCTCACAGCCCCTATCTCGGCCGATCCCAGAGATCCTCCGGGCCGATCGGAGCGAGGTAGAGCCGCCACGCGTCACGGTCCTTGTAGCAATAGAGCTCGTCCTCGAGCTCCTGGACCTTGCCGCCCGCGTCCTTGTACTTCACCTTGGTCGTGAACTTCCCCATCGCGCCCCGGGTCTCGACCGACTCGATCGAGACCTCCTGATAGCCCTCTTCCTTGTAGAGGGCACGCTGGATCTCGACGTAGCAGTTCTGGATCTCGGCCGAGGAGAGCTCCCACTTCTGCTCCTCCTCCGGCTTGTCGATCTCATCGTCGAGGCGCTCGAACACCTGCCGGCAGAGGGCCCGCATCTCGATCGAGTAGCCGCTCGCCTTGAGCCTCTCGATCACGCCGTTCCTGTCCGAACTCCACTGGTTCCGGAAGCGGAGGAAGACGCGTACGATGCTCATCCGGACCATCAGGTTGAACGCGGTCTGCTCCCGCTGGTAGAGGTAGGCCGGGATGTGCGGCGCGATCTTCGCCGGGTCGTCGGCCGCGAGCGCCGTCCAGTACTCCTCGATACTCTTCCGGGCGTCGTCGTTCTCCGGGTGGTCGGAGAAGCTCCCGTAGGGAGCGGCCTCCATGGCCTCGCGGATGAACCGGGCGGGAACGGCGAAGTTCAGGTTGTCCTTCTCGGCGTAGCCCCAGGCGACCATTGCGATCACCTCGCCCGAGTGGTCGAAGATCGGCCCGCCGCTGTTTCCGGGGTTCAGGTCGAGGTCCACCTGGACATGCTCCACCCCGAATCGCTCGCGCGAGCTGTGGGAGATCGTCCCCTGCGTGAGCGTGTTTTCGAGGACCGAACCGTCTCCCACCCCCGGGCTCCCGATCGCCACGATCTCCTCCGCCTGCCGGTAGCGGTCGGCGGCATGGATCCGCACCGGCTTGAACACGACAGGCTCCTCGGAGCGGATCTCCAGGAGCGCGATGTCGATCGTCGGGTCGAGGTAGATCGGGACGATGTCCGTGTACGTCTTCGGCGCCTTCTTGCCAGACTCGTCCTTGTGGAAGACCTTAACTTCGACCCCTTTCTCCTGGAAAGCGTCGGAGATTACGTGGAAGTTCGTGCAAACGAGCCCGCGCTCGTCCACGAAGAACCCCGAACCGTCCCCACCCTCCGAATGGATGGCGACGACCGCCTCGTCGTACTCCTCCACGAGGTCGGCCCAGCTCTTCGGCTGCGGCCCCCGTGTCGGATCTGCTACCCCGCCATTCCCTCCAGGATCTTCCTCGTCGTTCTTGGGATCGTCCCCCTTGTCGGCGAGGCCCTTGTTCGGGTCCGGCTCGGGTCCCACGTCCTCCCTCCCGACGACAATAAGAAGGAAAAGGACCACGAGCACGACGACGAGGGATCCCAGGCCCGCGCCCAGGAGCACCCAGAACCTCGTCGAGGACGACGCCTTCGGCGCACGAGCGCCGCTCCGCCGCATCGCCCCCGTCTTCCCCGTCCGGGCGCCCGACGCTCGGCCGGTCTGGCGTGTCGTCTTCCGGCCCCGGCGGCCCGGACGCTTTTCCGCCTCGTTTTTCCGTTCGACCTCCTCATCGCGCTCGACGTCCTGTTCGGGCGCGGGAGCCTCGGGGTCGGCCGGGGACTTTCTTGCGGCTACCGCCGGGCGCTGCCTGGAAGGGCGCTCTCCCGAGGACCTTGGCGCCGTCTGCGGAGGCGGCGCCTGCACCACATCGCGTTGCGGCGCCCGCGGCGCGGGCAGGACAGGGGCGACGGACGCCGCGGCCACGCAGCTCGCCCCGCAGTGGGGGCAGAGCACCTTCTTCCCCGCCATTCGGTCCGGGACGGAGAGCGCCCGCCCGCACTCGCACGACACCGCGATCGCCACTCTCTCTCCTCCCTCGACCTCTCCCCCGTCGAGCCACGTCCTGCGACATATGAACGCCATTATAGGCAGGTCGCGTGCGAGGGCAAGCTTGCGAAGATGGCCGCGGAGCGGTTCAATGAACAGACGCGCCTGAACCGGCGCCTGGAGGCCCCATGTCGAGCGGAATGGCGAAGCTCTTCGGCCGTCTCTGCGTCGAGCAGGGCTACATCGACCAGGCCCAGCTCGAGGAGGCCCTCAAGGTCCAGCAGGCCCTGGGCTTCAAGGGCCGGCCGCTTGCCCTGGGCACCGTGCTCCGCACGTTGGGATATCTCACGGCCGGGGAGATGGACGAGATCCTGAAGATGCAGAAACCCGAGGAGCAGATCGACCTCCACCGGCGCGAGGACGCTCTCTTCGCGGAGCTCGTGATCGAGAACGGCTTCGCCACCCGGGCTCAGGTGAAGGAGGCGCTCAAGTCCCAGGTCGCCTCGAAATCACCCCTGAAGCTCGTCCAGATCCTCCTCGAACGCCGGCTGATCACGCAGGAGCAGCGCGCCGCCGTGATCCGGGCCATGACCCGGATCGTCCACGACATCAAGGCGGGAGCCTTCGTCGAGGCCCCCAAGCCCGAGGAGCCGCTGCCCCGCAAGCGAACCCGGCCCTTCTCCGGGCTCTTTCTCTTCGACCCCTCCTCGGCCCAGGCCGGCGAGAACGAGGACGAAGACGACACCGACTTCCTCGAGGAGCAGGATCTTCTCGAGGATGACGAGCCCTAGCGCGCTTCGAGGTACTCGTCGATGTACGCCAGGACCTCCTCGACGTCGGCGGGCTGGATGCGCCCCATGTGGGCGATGCGGAAGGTGGAGGACTTCGCCTTCCCGTAGCCCTTCCCGAGAACGATGCCTTTCGAACGCATGTGGGCGTGGAGGCGATCCAGGTCGATCGCCCCGGAACGGAGGCACGTCAAGGTCGGCGTCACGTGGCGGGGGTCGGGGAAGAGGGTGAGGCCCCGGCGGGCGGCCCACTCGCGCGAGAGCCGAGACATCCGCGCGTGCCGGTCGTAGACCGCGGGGAGCCCCTCGGCGAACAGGAGATCGAGCGAGTGGTCCAGGGCGAAGAACTGGCTGATGGCGGGAGTCGTGATCGTCTGCCCTTCGGCGTGCGCCTTCTCGTAGGAGACGAAATCGAGGTAGTAGCCCTTGTTCCTCAGGCGGCGCGAGCGCGCCATCGCGCGCTCGCTCGCGGCGAAAACGACAAGGCCCGGCGGGCAGGCGAACGCCTTCTGGATGCCGGCCAGGACGACGTCGAGCCCCAGCGCGTCAAGGGGGATGTCGATCGCACCCATCGCGCTCACCGCGTCCACGAGGACGAGGACGTCGGGGTACTTCTCGCGGACGAGCCGGGCGATCTGGGGAACGGGACTCAGAACCCCTGTCGAGGTCTCCGAATAGACAACCGCGACGGCGTCGTAGCGGCCCGTCGAGAGGGCCCGATCGACGGAGCCCGCGTCGTTCGCCTGTCCCCAATCGACCGAGACGATGTCGGCCTCGAGTCCCCGGGAAAGGGCGATCTCATGCCAGCGCTCGCCGAAGGCGCCGCAGGCGAGGTGGAGGCAGCGCCTCTCGACGCAGTTGGCGAGGGCCGCCTCCATCACCATGGTCGCGGAGCCCGTGGCGAGGAAGACCGGCCGCTCGGTCGAGAGGAGCCGCGCGAGCTTCGCCGCGACTTTCCTGTAGAGCTCGGTGAACTCCGCGCCGCGGTGCCCGATCATCGGACGGGCCATCTGCTCGAGCGTCCCGGGATCGACCTCGGTCGGGCCGGGGATGAAGAGCCGGCGATGAGTGGCGGGTGGCATCAGTCCTCCAGCTTGTGGATCACGATCCCGGAGGCGAGCTTCGGGAAGAAGTCGGTCGACTTGGGCGGCATCCGCTCCCCCTCGTCAGCCACTTTATGCACCTGGGAGAGCCTCGTGGGGTTGAGGAGAAAAGCTGCCCGGACTCGACCGGAAGAGACCGCCGCCGCGGCCTCCTCGGGCTCGCGGGCGTAGTCGAGCTCGGCCGCGCCGGCGCCCTCGCCGAGAAGCGCGGGGAGGACGACCTCGTGGAGAACGGTGACATCAAGCTCCCGGCGAGCGCTCGAAGTGCCTCCGGGGACCGCGCCGTGGATCTTCGCCCGGTCGAGCGGAACGAGCAGCAGAAACTCGCGGTCCCCCGCGCGGAGGATCCCGAAGCAGGGTCCCGCCGTCCCCTCGATCCGGAGGTCTTCCAGAAAGTCGCGCCAGACCCGGGGCCGGTCGATGTCGCCCTGGTACGGGTAGCGCCGGAGCGAGAAGAGGGAGGAAAACCGGCGGAGGATCTCCCCTCCGTCCGGAACATCGGCCGAGAGAACGAGGCGGTGCGTGGCGAGGATGTGAAGCGCGGGCTGCTCGGTGTTGACGAGCGTCACCATCCGGAAGCCGGCGGACCCTTGATACTGGATGTTTCCGCGCGCTTCCTCGACCTCCGATCGGTACGTCCAGGCGGTCTCGTAACGGTGGTGCCCGTCGGCGATCGTGAGTGGGAGATCCGCGAGCGCATGGGTCGCGGCGGTGATCGCCTCCCGGTCGGTGACCGCCCAGAGCCGGTGGAGGACGCCGCCTTCGAGCGTCGCCTGTACCCTTGGCGGTCCTTCGACGTTCCCCGCGAGCGCCTTCTCGACCTTCTGCTCGGGATCGCTGTAGAGAAGGAAGACGTGCCCCAGGTGCGCCCGGACGCTTCGGAGGTGAAGGAGGCGGTCGAGCTTCGGAGCGGACTTCGTCTGCTCGTGGAACTGGACGCGCCTCCCTCCCGGCTTCTCCAGGCGGAGGAGGCACACCATCCCCTTCCTCGTGTACGACTTCCCGCCGAGCGTGTAGAGCTGGTGGTAGGCGTAGATGGCCATCGTCTTCTCCCGCACGAGGACGCCCTCGGCCATCCATTGCGAGAGGAGCTCCGACGCCGCCCGGTATCGCTCCTCGACCTCCTGCCCCCGCTCGGGACCGGGGAGGTTGACGTGGACGATCGAATAGGGGCTCTTCGCGTGGTAGACGGAAGGATCGGCGATCTTGTCGTAGGGCGGAGCGACGACGTCGTCGAAGCGGACCCGCGACGGGTTGTACGTGTAGCCCCGGAACGGACAGATCTCGGCCATCGCCCTACCTCTTCTCCTCGAGAGCCTTCCTCGCCTCGGCAACTTCGTCCGTCGAAAGCTCAAGGCGGCCGTCGATCGCGGCCGCCGAGCACTCGAGGGCCTTCGCATAGGACTCATCCGACCGCGCTCCCGGATCGAAGCCGGGCTCTTCGAGGTCGGGGACGACCGCGCGCGCCTCGGCGAAGAGCGTTGAAAGCCGCGCGTGGGCGCGGCCGGCCTCCAGGAGGTAATCGGCGTTCGTGGGATAGCGGAGGATCGCCTCTTCGAGCTCGGCGACCCCTGTCCGGATGTCCTGCCAGCCCTCGCGCACGATCGCCTGGAGCACGGGGTCCTTGCGCGCCCGTTCTCCCCCCCGGCCGATGTCCTGATCGGGCGCGCCCATCCGGACCTCCCCGCGTTGCCGGTAGAGGCGGTAGAGGGCGAACCGCGAGCCGCTGTAGTCGGGAGCGGCGTCCCGCGCCGCGAGGAGGTGTCCTTCGGCCTCCTCGAAAAGGGCGTGGAAGCTCGACACGTCCTTGTATGTCGAGACCTTCGTCCTCCACCGCTCGAACCGCCGCCGGCCGAGGGCCAGGCGCGCGTCGAGATGCCCGGGCACGCGATCGACCGCCTGTGCGAGGTAGTCGGTCGAGCGCTCCTCCAGCTCGATCGCATGGGCGCGCTTTTCTCCCGCCTTCCGGGGATTGGTCGAATCGAACCGATCGGCCGCCACACGCTCGCTCGCCGCCTCGAACTCGGCCTCCTTCGCCAGACTCAGGAAGGCGGCCGCCTCGAACTGCGGGACCATCACCTTGAAGACGAGGAGCCCCCAGGGCGCGACCACGAGAGCCATCGCGAGTACCAGGCGGGCGAGGTAGGCTGCCTCGCCCGAGGACGCCTTGTTCCCCGCGGCTTTCGCCTCCGCGGAGGGGAGGGTGAGGAAGGGGAGGCGCGCGAGGACGACGTCTCCCGCCGCCTTCTTCGGGCGGAAGCTCGCCGCAGCGAGCGCCGCCACAACCCAAAGCGTTTGGTTCACCTGGACGTGGTAGAGTCCGATGTCGACCGCCCAGTGCGCGAGCCCGGCGGCCACCCCCGCCGCGAGCCCGCGGGCGCGGAATCTCTCCGGCAGGCTCTCCCGCGACGCGGTCTGGAAGTCGAGAAGGACGTAGGCCACGGCAAGGGCGAGGAGGAGGAGCACGAAACCGCCGTACGACCATCCCTCCGGCGGATCCAGGAAGCCTCCCACGACCGCGCCCAGGCCCACGAAAACGAGGAACGACGCGCCCAACGCGAGAACGGCGAGCGTCCCCGCGGCACCCCGCGAGAAGGGAAGCGGCTCGAAGTGATTCGCCGCGAGCGGCCGCGGCCGGTCCGGTTTCTCCCGCGGCTTCCTCGCCATCGAAACAAAGAGCGCCCCCCAGAGCGAGACGAGGACGATCGCGCCGGGAACACCGAATTCCGCGGCGAACTGGAGGTAGTTGTTATGGGCGTGGACGGCCTCCGGGGCCCAGGCCGGCTTCTCCCGGAAGTAGTGGAAGCGCAGGTTGTCCGCCCCGACGCCGAGCCACGGGTGAGAGCGCGCCACGTTCCACGCGCCGGTCCAGTAGCCGAACCGGAACTCCATCGACTTCTTTGCTTCCTCGAGCGGGTGTTCCCCGAACCCTCCGGCCCGCCAGGCGAGGCCCACGCTCCCGAGCGCGAGGCCGACGAGCGCCATCGCGACGGCGACCCGGCGCTTCGTCGAGAGGATCTCCCGCCACGACAGCGCCACGAAGACGATTCCCCCCAGACCGAGCGCGAGGAACGCGCCGCGAGTCCGCGACAGGAAAAGGGCATACGCGAGGAGGAAAAGCGCAACGAGGTCGGAGGCGAGCGGGAGGGCCCGTCCCGGCTTTTTCGTGCCGAGGCGGTCGAGGACGAGTCCAAAAACCGCCGGCAGGAAGAGGACGAGGTACGCTCCGAACTGGGTCGCGAGCATCATGGTCGAGAACGGTCTCTCGGAGTGGGCGCGCTCCAGGAGATCTCGCGTCGTTTCCTCGCCGACCATCCGGGCGTGCGCGGGATTCGTCTCCAGCTCGCGGAGGGTCTCGTCCGAGAGATAGGCGTGCTGGTAGGCTCCGTAGACCGCGACGGCGAGCGCCGCGCCCACGGCGGCGCGGAAGAGGAAGTTCCGGAGCCGCGGGTGGACCGCGATGTTGTAGACGAGATAGAAGAGAACGAGGTCCGCCGCCCATCCCGAGACCCGGGCGATGGCGCCGTAGCGATACCCGGCGACAAAAGGGCTCGCCACGAGGAGCGCCGCGAAGAGGACGGCCGGGACCTCGATCCTCGCGCGCACGAAGAGCACGTGCTGGTCGAGGAGGAAGAGGAGCGCCCAGACGAGAAGCCCGGTGAGCACCAGGACATGGAGGACGAGGTTCACGCCGAACTCGTGGGCCTCTCCCGGAACGAGCGGCCGGACGAGGAGCGAGAGAAGGACGAAGAGGACGACGAGATAGGAGAGGAACGCCGAGAGCGGCGTGTGCTTCGCCTCTTCGCTCACGAGGATCTCCTCCCACCGGGGCGCACGAGGAGAACGACGAGCGCGAGGATCGCCGCGAGCTGCGCGAGCAGGAATCCCGCCCCCCGGTCGCTCTTCACGTGATAGAGAACGAGCGACCCCAGGCCCGTCGCGAGCGTGAGAAGGTAGATCACGAGCACCGCCTCCTTCCGGCTCATCCCCAAGTCCACCAGGCGGTGGGACAGGTGCCGGGTGTCTCCCTGGAAGATCGGCCGCTTTTCCCGCCAGCGGATCCACACCACGCGCCCCGTGTCGAAAAGCGGGACGACGAGCACGAGCACCGGCAGCGCCACCGGATAGAACTCGTAGGCCGGCTCGTAAAAGGAGCTCGCCACGGTCAGAACGGCGAGCTGATAGCCGATGTAGAGGCTCCCCGCGTCCCCGAGGAAGATCGTCGCGGGCGGGAAGTTGTGGCGCAGGAAGCCCGCGAGCGATCCCAGGAAGACGAGAAGGTAGCTAGAAACGAACCACTGCCCCGTCTGGACCGTCGCCCAGAAGAAAAGGACCCCGGCGACGAAAGCGACTCCGGTAGAGAGCCCGTCCATGTTGTCGAGCAGGTTGAACGAGTTCGTGATGAGCACGATCCAGATGACCGTGGCCGCGCCGCCGAACCAGTGGGCGCGGACGAAAAGACTCGCCCGAATACCCACGAGCACGATCATGAGGGCGACCAGGGTCTCGACCGCGAGCTTCGGCCACGGGCCGAGGCCCCGAAGATCGTCCACGAGCCCCAGGACGAGGATCGCGGCCCCTCCGGCGAGGATCGCGAGAACGGTGGGCGCCGCACCGACGAGCCCCGGGAGGTGGACCGCGAGCTCCTGCGGGACCCAGTCCGGGGTGTGATGGTAGAAAATCCACCCGGCGCCGAGTCCAAGCGCGATCGGAAGCGCGGCGGCGAGGTAGACCGCGATCCCGCCCCCTTTGGGCATCGGCGCCTCGTGGATCTTCCGGTCCCCCGGGCGGTCGACGAGCCCCCAGGAGATCGCGCGCGCGCGGACGAGCCGCACGAGCACCGTGGCGATCGCGAAAGAGAGGGCGAAGAGCCCCAGCCCCCCCCCGATCGCGAAGACGATCGGAGAGAGCTCGGTCCACGTCATCCGGCCTCCCGGGAGATAGGGAAAGAGGGGGAGTCTAGCCGTGCTCTCGGGGGGACGTCAACGCGCTCGCTCCTGGACTCCCGTCTCCTGCCGCGGAATCCGTGGTCCGGCGTTGCGATCATCCTCTCTCGCGGTCGTAGCGCTCCTTGGCCTGTCGGGTCTTCTCGGCCCGTTCGTTCTTCCGCCGGCTGATCTCCGCCAGCTCCTGCTGCTCCTTCTCCGAGAGGTGCTCCATTCCCGAGCGATGGATCCGATCGAGGAGCTCGTCCAGGCGCGTCTCGTCGCGCTCCCGTTCCCGCTTCTCCCTCCCGGACTCGTAGAGGTCCTCCTCCTCCCCGGATCGCACGATCCGAGGTTTCCGGGCGGGCATGTGGAGAGGCCTGAACGCGAGCCAGACGATGCCGCCGATCGAGACCAGGACGACCCCCGCGAAGAGGAACGGGCTCTGGACCACCGCGCTCGGGTAGACGGCGGCCGTCACCGCGAGGCCGGTGAGCGCGCCCCCAAAATGCGCCTCGTGGCCGATCACATCGGTCTGCCTGCGGATCCCGAAGATCGAACCGCCCAGGAAGAGGATCGCGAAGAGCCAGCCGGGAACCTGGACCGGCAGCGGCCAGAGACCGATCTCGATTCGGGGGAAGAGGAGAATCGCCGCGAGAAGCACCCCGCAAACCCCCCCGGAAGCGCCCATGGCGCCATAGTCGGGATGGTGCCGGTGGATCCAGAGCGCGAAGAGGTGCCCTCCGACGATGCTCGGGAAGTAGATCCCGGCGAGGACTTCCGGCCCGTAGCGGAGCTCGATCAAGTTCCCGAAGCAGTAGAACGCAAACAGATTCAAGAGGAGGTGCGCCCAGTTCACGTGAAGGAAGGCCCCGGAGAGCAGCCGGTGATACTCCCTCCGGCCGAGGATCTTCCCCGGCGTGAACAGGAAACGGTCCGCGAACGCGGAGCTCGTGAACCCGCGATAGCTCACGAGCGCGGTGATCGCGATCACCGCGATGGTCAGGAACCCGGTTCGGCCCATGACGGCCCTCAGCGTACCGTGTTCCGTACGCCGCCTTCAATCCTCCGGTTTCGGACTTCGGGAAGCCCGATCCAGATGCCCGAAGACGGACGCCTCTCTCGGCCTACCTTCTGCCTTTTCCCTTGGCCTTCGGCGCCGGCTTCCTCGCGGCTCGCTTCGCGGGTTTCGTCTTGCCGGCCGACTTTGCGGGCTTCTTCGTCCCGCCGCGGGTTTTCCCCGCTCCACCTTTTTTCGCCGCCTTTTTCCCGGGTGCCGTCCTCGCGACCGGCCTCTTTTTGGGCGAGGGCTTCGCCGGTCTCTTCTTCGCCTGTGCCCGCGAAGCCGTTTTCTGCGAGGGCCGGTGCGGCTCGTCGACCGGCGCCGGAAGGCGGGCCGTCTTCCAGAGGCCGAAGACGTTCCCATCCGGATCGGTGACGAGGGCGTACCAGCCGGTCCCGGGGATTTCGGTCTTGTCCTTGATCGTGCGCCCGCCCCGGATCTGGATCCTTTGCATGACGGGCTCGATCGAGTCCACCAGGATGTAGTTCACGATCTGGTGGGGGACCTCGGGCGGCGGGGTGAAGAGCCCTCCCCCCAGCGAGCCTTCGCCCGTCTCGAAGAGCGTGTACTGCAGCGCCGGCACATCATTGAACTTCCAGTTGAAGATGTCCCCGTAGAAGCGCTTGGCGCGCTCCACGTCCCGGACGGGGATCTCGACATGGCACCACATCCCTTCCTTCAGCATGGCCATGCTTGCCTCCTGGGTCTCGGGGTTACTGAGAGCAGGTTCGCCCGCGAATCGGGGATTGTCAACGGTGGAGGCGTGGGATTCTGCGGGCGGCAAGGACTGGATTCATCATGATTAGCGTCGAAGATTCATGTCGATTAATCCGGCCCAGGAGCGCCTCGTGCCATCTAGCTGCGACCATAACATCCGATGCTGCTGGCCTTTAGAATGTCAAATGCTTCATGCACTAGCGGCTAGTCACGAGGCTCGGCGGCGAGTCTTCCCCCGCTCCCGCCTCCCTGGATCGCCCGGTCGGCGGATTCCGAGAACCATGCCCGGCACTCGAGCGGCCCCGCGTTCCAGAAGCCCCCGCGCATGGCGTAGCTCCTTTCCGCGGTCACGGTATCCGTCCACTCGCGGAGGTTCCCCGCCATGTGGAGGCAGCCGAAGACGCTCGCTCCGAGAGGCTGGCTGGCGGCGGGTTCGGTCACCTTTCCGAGTTCGACGCCGGGCAGATTCTCCCGGCATCGGGTGCGATCCGGGTCCCACGTGTCGCCCCACGGGTACTCGCGGCCGTCGGCCCCGCGAGCGGCCCACTCCCATTCCAGCGTCGTAGGGAGACGGTATCGCCAGCTGGGGTCGCGCGCTGAACGCCACCGGGCGTACGCCACGAGATCGTCGTGAGAGACGCCGAAGACGGGGTGGTCGGGCTGCGGCTCGAAATGGTCGCGCGCCCTGAGCCGCCGGCTCCCCGCCCAGACGTGGGGCTCGTGTTCGGTTGCCAGGACGCTTGGGTCCGCGAGGAATTCCAGGTACTCCCCCCAGGTGACTTCCGTCTTTGAGAGGAAGAAACCCTCCTCCACCCGAGCGAGCTCCTTATTCTCTCCCGCCCGGAAGATGCCGGGAGGAACGTAGGCGAATCCGGGTGGAGCCTCCTCGACGACCGAGACCACGAGATCGCGGTTCTGGTCGACACCCCGTTCGAGGTAGACGGGGAGCCGCGTCTCGGGGCGACCTTCTCCCCCGGCCACCAGGAGATACCCGCCGGTTGCCAGTTCGACGATCTCGCCGTCCTCGACCGTCCGTTCGAGCTCGCCCGGGACGGCGCAGTCGCGGGGCAGCCGGTGGATTCGGACCTCCTCGCCCGGCGGATCGGTTTGTATGAAGACGAGCGCGCGTCCGCTCGCCTCCCGTGAAAGCTCCTCGATGGCATCGCTCTCGTATCGGTCTGCCTCCACGCCGCGGGCCTCCTCGGTCTCCGCGAACGCCTCCTCCACCGGCCCGACACTCTTCCCGTCCTGGGCGGCGCGAGCGAGCGCGAGCCGCGCCAAGGCGAGGTGCGTATCGACGAGCCGCCTCGCTGCGACCTCCTCCTCGGCGGTGCTCCCCGCGTGGTCCCGCGCAAGCCGGAAGTGAACGAGCGCCTTGAGGAGCGCCTCGGGCCGTTCACCGCCCGCGCGGGCCGAGTCGCCGTCCGCGAGGTTTCGCTCGTAGACGCCGCGGCGGCGTGCCTCGCGCGCGGCCTCGTCCTTGCGCCCCGCGTCCGCCTCCGAGAGCGCCGCGACCGCCGTCCACGCTCCGCCCAAAGCGAGCGTCGCGAGGGTCGCCGCCGCGGCGGCAAGCGCTCGAGGACGCCGGCGGAGAGCCCTCCACGCCCGGGTGGGGAGCCTGCCCGCGCCCGCGCGGAGCGAAAGCCCGGCCTCGAATCGAGCGAGGTCGTCGGCCATGGCGCCCGCCGTCCGATATCGATCTTGCCGGCGCCGCGCCATCGCCTTGCGGACGATCGCAAAGAGCGCGCGAGGAACTTTTCCCGCGCTTTTCGCCGGTTCGGGCGGCCCCTCGACCACCTTTCGGAGCACCTCCTCGGCCGTGCGGCCCGCATAGGGGGGCCGCCCGACGAGCGACGAGTACAGCGTCGCACCCAAAGAGTAGATGTCGCTTCGCGCGTCGATCTCGCGACCCGCCGCCTGTTCGGGGGACATGTAGGCAGGCGTCCCCAAGACGGATCCCGCGCGGGTGAGATCCGCCGACGCCGGGACGATTCCTTTCCCAGAACCTTGTCCGGGGTCGCGCATCCGCGTTCCGGCCTCCCGCTCGATCTTCGCGCTACCCCGCCCCGCCTCAGGGGCATCTCGCGTCCCGTGCGCCCGCGCGAGTCCCCAGTCGAGCAGGTAGACCGCGCCATGTTCGTCCAGGAAGATGTTGTCGGGCTTCACGTCCCTGTGGAGGACCCCGCGGTCGTGCGCGAAATCGAGCGCCTCCGCGACGCGCCGGATCGCGCGCAGGAGCCTCGGACGGGGAAGGTCCTTCGCGGCCTCTGCGAGGGTCTGGCCGTGGAGTCGGGCCATCGTGAAGTAGGGGAAGCCGTCGTCGTCGACGCCCAGGTCGTGCACCGGGACGATCGCGGGATGCTCGAGCTGCGCGGCGAGCCTCGCCTCGGCGAGGAATCGCTCGCGGAGCTCGCGGCTCCCTCCCGCCTCGGGCGAGAGGCATTTCACCGCCACCCAGCGACCGATGTCCGCGTCCAGGCCCGCGCGGACCTCCCCCATCCCTCCGCGCCCGAGGAGGTCCCCCATCGCGTAGCGGCGCGGCCCGGCGTCCTCTACGAGTTCCCGGACCGCAGGCAGGCCCAGGGGGCGCGGGACGCCCAGCCGCCGGGCGAGCTCAGGGAGGATCGCCGCCGACCGCACGAGCGTGGCGAAAGCCTCGGTCCCGCGACCGGCGTCGTCAGGCGTTGAGAGGACGTCCGCCTGCCCGCCTCCGGGTGCGGGCGTCCGGTCGCGCCCTGGCACGACGAGCACGTTGCCGCAGCGGCAGGCGAGGGCCCGCCCGGGATCCAGTCGTCCCACCCGGAAGAGCCTGTGGCAGAAGGAGCAGGCGGCGACCTCCCGTTCCAAGCGCTCGCTCGCTTCCTCCGCCTTCGCCCGGTCGAGCACCCCAGCGTCCACGAGATACAGCGCCAGGAACCGTACGCGTCCCGTCGCGAGATCCGCCTCCTGCCGCTCCAGGGCCTCGCGAACGGCTCCCTTTCTGGCGTAGCCCAGCTCCACGAGGAGCCGCGCGTAGATGCGGCTCTTCGCGCGGACGAGCTCGGCGTCGGCGCCGAATCCGGGGTCGTCTGGAGGGGCCGGGGTCACGGTTTCCCCCGGTTCCCGGAATCCTGTACGATGCCTTCCTTCGACATCCCGCTCGTCCTGCGCACGAGGTTTCGCCCGATGACCCGACCCACTCTCGACCCCTTCGGCGCGATCGCGCCCTTTTCATCCCGCGAGGGCAAGTCCTCCTTCTACCGCCTCGCCCGGCTGGAGGAAAAGGGGGTGGCCAGCCTCTCCCGGCTCCCCTTCTCGATCAAGATCCTTTTGGAAGCCGCGCTCCGCCAGGTGAACGGGCACGAGGTGAAGGAGGAGGACGTACTCGCCCTCGCCCGCTGGTCGCCGCGGGGGCGACCCACGCGCGAAGTGCCCTTCTGTCCAGCCCGCGTTCTCCTCCAGGACTTCACGGGCGTCCCGGCAATCGTCGATCTCGCCGCGCTCCGCTCGGCGCTGAAGCAAATGGGGGGCGACCCGCGACGGATCGAGCCGCTCGTCCCCGTCGACCTCGTGATCGACCACTCCGTCCAGGTCGACCGGTTCGGCACGCCGGACGCGCTCCGCGCCAACGCCGAAATCGAGTTCGCCCGGAACCGGGAGCGCTACGAGTTCCTCAAGTGGGGCCGCACGGCTTTCCGGCGGCTCCGAGTCGTCCCGCCGGCGACGGGGATCGTCCACCAGGTGAACCTGGAGTATCTGGCGCAGTGCGTCCGCCGGGAGGAGCGCGGGGGCGAAGTTCTGGTTTTCCCCGACACGCTCGTGGGAACCGACAGCCACACCACGATGGTGAACGGTCTGGGCGTCGCCGGCTGGGGCGTCGGGGGAATCGAGGCCGAGGCGGTCATGCTCGGCCAGCCCCTCTACATGCTCTCGCCCGATGTCGTCGGATTCCGGCTGTCGGGCGAGCTCCCCGAGGGCGCCACCGCGACCGACCTCGTCCTCACGGTCACGCAGACCTTGAGAAAAAAGGGCGTCGTCGACAAGTTCGTCGAGTTCCACGGCCCCGGGGTTTCCAGGCTCACCCTCCCCGACCGGGCGACGATCGCCAACATGGCCCCCGAGTACGGGGCGACGATGGGGTTCTTCCCCGTGGATTCGGAGACGCTTCGCTTCCTCGCCCAGACCGGCCGGAGCCCCGATCTCGTCGACCGCGTCGAGCGCTACACGAAAGAGCAGGGGCTCTTCCGAACCGACTTTGGTCCCTCCGCCGAGTACTCCGACACTGCCGAGCTCGACCTCGGAACGATCGAACCGTCCCTTGCCGGCCCGCGCCGGCCCCAGGACCGGGTGAGGCTCGCGGAGATGAAGAGCTCGTTCGCGGTCGCGCTCGGCACGTCCCCCGACAAGGGCGGGTTCGGCGTTCCCTCGGCTGCCCTCGCGCGCCGCGCCCCGGTCTCGGGCGACGGCCACAAGTCCGAGGTCGGCCACGGCGCGGTCGTGATCGCCGCCATCACGAGCTGCACGAACACCTCGAACCCGTCCGTCATGCTCGCCGCCGGACTCCTCGCCAAGAAGGCGGTCGAGCGCGGCCTTACGGTCCCCGGCCACGTGAAAACCTCGCTTGCCCCGGGCTCCCGGGTCGTCTCCGGGTATCTCAAGGCGGCGGGGCTCCTCCCGTATCTCGAGAAGCTCAGGTTCCACCTCGTCGGCTACGGCTGCACGACCTGCATCGGGAACAGCGGCCCGCTTCCCGAGCCGGTGGCGAAAGCGGTCAAGGAAAACGACCTTGTCGCCGTCGCCGTTCTCTCCGGGAATCGGAACTTCTCGGGGAGGATCCACCCCCTCGTCAAAGCGGCCTATCTCGCGAGCCCGCCGCTCGTCGTCGCCTTCGCCCTAGCGGGGCGGGCCGACCTCGACCTCCTGCGCGAGCCCATCGGGATGGGATCTGACGGCAAGCCCGTCTTTTTCCGGGAGATCTGGCCCAGCCAGAGGGAGATCGCCGACGCGATCGCGCGCTCGGTCTCGGCCAAGATATTCAGCACCGAGTACGCCAACGTCTTCGACGGGAACGAGACCTGGAACGCGATCCCCGCCTCGGGAGGCGAGGTCTACCGCTGGAGCGAGTCCTCAACCTACATCCAGGAGCCGCCCTTTTTCCTCGACATGCCGCTCAAACCGCCCGGGATCCGCGCGATCCGCGGGGCTCGGGTTCTCGCTCTTCTCGGCGACTCCGTCACGACCGACCACATCTCGCCGGCCGGCGACATCGCCAAGGACTCTCCCGCCGGGCGCTACCTCGTGGAACGCGGCGTCGGGCCCGCGGATTTCAACACGTACGGCGCGCGGCGCGGAAACGACCGCGTGATGACGCGCGGCACTTTCGCCAACATCCGCATCCGGAACGCCCTCGTCCCCGGCGTCGAGGGCCCGGTGACCGTGCATTTCCCGACCGGGAAGACGATGCCCGTCCACGACGCGGCCGAGCTCTACAAGAAGGAAGGGACGCCGCTTCTTGTCCTCGCGGGGAAAGAGTACGGGACCGGGAGCTCGCGCGACTGGGCGGCCAAGGGGACGCTCCTCCTCGGTGTGAAAGCTGTCATCGCCGAGAGCTACGAGCGCATCCACCGCGCGAACCTGGTGGGCATGGGAGTCCTCCCCCTAGAGTTCCTCCCCGACCAGTCGGCGGCGTCGCTCGGCCTCACGGGGCGCGAGGTCTACGAGGTCGAGGGGCTCCTCGACACGATGGCCCCGGGAAGTCCGGTCGTCGTTCGCGCCACGCAGGACGGGAAGGAGAAGACCTTCCAGGCAAAGGCGCGTCTCGACTCGGCCGTGGACGTCTCCTACTACGCCAACGGCGGGATCCTCAACTTCGTGCTGAGGAACTTCCTGGGCTCGCCGGATCGGTAAAAGGGCTGCTCCGCGGAATTCGTGGGTCCTGCGGGCTCCGATAGAGGGACAGGGTACGAGACCCGCCGGGATCACCGCGCCGCCGGCGGGTTCCCCCGGAGGCGCTCGATCTCCTGCTCCAGTTCGCGGAGCCTCTCCTCGGCAGCGGCGCGCGCTCGTGCCTCGCGTTCCGCACGCTCCGCCTCGTGATCCGCACGCTCCGCCTCGTGATCCGCACGCTCCGCCTCGCGTTCCGCCCGCTCCGCCCGGCGGGAGTCGGGCAGGAAAATCTCCCCCGTCCCCGGATCCCGGAATTCGACCCGGTCGTCGAGCGGCCGGAACTCGTAGGGAAGGACCTCGCTCCGGTACCAGCCGTCCTCGCCCGGTTCGACGACGTGGTAGCGTCCGTCCGTCCCCGCGCGCAGGAACGCGAACCGGAAGCCGTCCTCGAACCGGAACCCGAGTGGCTCGTAGAGGAAGAGCTCCCGCGTCCCGAGCTCGTTCGCGTAGAAGTCCACGCGCTCCAGGACTTCCGGGGACTCCAGTCGCTCCCGCTTCGTGCGGGAGAGGACTTCCCCCGCGAACTCCACACGCCCCTCCTCGTCCCAGTAGCGGAAACTCGTGCGGAGGGGCTCCCGAGACGAGCCGGGCGCGACGAAAATGTCCGGCGAATTGCGGAGCCAGGGCTTCCCCTCGACGGGATAGACAAAGAGGTTCATCCCGACGTATGCCCGCGCGCCGCTCCACCTGTAGGCCGCGCGGAGTCCCGTCCACGTGTCCATCATCCGCTGGGCGCTTCCCTCGTTGTCGGACATGGGCTCTCCGTCGCTGTCGGGATAGACGATGTCCTTGCGGATCGGCGGCCGGGCGGTCTCGTGGCTCATGGTCCCTCCGGGGAAGAAGATACCCGATCTTCGCCGCCCCGGTCTACTGCTCCCGGTGGTCAGGCGGGCTCGCCTTGACAGGGCGCGCGAAAGGGAAGTAGAGTCTCCGTGGCCCAAGCCGAAGTGGCGAAACTGGCAGACGCGCTAGGTTCAGGACCTAGTTCCCGCAAGGGATTGGAGGTTCGAGTCCTCTCTTCGGCACCATCCATCGATGCGGCGCCGCTCTCTCGTCCTCTTCCCCTTCACGGTCGTTCTGGCCATCGCCTGCCAGAACCAGCCCACCGTGCCGTCCGAGGGAGAAACCGAGGGCGGCCCCCCGGGGGCGGCCGGACTCGGGGACTGGGAGTCGCCGGGAGCCCATGGGCAGACCCTCTTCGCGGCGGGCGAGTACCACGAGGCGATCCGCGAGTTCCGGCAAGCCGCCGCGCTCTCCCCCCTCCACCGCCAGACCTACTATCTCGACTGGGTCGCGGCCTCCTACCTCGCCCTCCGGGAGTACGAGAAGGTCCTGGATATCTGCGAGGAAATCCACCGGATCGACCGGGACGACCTCTACGCGCTGGCGAGCCGCCTGCGGGCCTACCAGGAGCTCGGCCGGAACGCCGAGGGGCTCGAGCTCGCGGAGCGCGCCCTTCGCCGCAAGGGTCCGGGGGGCACGGCCGACGAGGCGGAGATCCTGCGCCACTACGCCTACTTCCTCGCCGAGACGGGCTCGCTCGCGCGCTCGATCGAGGTATACGAGGCGCTCCTCGCCGGCGGCGAGCCGATCGCCGACTTCGCCGACCACCTCCGCCTCCAGTACGTGAAGGCCGGGCGATACCGGGACGCTTTCGCGGCATGGCGCGCGAAGTGGGGATCCGGCGTCGCCTTCTGGGAGGGGAACCAGTTCGGGGCGCGCTACGAGAACGTGCGCCGGCTCTCCGGCCTCGCCGAGGACGCCCGCCCGTCGGCGCTCCGGCCATCCATGGCCTCCGCGCCTCCCCGAGGGGGCTTCGCCCCCTCGGCCTCCCCCGGCGCC
>JACQVV010000350.1 GCA_016209595.1 Planctomycetota bacterium
GACCCGATGCTCGCTCCCGTCCTGGGTCGCTTTGCGACCGTCCTCGCCTCGGGCGAGGTGGACATGAACACGATCCTGGAGGAAACGGCGCGCATGGAGGGGGCCCTCCTGCCCATGACGCCCGTGGACGAGCACGCCCCCTGCTGCGAGGGGCACGAGTAGGGCGGGGCCTGCGGTCCGGCCCCCGGACAGTGCAGGGCGATCGGCGTTACGAATCAACACGGCGGGTCGGCGACGCCGCGGTGAAGTGGATTCGAGCCCGATCCTTACACCGTGTGCCAGGAAGCGCAAACCCCTGGGTGCGGCCTCGTTCCGAGGCGGCCGGCCGGTGGGAGCCGGATCCTCACCTCCTCACAAATGTGGCACGGTCGTTGCTCTTCACCCACGTGAGTCCGGGAGGAAGTGGGGAGGAGGTCTACCATGGGCGGACGGCTGATCGCGTGTCTCGCAGTCCTTCTCTGGTTGGACGCCGTCGCGATCGCCGATCAGGGGCGCGAGGTCACCGCCAGCACGCTCAACGTCCGGAGCGGCCCCGGCACCGGCTACGCGATCGTCGGCGTGGCGGGCTCGTCGCAGAGGTACGTCGCCTACGGGTCCTCGGGCGGGTGGCACCGCATCTGGTGGGCGGGCGGCAGCGGGTGGATCTACTCCGGCTACACCCGGCTCGTCACGGGGACCGGGGCGAGGGTGAACGTCAGCACGCTCAACGTGAGGAGCGGCCCCTCGACCTCGTACGCGATCGTCGGCACGGCAAGCTCCGGGCAGACCTACTACCTCACCGGCACGTCGAGCGGATGGGACCGCATCTGGTTCGGCGGCGCGAGCCGCTGGTTCTCGGGGGCCTACGCGACGAACGTCAGCCTGGAGGGCTCCCCGCCGCCCCCGTCCCCGCGCTGGTCCTCGAACTACGTCGGCATCGACAAGGACGGCTCGAAGATCCCGCGCGCCGGCGTGAGGAACGGCACGCTCTACAACACCCTTCGCATCTGGACGGAGCCGTACGGGACGGTCGTCAGCTACAGCTCGCGGTCGTTCGTCCGCGGGAAGGTGAGCTGGTTCGGCGGGCCGCGCGACTCCAACGGGACGATGGCGATCACGGGGATCGCGTCGACCTGGTACGACAACCCGACGAACCCCTCGGCGGACTACGTCGCCGCGAACCCCGCGAAGTACTACTACTGCGCGATGCGATGGGACTACGCGCCGAACGGGAGGTCCTGGTGGGCGAACCAGCGGCTCATCGTGATCAACCCCTCGAACGGCAGGGCGTGCGTCATCGCGCCGGTGGACTGGGGTCCGCACACCTACACGGGTCGCGCGCTCGACCTCTCGCCGTACGTCATGAGCGTGCTGGGCCTGACGACGGACGATGAGGCCCTCGTCGCGTTCGGCCAGGCGGGCACGCCGCTGGGGCCGAGGTAGCGTCGGCCCGTCGCCTCCACCCGACTCGACGTCACCGCTGAACCGGGGAGTCGACCTGGATGCTGTAGGGCTCGTCCGCGGGAGCCGATAGGGCCTCGAGGATCGAGTCCCGCATGCAATCCCAGCCCTCCTCGCTCCGCCAGGAGTCCCAGGGTTTCCCGTGAGAGCAGTCTTCGAGCCTCTCGGACCCCGCCTTCACCCTCACATGGATCGTCCACGAGTGCGATCCCTTCTCGGGGACGTCTGTGACCGCCAGGGAGGTTGCCGTGACGACGACGCCGGTCCCGTCGCCGCGCCGGCGGCATGAGAATCGGATCCCGAGCTTCGACGTCTCCGCCTCCCGCGCCGAGGCCTGCAGCGCCGAGCGGATCCCCTCGAGCGTGAGGGGCGCCCCCTCGAGAGCCTGGATCGAGGCGCGGACGGCCTGTGGGAACGCGCCGGCCTCCTCGTTCCACTCCACGAGACGGACGATGGACGCCAGGCGGGCGATCAGGCGATCGAGCCGGTCGCCCGTCGACTCGCCGGCCTTGGTGGCGCGCGCCTTCCGTGTCGCCGCCAGCGCTCCAAGCCCCATCGCCTCGATCGCCGCCTCGGCCTCCGCGTCCTCGCCGGCGAGGACCCGTTGCAGGAGCGGCGCGATCTCCTCCTGGCTTACGGGCGGTATCTCGACCGCCTTCGGCTCGGCCAGCGGCTCAAGCCCGCGCGCGTCGCGCCAGAGGTTCTTCAGTCCGAAGATGGCCTCGTTGCGCCTCTCCTCGGCAGCGTCGAGACGGAAATCCGACTTCCCCTCCCAGCGCTTCGCGAGGTGATAGGCCGCCAGGTCGCAGACCCGCGGGTGGCTGAAGCTCTGGCCGTCCCTCGACCCCGACATCCGGGTCTCCTCCTCGTCGTCGAGCTCCGCCGCGAGTAGGTCCTCGATCGCACTCTCGAGGGCGGACCTCGCATCCGGACTCCCCGGCTCGGGGACTCCGGCGCGGCGGCCGCGCCGGGCATCGCCCACGCTCTCGACGACATCCATTCGCGACCCCGTCGAGCGCTTTCGCAGGCCTTCCGCGAGCGCGCGGACGCCCTCCACGCGGCCGCAATCGGCAAGGAAATCAACGAGCGCATCGTGAGTCCAATCGTCGAGCGGACCGGGCTCCGGGCCCGATGTCCACTCCTTTACCATCAGGCCGACCGCCTCCTCCGAGCTCCGCGGGAGGAGCCCCCACGCGGCCGAGATCCGCGCATCGAGGAACGGCCCGCGAGAGGCCTCCTCGCGGAGGGCCTTCGCGGCCTCGTCGCCGGGGATGTCGCCGAGTACCCGGACGAGCGCCGCGCGGGGCCAAGACTCCTTCGCGTTCGCGAGGCCCGTGAGGATCGGCGAGAGGGCGCGGTCGGGGGCGAGCTTGAGCAGCCTCTCCGCGGCCTCCGGGGAGTTGCGGTCTCCCTTCTCGACCGCCTCGACGAGGACCTGCGTCTCCCCCTTGGACTGCAGCTCCTTCCACCAGGCCTCGGCCTGCTCGCGCACCGATCCGGCCGCGCCGTCTCTCGACATGTAGCCCGAGGTCGACGATCGGACGTAGAACGACCTCCCCGAGATGCGCTCCAGGACCTCCTTCGCGCAGTCGCCCACGCGGAGGACGTGGTGGCCGTCGAACGAGAAGTTCCGCCAGTATCCGACGGAGCGCGTGAACCGAGCGTCCTCGACCACCTCGAGGAGCTGGGGGACGGCCTCGTGCCCCATCTTCACCAGGAGCGCCGCGGGGCTCGCGTCTCGGCGGGGGTCCAGGAAGACGTCGCACTCCCCCGGCTGGCTCCACTGCTGGCCGTTCTGGTCGCGGAGCTGGAAGACCAGCTCGGCCACGCGCTCCTTGCCGGTGAGCTCCTCGAGCGGGCGCGCCGTCTTCGCGTGCTCCTCGTCCTCCTTCACCATCGGGCCGAGGACCTCGACGATCTCCTTCACGAACGCGTGGTGCTCGCTGTCGGGGAAGCGATCCTGGATGCGCGTGAATGCCTCCAGGAGGCGCGAGCGGGGGATCTCCGGGTTCCCGAACGCCAGCGTCCAGCCCCAGGTGTCGTTGAGCGCGATCGACGCCGCGACCGCCGAGCGGAGTCCCTTCGGCTCCTCGCGCCGGCGGGCCTTCTCCGCCGCCTGCTCGGCGACACGGTAGAGGTCTCGAGCGGCCTCCACGAGCCCGTTCGCGGCGCAGGCGCGGGCCAGGAAGAAGAGGCCGACGTGGTCGCCGACGCTGGGGCCGAAGCTCATCTCGATCCGGAGGCCCTCGTCCCTGTCCGGCTCGGCGTCGGCTTGCTCGACGATCTCCCGCGCAGTCTGCTCGAGGTCCCCCGCCAGGTAGTAGACGCGCTCGTGCGGCTTGACCTCTCCCTGGGAGCGACGGAACTCCATCTCGTCGAGTCCCGTGGTGAAGACCTTGAACGAGTCGCCCTCCTCGGAGAGGAGGAAGCCCCACACGCAGGTGTTGCGCGGCGGCTTATCGCCGGACTGGTGCCACCGCCCGGTCCAGGCCTGGACGTACGGCTTGCCCGCGACGTCGGGGTAGCCGAGAGAGTCGAACCAGGCGAAGGACTCGGCCTGATCGGGCGTCAGTTCGGTCGGTTCCTGCGCGAGCGCGATCGAGGCCGCGAGGAGCATGGCGAACGTGCGCATGGGTGCCCTCCCGTGCTCGGCGTGTGGCGTCGATCAGAGCAGGAGGAGGATCCCCGGCGCAAGGGAATCGTCGCGCGCGGCCCCAGGCTGCCACGCGCGGGAGCGACGGGACGCAATCGCCTTCGGCGCGGCGACTACTTCCGCTCCCGGCGCTTGAGGCCCTCCGGGAGCTCGAACAGGGAGTGTTCCTCGGTGTAGAGGGCGGCGCTGGCGACGCCAGCGAGCACTTGGCGCGGGAACCGAGCGGCGCACCGAGTCGACGGCGCGTCCGACCTCGGCGTGTTCGCCGACGGCCGCAACGTCTACACCGCGGGCGTCGAGCTTCGGCACCAGGATCCGCAGAGCGAATACTCGTGACGTCGTCAACTCTCGACGCGCTCGCGAGTTAGAGGCCTGTCGGGCATTCGCCGCCGTCCTGGTAGATTGCCAGAGACACCGAAAGGGGTGCCTTCGCAAGCGATTTGCCAGTCAGGAGTTCTGCGCCGTTCCCTGGCGGTGTCGCCGCAGGTACACGTCGAACAGGAAGTTCTTGAGCGCTTCTCCGAACGCGCGGTCGTCCGTGATCCTCTTGTAGAGGTCGAAATTCGTGTCGACGATCTCCTGGATCACCTCATCCACCTTGTGGTCGAAGGTGAGGCGTGCGTTCTCGCGGGTATTGACCTTCGCACTGGCATCCAGGGCCGCGTCTCCGTCGAGCCGCTCCAGCATCTGACCGAGCGTGACGCGGTGCTCGGGGCCGAGATTGAGCCCGAATCGCTCGTTCAGCTCGGAAATGATACGCGAGAGCGGCTCCATTTCTTCGTCTCCGGGCGCAGCCCGGTCCTTCGTTCCGATGGGATCCAGGATCCCCCCGCCGCGTTCCAGTCCGATCCGCCCGCTCGAGGTCTCCTGGACCCGGTACGACTCCATGTCGATGTTCGCCTGGACCTCTCGCGGCAGCGTCGCGCGATCCGCGGGGAGCAGCTTGCGCAGGCAGCGCGCGAATGCGTACAGCTTCTCCAGGTCGGCGTCCGCGAATGTGACGACCTGGGAGAGGAACGCATAGAGCCGCACGTAGTCGTCGATCTGGCCGCGGAAGTCGAGCAGCTCCTCTTCGGCGAGCGCACGGACACGCGCCGTCACAGGGGCGAGGAGAGCGTAGATCCGGTCCTGAGTGGCCTTCCTGTCGAAGTAGACCCTCGCGAAGGCGTTGACGTCGGCCTCGGAGAACGCCGGGAACGCGAGGAGGCGCTGCTGCACCTCGTAGAGCAGGTTCGGGTCGGTCGCCTCCGAGAGGATCGTCGTCTCGTAGTATGGCTCGAACGCCCTCTTGATGTCCTCGGCCCTGTTCGTGAAATCGAGGACGACGGTCCCGCGCTTCTCGGGATGGATGCGGTTGAGCCGCGACAGCGTCTGCACGGCGTTCACGTCCCCGAGCTTCTTGTCCACGTACATGGTGTGGAGGAGGGGCTGGTCGAACCCCGTCTGGAACTTGTTGGCGACGATGAGGAAGCGATACTCGGGGAGGTCGAACGTCTTCGCCGTCTGCGTTTCCGGGAGGCCGTTCATCGCCGCTTCCGTGTAGCTCTGGCCTCCGTCGGACACGGTGCCTGAGAACGCCACGAGCGCCCTGAACGGATACCCCTTCTCCTTGATGTGCCGGTCCACCGCCAGCCGGTACCGGACGGCGTGCAGGCGGGACGGAGTGACGATCATCGCCTTCGCCCTGCCGCCGATCTCGTCCTGCACCTGTGTGGCGAAGTGCCCCACCATGATCCGCACCTTCTCCTGGATCGCGTGTGGGTGCAGCTCGACGAACTCCTTGAGGAGGTACTGCGCCTTCTTCTTCTCGTAGCGCGGATCCGTCTCGATCGTCTTGAGCAGGCGCCAGTAGGCCTTGTAGGTCGAGTAGTGGGCGAGGACGTCGAGGATGAACTTCTCCTCGATGGCCTGCCGCATGCTGTACAGGTGGAAGGGTTGGAAGCGCCCGTCGGTGCTCTTCGTCCCGAACAGCTCGAGCGTCTTCCTCTTCGGCGTCGCCGTGAAGGCGAACATCGAGAGGTTCGGGAGCCGACCGCGCTTCTCCGCCTCGGCGAGGACGAGGTTTTCGAGCTCCTCTTCCGGGGTCTCGGCGCTGGCC
>JACQVV010000351.1 GCA_016209595.1 Planctomycetota bacterium
ACGACCTACACCTTCCAGTCGCTCGGGAGCGAGGCGAATCTGGAGATCGCGCTCACCCGACAGCAAACGTCGGTCGAGATCGGGAGCTGGGGGGTCATCCTGCTCGCGCTCCTGGCCGGGGGGTGGGCCGGTTACCGGAGAAGGAACCGCGGGAGCTGACGCTGGATGCGGGGCCGAGAGGGGCGGCGAACTTCAAAGATCCCCAACCGGCCTGGGAGCGGTTCGTCTGCGGGTCTTGCCGAGGATGTCTTTCAGCTCGTCGGCGGTTTCACCCGCCCATGGGCCGAGCGATGCGAATACCTCGGCGGCCGAGGGTATCGGAGCCGCAGCTTCCTCGACGGCCCGAATCTCGATCTCCATGCCTTCGAGCCGGACCCGGACGGGTCGGGTCGGATCGCTCTTTGGCTGGGCGATCGCGAGGTTCAGTCCCTGAGTCGCTTCGATGTTCATGGTCGATCCAGTCGAGAACGATTGGAGCGTACCATGCGGCAAGCCCCCCCGGTCCAGTTGGTGGCTCCTGCGGGTTCGGGAAATCCTGGCCGAGCGATGAGTTCCCCCCGCGCGTTGTAGAATACCGGGGCATGTGTTGCCTCCTCGCCTTCTTCGGCTACGTGGCGCCGCGCCTCACGATCTTCATCGTCTGGTTCGCCTCGGGCTACTTCGGCCGCGCCTACGAGACGACCCTCTGGCCGCTCCTGGGCTTCTTCTTCATGCCCTACACGATGTTGGCATACGCGATCTGCATGAACGAAGGCGGGGGGATCGCGGGCTTCTGGGTCGCCCTCTTCGCGATCGGCCTCCTGCTCGACTTCGGAGTGATCGGAGGCTCCGCCAGGGCCCGCGGGAAGCGGGCCGAGTGACCGCGCGGACGAGATCGAGAGAGCGACCGGCTGTCAGTCCCGGAGCGCGAAGGCCTCCTCGGGAGACTTGACGAGTCGCCGGCGGCCCCAGGCGGCGAAGTAGACGAGCCCAAGGCCGTACCAGACGGCGGCTCCGACCACGCCGTAGCGGTAGTCGGCGTTGAGGAAGAGGAAGACGAGCGTCAGCGCGGAGATGGCGAGCGCCATGGCCGCGCCGGGAATCCCGAGGGGGCTCCGGTAGGGCCGCTCGATCCCCGGCCGGCGGATCCGCAGGAGGATGAACGAGAGCATCTGGAGGACGTAGGAGATGACCGCGCCGAAGACGGCCATGTTGAGGAGGACGGCCCCGACGGGGACACCCTCGGGCCCGTAGTGGATGGCAAGCGCGACGGCGTAGCCGAGAACCCCCCCGGCGATGAGCGCCACGTGGGGCGTCTTGTGGCGCGGGTGGGTGATCGAGAGGAAGCGCGGGAAGTACCCGGCGCGCGAGAGCGAGTAGATCTGCCGGCCGTAGGCGAACATGATCGTATGGAAGCTCGCCACGAGGCCGGCGACGGCGACGAGCGCGAGGAGTTTCGCGACAAGCCCGTCCCCGAAGATCGTCTGGAACGCGAGATAGAGGGGGTTCTGCGACGCGCCGACCTCGGCGGCGCCGGGTGAGATCGCGCTGTTGAGGAAGAGGGTGAGGAACGCGAGGACGATGAGCGTCCCGATCCCGAGGAGGATTCCCCGCGGCATGTCGCGCCGGGGATCGTGAGACTCCTCGGCCGCGAGCGGGAGCTCCTCGATCCCGAGATAGAACCAGATCGCGAACGGGAGGGCGGCGAAGACGCCGAACCAGCCCATCGGAAGGAACCGGCTTCCCCCCTCGGCGGGCTCGATGTCGAGGGCGTGGGCATCCAAGTCGGTGTGCGGGACCGCGCCCACGAAGAAGACCACAAGAACCGCGAGCGCAAGGAGCGTGATCGCGATGGCGAAGCGGAAGGCGAGCTTCACGCCCCAGACGTTCAGAGCCACGAAGACGACGTACGCCCCGAGCCACCAGAGGGGCGCGTACTCCTCGGGCGTCTGGAAGACGGCCCCCAGGTAGGCGCCGCTCCCGACGACGATGACGGCCGGCGTGAGGATGTACTCGAGGTTCTCGCCCAGTCCCGTGACGTAGCCGCCCCAGGGCCCCATCGCGGAGCGCGCGAACGAATACGCGCCCCCGGTGTGCGGGAGCGCCGGCGACATCTCCGCGATCGAGTACGAGAGGCCCAGATAGAGGACCGTGACGATTCCCGTGGCTAGGAGGAGGCCGCCGAACCCGCCGGCCGGCAAACCGAAGTTCCAGCCGTAGAAGTCGCCGGAGATCACCGCGCCCACCCCGAGGGCCCAGAGGTGGAATGCGCGCGCGTATGGCTTGAGCTGCCGCTTCTCGAAGTAGCCCGGCTCGACCGGCCGGTACTCGACGCTCCCGACCTTCTCCCCCTCGGACACGAGGCTATTCTTCGAGCGCGGCGGCGAGGTCGTTCGCCCGGTCTCCGGCCGCCGTCCCCTCCGCCCGCTTCGCGAACTCCCGGTAGGCGCGGACGCGCTGGGCGCCGCCGGCGTTCGCGTTGGCGAGCTTCTGCTCCAGCGATTGGAGGCTCGCGAATGCCGCGAGCTCCCGGCGCATCTCGGGTGTCCTGTAGGCCCGGACCTTCTCCTCGGCCGCGTCCCCGATGTCGGTGTCCCTCCAGGAGGACGCGAGGGTCTGGTAGATCGCGAGGGCCGCCGCGTAGTCGCGCGCCTCGTGAAGGGCGTTCGCGCGCGCGAGGCGCTTCCGCGCCCCGCCGCCGAGCTCCGCCC
>JACQVV010000355.1 GCA_016209595.1 Planctomycetota bacterium
CACGGAACACGCTCACGGTCACGCCCACGGAACACGATTCCGACCCGTGACCGTGGTCCGTGACTTTGACGGGACCGTGCTGTTCCTGCGCCGCGAGGAACCAGATAGGGGGGTCGCGGGTTACAATGCGCCTCCCGTGTCTCCAGCGGGCGTGAACACCCGCGCCATTCGAATCGGAGGAATCCCATGAAGTGGACGTTCGCCGCGCTCGCCGGGGCGCTCCTTGCCTTCTCGACCGGCTGCATCGACATGGACGAGACAATCGCTCTCAACGAGGACGGCTCGGGCACGATCACGGTGATCTACACGATCCCCTACGAGGTCATGAAGGCCGACGAGAAGTACGCGGACCTCACCGAGGAAAAGTTCTTAGAAAAAGCCCGGGAGGAGGCCAAGGCCGACCTCGACGGGATGAAGATCGAGGGATTCACCGTGGACGACCTCACGATCGAGAAGGTAGACGAGGAGTTCCTCCAGTTCACGATCAGCGCTTCGTTCGAGAACCTCGCGGTGCTCTCGAAGCTCGAGGTGAAGAGCGCGCCGGGCATGGGCGGCGGACCCGGCCCCGGCGATGGCGAGGACAAGAAGGAGCAGCCGGGGATCCTCGCCCGCGATGCCACGCTCGAGGAGGTGGACGGGCAGTTCGTGTTCACCCAGAAGATCCGGCTCGACAAGAAAGACAAGAAGGAAGAAGACCCGATGTCGAAGCAGATCGGGGGTCTCGTCAAGGGCGCCTTCGCCGGGCACAAGATGACGTTCACCGTCGTTCTGCCCAAGGCGATCGAGTCGGCCGAGGGCGCGATCTCCACCGAGGGCGAGAGCGCGACCTGGCAGTACCGGATGGCCGAGGTGATGGACCTGGAGGAGATCGGCCCCATGGAGGCGAAGACGGTCAAATAGGGATGACGCGCCCCTGGACCTGGCGCGTGGGGGACCCGGGCGAATCCGCGGCGCCGGGCCTCCTCTACGAGCCCGGGAACTGGGGCGACGTCCTCAAAGGGACCTGGGCCGTTCTCGTCGCGGGCGAGCTCCTCTCCGGGGGGGCCCGCCCGCTCCGCTTCGCGGATCCCTTCGCCGGAGCGCCCGTCTACCCGCTCGTCACCGGCTCGCGCGAGCGGTTCGAGGAAGCCGCGGGGACGGCCTACGCCGAGTCCCAGGGGCCTTTCGCGGCCCGCGGGGAGCTCGCGAGTTCCGGTGCCCTCGTGGCCGAAGTCGCCCGCCGGTACGGCCCCGGCATGCTCGACGCGGCGGTCTTTGACGCCGACCCCGGCCGGCGCGCGGCCTGGCAAGGGCGCGACGGAGTCCGGGTCCTCGAAATCCAGGACGGATGGCTCGCGCTCTCGCCCGGCTCTCTCGCGGACCGCGACCTCGTGCTCCTCGACCCCTACGACCTCGACCGCCCGGAGAACTGGAAACCCGCTCTCCCCCGCCTCGCGGCGCTCGCCTCGTCCGGGGTCCACCTCCTCCTCTACTTCTACAACCGCTCGCCGCGCGGTCCTCGCCACCTGGCGGGCTACCGGCGCTTCCGCGACGCCCTGGAGCGCGCGTTCGGCGGGGAACCCGCTCTCCTGGGACGGGTCCCCACCGACGGCCTCTTCCCCCGCGCCTGGCACGAGATGATCCTCGTCCCCGGTCGCGGAGCCCGCGTGGACTTCGGCCCCGCGCTGACCCAGCGCCTCGCCGAGGCGACCGAGACGATCGCCTGGCGGATCGTCCGGCCAGGGTGCGTGGAAGGGGGACCGCCAGTCGCCTGAACCCCCAGGCCGATTGCTTCATCCTTCTGCTATCCTCTTCTCCTGTCCGCCCCGACCCGGCGGCGACCTTCCAGGCGGAGAATCCAGCCCATGTCTATCCGGTTTCAGTGTTCCTGCGGCGCCCCGATGCAGGTGAAAGACGAGATGGCGGGGAAGCAGGGGAAGTGCCCCAAGTGCGGTCGAACGATCACGGTCCCGGCTCGCGAAACTCCCGCCGCGGCTCCCGTCTTCGAGGAGGAGGGCGACATCCGCGCCGTCCACGAGGCGAGTCCCCCCTGCCCGAGCTGCGGGACGGCCTACCCGCCCGGGGTCCTCGTCTGCACGCGGTGCGGGATCGAGCTCGCGACGGGGCAATTCGTGGGGGCGCCCCCCGACGCGGGGCCCGGGCCCCGCGTCTCGCGGGCGCCGCTCCGGGCGAGGGTCTCCCAGGCGGCGGAATCGAAGAGTTTCCCCCGCCTTCTCTTCGAGATCCTCCTCAAGCCGACCGAGGCCTGCGACGCGCTCGGCTACTACATCTTGAATTCTCCGGCCAACATCGGCCTCGTGATGGTGCTCTTCTTCGCGGGGCTCGTCATGACCGCGGCGGCGGGAGCGTTCGAGCGAAACGCCCGGGCCGCGCAGGCGGGGCAGGACACGGTGAAGTCCTACGACCCCGAGACGCTCCCTTCCTTCGACACCGAGGACCACACGCTCACGATCGAGATGGAGCACGGGAAGTCGATCCCGAAGGCGCAGATCTCCTTCGAGGCGGCCCTCGCCGTGAAGAGGCCGCTCGCGGCCGGCGAGCACTTCAGCATGCGTTTCCGGATGCCCGAGGTGAACGAGAAGAAGTGGGTCGTCTGCATGGAGACCGGAGAGACCGGCGACACGATCCACTGGGTACCCGGCCGGGAAGGGGCGTTCCTCCAGGACGAGAAGAACTTCCTCTTCGCGCCGAGGGACGTCGGAACCTACAAGATCGAGATTGAGGTGCTCCGCCTGGGGAAGGAAGGGGGGAAAGAGGTCGTCCGAAAGTCACACTCCCACGTCTTCGACCACGAGGTCGCGCCGCCGCCGCTCGACGTGGCGCCGGTCTTCGGGATCGCGGTCATCGTGGGGATCTTCGGGATCGCCGGCGTGGTCTTCAACGCGCTCGTGATCGACACCGTCGCCCGCTTCATCGTGGGGGCGAGCCGCCTCCTCCAGATCGGGATCGTCCTCCTGTTCCTCGAAGGCGTGATGGGACTCGTCCGGACCCTGCAACTCGGCGCGTGCCTGTTCCTGTCGTGGGACATCTCCTTCGTCATGGGCTGGATCATCTCGCTCTGGGGCGGGCTCTTCCTATATCTCATCGCCATCATGAAGACCTACGACATCCCCCTCATCTACGCCATCTTCCTCGCGATGGCCGTCTTCGTGGCCGCGAAGGTCGTGGTCTTCGGCTTCCTCCTCGCGGCCTTCATCGGGCTCGCCGGCATGGGGGGAGTCTAAGAAACTCTGCACCCCTACCACGAGCGCACGAGGCATACCTGGCATTCGGTCCGGTCCCGGGAGGGCGGGCTCGACTGGGCGAACCAGCCCTCGCCCTTCCGGACCTACGAGGGAGCGCCCCGAATCCCTCTCCCGCGGCCGCCGGGCAGAATCGACGTTCCCGCGGGCGAGGTCCTCGCGGGGACGATCTCGCCCGGAGCGCTCGCGGGGCCGGCAACGCCGCAGCGCGCATGCGCGACCCCGGACTTGGGTCTCGCCCTCCTTTCGACCCTGCTCTATCACTCGGTCGCGGTGAGCGCCTGGAAGGAGATCCGCCGGGGCGGAGAGGTTTCAAACCGCTGGTCGCTCCGGGTCAATCCCTCCTCCGGCAACCTCCACCCGACCGAGACCTACCTCGCCGTGCGAGGGGGCGCCGATCTCGCGGACGGGCTCTACCACTACCGGGTCGACCGTCACGCCCTGGAGCTCCGCCGCGAAGGGGAGGCCGTCCGGGCCGCGCTCTCCGCCGCGGGGCGTGACGCGCCAGAGGGGGTGGACCTCGTCTGCATCTTCTCGACGATCGTCTGGCGCGAGGCGTGGAAGTACCGCATGCGTGCCTATCGCTACTGTCTCCTGGACGCGGGACACGCCGGTTCGGCGCTTGTCCTGGCAGCCCGGGCGCTTGGACTGGCAGGCACCATGCTCGGGCACTTCGCGGACGGCGAGCTCGCGGAGGTCCTTGCCTCGCGGGAGGGCGAGGAACTCCCCCTCCTCCTCGTCCCGATGGGAGCGCCCCAGGCGGTGGCGTCGCTCGGGGTGCCGGGCGCTCGCGCGCCGCGCGGGCCCGCCTCCCGTCTGGGCGCGCCGCGCGGGCGTCCGAACCGACTTTCGAAGAAGACGATCCGCTACGAACCGATCGAGGAGGTCCACGCGGCCACCAGCCTCGACTCGCCCATGGGGCCCCTGCCGGCTCCGCCCGCCGCGGCCGACCTCGCCCGCCGGATCGCGACGGAAGAGAATGTCACCCCGCTCCCGCCTCCCCGGTCTCTCGACGAGCCCCTGGGCCTTCTTGTCCGGCGGAGACGCTCGTCGCTCGACCACGATCCCTCGGCGCGGCTTTCCGCCGCGAACGCGAGCGCGGTCCTCTCGGCCGCGACGTACGCGCAGCCCTGCGACTGGGGATTCTCGCTCGTGCGTCTCTACTCGTGGATCCACGCCGTGGACGGCGTTCTGCCCGGTCGCTACCTCGTTCTGCCGGGAGCGCGGCTCGCGCTCCTCGCCGCGGGAGACCAGCGCGAGATCGCGAGGCATCTGTCGCTCGAACAGGATCTCGCGGGAGATGGCGTGATGGCGTTCTCGCTCGTTGCGAACTTCGCGGGCGCGGGCGCCGCCTTCGGACTCCGGGGCTATCGCCTCGCCCATTTCGAGGCGGGCGCCCGCGGCCACTTCCTCTATCTATCCGCTCACGCGGCGGGGATCGGAGGGACGGGGATGGGCGCCTACTACGACGACGAGACCGCGGAGTCCCTCGGCCTCGACACCGGGCAGAGCCAGCCGGTCTACCACTTCGCCGCGGGGCGTCCCGTGCCCGATCCACGGCTCCTCGACGTGGCCGATCCGCTGGGGCTTTTCCCGCCGGACGAGCGGGGCGAGATCTGACCCGGCTTCGCAGCGCGCAACGATCTGGCTCGCCGCCAGGACCGAGGCTACAATCGCCGCCAGCTCTACCCGAGGACTCCGCCATGACGACGACGACCGCTCCGCCCCCCGCAGCGCCCCTCACCTCCCGCGTCATGATCGAGCACGAGAAGTACATCCCGATTTCCAAGCACCGCATAAAGGAGGCGCTCTTTGCGAAGCTCCGCGAGGCGGGCCGCGAGGACGATCTCTCGCCGTTCACCGACTTCCTGCGCCTGATCGAGGCGATCTACCACTTCGAGTACCACACGCTCGTCGAGGAGGTCAAGCGGGACTACGAGGTCTTCGAGGCGGGCCGGAACTCGGAGGTCCTGGCGTCGATGACGCCGGAGGAGATCAAGGTCGCCGAGGACCGGTTCCTGGCCAACTTCCTCACGGTGATGGAGAAGGGGAACTTCTTGCCGCTCACCCAGGCGGACGTGGACCTCGCGGAGGGCGAGTCGTACCTCTTCAACCTCCCGGTCGTGATCGACTGGGACAAGCTCGACTCCGAGCTCCTCGCCCGCTACTTCTCGGAGCACCCGTACGGCAAGGAAGGAGATGTGCCGCCCGAGTTCGCCAACCGGATCCTGATCTTCAAGCGCGGCGTGGGCGTCGACCGGACCGAGGGACGGTTCGTCGGCCAGAAGTTCGAGATGCTGCTCGGGAAGTTCTTCGGCTGGCTCCTCCATCTCGCGCTCGCTCCCTTCCGCAAGGGGAAGAAGAAGGACGCCCCCGAGGGGGCCGGTACGGAGGACGCCGGGGGCCGCAAGGGCGAGAAGACGCACATGCACGAGACCCGGTGGATCGAGCGGGTGACGCTCAAGAAGTCCGGAATCGACTTCAAGTCCCTGTTCCAGAAAACGACGCTCCAGGAGGCGACCTTCGAACGGCTGGTGATCGCCTTCCGTCCCGCGACGCCGGCGAAGAAGAAGAAGGACGCTGCCGGCCCGCCGAAGGA
>JACQVV010000349.1 GCA_016209595.1 Planctomycetota bacterium
GGCACGGACCCTTCCGACTCGATCCTCCGGCGCAGGCTCCTTCCCGCGACGTACTCCATCGCCAGGAAGTAGAGGCCGTCCGAGAATCCGACCTCGAGCCCGCGGACGAGGTTGGGGTGGTCGAGGTCCAGGAGAATCCGCGATTCGCGCAGGAAGCGCTTCACGGCTTCCTCGCGGGAAAGGAGCTCCGGGCGGATGATCTTCAGAGCGACCGCCTGTCCCGTCTCCTGCGACACGGCCTCGAAGACGAAGCCCGCGCTCCCCGCTCCCAGGAGGCGGCGGTACGGGTAGCCTCGAATCTCACCCAGATCCTCGAGCTCCCGCTGGATCTGGAGCACGAGGTCGACGTGCTCGGCCGAAAGCGCTCCCTGGCTCGTAAACGCTTCGCCGAGGCGAACGGGACGTCCCGCCGCCCGCGCCGCCTCCTGAAAGGCGACAGCGCGCGCGAGCGTCGCGCTGTCCACGAGCCCCTGTGCGAGCGCGATCTCGCCGAATCGCGGGCGCCCGGGCCAGCCGCCGGCGATGCGCCCGGCCGCCGTGGGGAGGTTCTTCTCGGCCCGCTCGAGGAAGACTTGGGTCCGGGCGCGGCGCGAGGCTTCGCTCCCGCACGCGGTTCCCGCTCGGACCACGATCCGGGTCCCGCCGATACGGAACTCATCTCCGGGGGCGAGGATCCGGTATTCCATGGACTGCCCACCTACGAGGAGGCCTCCCGGTCCCCCGAGGTGGAAGAGAATGACTTCCCGGCCGTTGGAACGGACCCGGACGTGGCGCGGATCCACCCTGGGGTCGGCGAGCCGGAAGGCGCAGCCCGCATCGCGGCCGATCTCCGCCTCCCCGTGCGGTTCGATCGAATACACGAGCCCCGCATCCGGGCCCTCCAGGACCTCCAGAGTGGCGCGGCCGTCCTGGATCCGGTCCGGATGGAGGTCCCGCACGTTTCAGTCCTCGTCCAGAAGGAGTCGTCCCTCGAACCGGAGGTTCCGATCGACCTTCAGCAGGAGCTCCTCCTCGTCGAGCGCGTAGAGGGGCCCCACTTCCAGGAGGCCTTTCACGTTCCCTCCCTCGTCGCGGGGTGTCTCGATGCCCGCCCGTCCCAGCCAGCGCCCGAAGAGATTCACAAGGTCCCGCCGTGCCGACGCCGGCGAGTCGTCCCCCTCGGCGTTCTTCACCGGACTGAATTCCTCCTCGCGGCGAGCCTCGAGAAGGACAGTCTTGGCGGCGTACGGGAGGAGGTCGAAGACGAAGCGTTCGAACTTGACGCCGTTGGGTTCCGCGGGGACGGTCGGGTTTCCTTCCTCGTCGATCGTGGGGATCTTCTTCCGGGCCATGTGGTATGGGAGGTGGAACTCGCCGGAGGACACCCGCTCGAGGAAGGAGCGGGCGAAGACGTGGATCGCCGTGTTCCCGAGTCGGAAGCGGAGGTGGCCGTCCTCGTCCGTCTCGTTGGCCATGCCCGCGGGCAGGTCGCTGTACTCCAGGACCTGGAGCGCGTCCCCCGACAAGGCGAGGATCCCGACCTTTTCTTGGACGTCGCGCTTGAGGACGACCTTGGTCGATACCTGGGCCTCCCGGTGGATGTGGTAGCCGAGGAACAGCGGATCGGCGATTCGCACCAGGGGGTTGTCCACCTGACAGTAGAACACCTGCTCCACGCCCTGGCGCCGCATCCGCTCGAGGCCGCCAGCCTCTGCCAGCGCGTCCACGGCGCCCCCGTGACCATCCGGGCTCTCGAAGATGCGCGCCGGGCTCTCGAGAAGCACCTTCCCCTGGCCGTCCACGGCCGGCAGCGTCTTCTGGCTGAAGAACATCAGGCGGTCGGGGTCGAGCCGGAAGTCGTTCGCGTCGTGGAAATAGCGGATCGTCGCGTCGTGATTCGTGGGACTCGTCATCACGTAGAGCCCCGGGACGACGCCATGGCGGCGCCCCAGGGCGCGGACCTTCTCCGCGACGAGCGCGAAGAGGCTCTTCCCCGTGATCGGTGCGATCGGAAGGGTACCCTTGGGTCCATCGAACCCGAGGCGGGTTCCCTGTCCCCCCGCGACCACGAGAACCGCGACCCGCCCGGCGGCCAGCGTTTCCTCTCCCAGCTTGCGGCGGAGCGCGCTCTTCGCCTTCTCGCCGGGCGTCGTGGGACCGGGGATGTACGGAGGCGGCTGGCACACCTCGATCGCCCGGCCGGGCCCCGCGGGGACCTCGTCCTGAAGGTGCTTTTCGGCGAGATCCTCGACGAGGTCGAGAGGGATCCGGCGGAGCTGGGTGAGCAGTCCTTCCCGTTCCTCGGGGCCGAACCGGTCCCAGAAACGGAAGACGTGCCCCTGCCCGGCGTGGATCCAGCGCTCGACGATCGCCTGGTCCGCCGCGCTCTCGACCCCGATCATCGCCGGTTCGGTCCTTTCTTGTCCCCGGTAGTCTACCGGTCCTTCTTCTCCCCTCCGGACCCCCCGGCCGGGGGGATGTAATTCCGGTTGAGGATCTGGATCAACTCCGCCGTGATGTCGCGCCCCTCGGCGTGGAAGAGGATCTGGCGATTGGAGACGTACTGGATCGGATCGAGGTCCGGGTTCTCGAGGACCTCTTCGGAGTCGATCTTGAAGACCAGCTGATAGCCCGCCCGTTTGGCGAAGGTCTCGATCTCGCGCAGGACCTCCAGGTACGTGGACTTCGTCAGCTCGGAGACGTCCAGGGCGAACTCCCGCTGGGTGAGCTGGAGCTTCAGGCCGACCTTGTACCGGCGCTCCTGGAGGTCGCGGACGGTCTCGATGTAGCTTTGCGAGGACGGGTTCACGAGCTCGAGCTTCTTCCCTTCCTCCTGGATCGCCGCATCCTCGACTTTCAGGCGATCGGCCTCGGCCTTGTACCGGGCCTCCAGCGCGGTCTTGCGATCGTTGACCTTGCTATAGCCGTTGAAGACCTTCGTGACGTCGACGTAGCCGATCTTGGATCCCGCCGGCTCGTCGCCGGCGGCGCGCCTCGTGGAATCGAGGACAAGGGCCCCCGCGAGGAGGAGGGCGGCCAGCGAGATCGTCAGGACGAATGTGGATCGGGACATCGGGAGACCTCCACGGGGAAGGGGTGGGAAAGGGCGATGGTCATTCTTCGGGTTCCCCCCGAAGGGTGTCAAGAGTCGCCGGCCGCGCCGCGTCCGGCGGGTAGACTTCGGCCGGGTTGAAGACCTTGCGACGGTCGATTGCCCAGGCGTCCCCGGAGAGGTGCCGGTAGAAGCATCCGGAGTAGCCCTCGTGACAGGCGCCCCCCGTTTGCTCGACGCGATAGAGGAGAGCGTCCCCGTCGCAGTCGGCACGCACCTCGACCACGCGCTGGACGTTGCCGGACGTCTCTCCTTTCTTCCAGAGCGCCTTGCGGCTCCGGCTGAAGTAGTGGGCGAAGCCCGTCTCGACGGTGCGCTCGAGCGCCTCCCGGTCCGCCCAGGCGAGCATCAGGACCTCGCCGGTCCGCTCATCCTGGGCGACGACGGGAAGAAGCCCGTCCCGACCCCATGCCAGGGCGTCGCCGGGCCCGTTCATCGCCCGTCCTGGGCTCGAATCTCCGCGAGCCGGCGCGAGGCCTCGCCGGCACGGGAAGACCGTGGAAACGCGGCGACGAGCCTCGAAAGCGTCTGGATCTCTCCCTCGCGGTCCCCGATGTCGGCGCGGAGCCGGGCGAGCCGGGCGAGCGCCTCGTCCCCGTTCTCGGGCAAAGGCGCCGCCTCGCCGTCGAGCGCGGCGGCGAGGATGGCCTCGGCGTCCGCCTTGCCTCCTCGCCTCTCGCGCGAGCTCGAAAGCGCGAGAAGCGCGAAGCACCAGACCTTGTCCCGCGGGGAGGCCTCGTCCAGGGCGACGCGGCGGAAGTACGTCTCCGCTCCTGCCGGGTCCCCGGCGGCGACCCGGAGCTCCCCCAGCCAGAGGAGGCACTGCCGCGAGTGCGGCGAGTCCGGGTGGTGGGCGAGAAAGTCGAGGTAGGCCTCCTCGGCTCCCTTCGTGTCGCCGAACTCGAGATGGAGCAAGCGGGCCCTGCCGAACCGGATTCTCTCCGCGATCGGGTGGTCCGGATGGTGCGCCAGGACCCGGTCGTAGGCGGCGAGCTGCTCGTCCGTCCTTCTTTGATCGCGCAGGACCCGGCTCCAGGCGAGGTCGACTTCGGGGGGAACTCGCTCCTCGCCAAGCGAGTCCGTGGCGGCGCGGAAGAGAGCCTCGGCGAGGACCGGATCGTTCCGCGAGAGGAGATCCTCCGCGACCCTCGCGAAGGCCCCCGGTTCCCCCGAGCGGACCGCTCGTGCGAGGGCGATCCAGGCGCGCGCAGCCTCCGGGGGACCGTCGCCTGGCGCGGCGAGGAGAGCTTCCTCGTGGCGGCCTAGCCCCGCGAGCGCCGCCGCCTCGACCCGCGCGGCCTGGGGCGCCTTCCAGCTCCGCGAGAACTCTCGCCGGAACCGCTCCGCTCCCGCGAGCGCGTCGGAAAACCGACCTGCCTCTAGCGCTTCCTGGGCCGCGGCCAGCATCCCTTCGGCCCGCTCCCCCGGTCCGGCCACGACCTCCGGGCGGGGCGGCGCTGCGGGGCGGGCGGCGCGATGGGCGGCCACGGCCCCGCCGGCCAGCCCGGCTGCCAGAGCGAGGACGGCCGGAGCCGCCGGCCGCAGCGCGCGTCGTATCGGCATCACCGCATTGTTATACTCGACGAAACGCAGGACGGAGACGCGACCATGGGGAAGTACGTGCTTGCCATCGACCAGGGGACGACGGGAAGCACTCTCCTCCTCCTCGATCGCGAGGGGACGATCCGCGCGCAGGCCGACCGCGAGTTCCGCCAGATCTACCCCCAGCCCGGCTGGGTGGAGCACGACCCGGAGGAAATCTGGAGCGTGACCTTGGGGCTGGTCGAGCCCCTCCTCGCCCAGGCGAAGGCCACACCTCTCGACGTCGCCGCGATCGGGATCACGAACCAGCGCGAGACGACCGTCGTCTGGGAGAAGGAGACCGGCCGCCCGATCGCGAGCGCCATCGTGTGGCAGTGCCGGCGAACCGCTCCCGACTGCGAGCGGCTCCGAGCGGCCGGACATGAACGGGTGATCCGCGAGAAGACCGGGCTCGTCCTCGACGCCTACTTCAGCGGCACCAAGGTGGCATGGCTCCTCGACCGCATCCCGGGCGCGCGGAAGAAGGCCGAAGCCGGGAGCCTCGCCTTCGGGACGATCGACTCCTGGCTCCTCTTTAATCTCACCGGCGGCAGGGTCCATGCGACGGATCCGACGAACGCGAGCCGCACGATGCTCTACGACATCCGGGAGAGGCGCTGGGACCCCGAGCTCTCCCGGATCCTCGGCGTCCCGGAGCGCGTCCTCCCCGAGGTCCGGCGCTCGAGCGGAGTCTTCGGCGAGACCGACCCTCGGGCGGCGGGCGGGATCCGCGCCCCCGTCGCCGGGATCGCCGGCGACCAGCAGGCCGCGCTCTACGGGCAGGCCTGCTTCGAGCCGGGAATGGTGAAGAACACCTACGGCACCGGGTGCTTCCTTCTCCTCTACACGGGGAGCCGGGACGTGCGCTCGAAGGGCGGGCTCCTGACGACGGTCTGCTGCGACGCTTCGGGCGGCCCGGCCTACGCGCTGGAGGGCTCGGTCTTCATCGCCGGCGCGGCGGTCCAGTGGCTCCGCGACGGCCTGGGCCTCATCAAGACGGCCGCCGAGACCGAGGCCCTCGCACGGGGCGTCGAATCGACGGGCGGGGTCTATTTCGTCCCCGCCTTCGTCGGCCTGGGCGCGCCGCACTGGGACATGGACGCGCGGGGCGCGATCCTGGGTCTCACACGCGGCACCGGCGTGAAGGAGCTCGTCCGCGCTACCCTCGAAGCAATGGCCTACCAGACGAAAGACGTCGTGGACGTCATGGCCTCCGACTCGGGCGAACCGCTCCGCGAGATCCGCGTGGACGGCGGGGGCTGCCAGAACGACTTCCTCATGCAGTTCCAGGCCGACCTCCTCGGCGTTCGCGTGGACCGGCCGGAACGGATCGAGACGACCGCCCTCGGCGCCGGCTATCTCGCCGGCCTGGGCGCCGGCTTCTGGAAGGACCCCGCCGAGATCGCACGTCTCCGCCGCACCCAGAAGGCGTTCTCGCCCGCGATGCCCCCGGACGTGGCACGGAAGCTCCACGACGGCTGGAGAGCCGCCGTGGAGCGGGTCCGGACGAGGAGGTAGCGGGTGCCCGCAGCGAGAGCTCACATCGTGGTCGAAGGCCGCGTCCAAGGCGTCTTCTACCGCTACTCCACCGTGGAGGAGGCGACCCGCCTGGGTCTCGCGGGCTGGGTGAAGAACCTCCGCGACGGCCGCGTCGAGGCGGTGGCCGAAGGGGAGCGCGAGACCGTCGAGCGGCTCGTCGAATGGTGCCGTCGCGGCCCGCCCTCCGCGCACGTGGAGAAGATCGACGTCGACTGGGAGACCCCGACGGGCGAGTTCCGCGGCTTCGAAACCCGGTACTGAACCCCAATGTTGCATAGGATCGTCCCGAGTCCGCATGCCAAGGCCCGCAGGGCCTTGGCATGCGGACGTTCAGGCGAGCCGATTTCGAGTCACCAGCGGTTGCGCGAGCCGCAGGCGGGGCC
>JACQVV010000356.1 GCA_016209595.1 Planctomycetota bacterium
CCCCGAAGCCGACGAGGTGCCTGTCGCGGAGCCTCCGGCCCATCGCCAGCGCCTTCTCGAGCGCCTCCGCCGCGGCGACGGCCTCGCCGAAGTCGTGAGCGACCACGCCGCGGGCGTAGGTGGCGAAGAACTCGAGCCTTTGACCCGGGCAGCGGCGGACGAGCTGCGCCGCGCGCTCGACCTGCATCCGGGCTTCGTCCCTGTCATTGACCTTCGCCTCCAGCACGGCGAGGTTCGTGGCGACGGTGACGAGGCTCTGCGTCTTCCTCGCACGCAGGAGGAGCCTCTCCGCCTCCTCGAGGCGCCTGCGCGCGCTCGCGAACGCGTTGAGCTGGCTCTCGGCGATCCCGAGGTTCGTGAGGATCGCCGATCGCTCGGTGGCGCTCCCGTGCCGCCGGCAGAGCCTCAACGCGGTCCGCAGCTCCGCACGGGCGCGCCGCAGCCGCATGCGGCGCAGCTCCAGGTGTCCGAGGCTTGCCCGCAGGACGACCTCCATGTGCCGCAGGGAGCTCCCCCGGGCCCGCGTGCCCCGGATGCGGTCGAGCCCGCGCCGGCAGGCCGCCTCGGCCTCGTCGTAGGCACCGCGGAAGATATGGATCTCGGCCAGCTCGGAGTCGATGAACACGAGCTCCTCGAGGTCCCTGCGGGCGCGGGCGATGCTCCGGGCCTCCTCGAAAGCGGCCAGAGCTCGCTCCGCGCACCCGGATCGGTGGCAGTGGACGCCGAAGCGGCGAAGGACGCGGACGGCGTCCCCCTGGCGGAGCGCGCGCTCGCGGAGGAACGGCTCCAGCACCGCGATGCCCCTCCGGTGGTCCCCGACCTCCTCGAGGATCGAGCTCATCTCCTCGGCCAGGCTCCACCTCTCGTCCGGCGTGACCGACGCCGGGGCGGCTTCCTCGAGGAGTCGGATGGCTCGATCGTGGGACGCCGACCTCCGCAGGTGCCCGGCGGCCTCCAGGGCGGCGTCGATGCCCGAGCGGCCGTCGCCGCACGCGAGCAGGTGGCGGGCGAGGTTCTCGTGGTCGCGCGGCGACCGCCCCGATTGCGCCCGCAGGCGGCGGGCCAGCCTCGCGTGCATCGTCCTCGCAGCTTTCGGAGGGACCGCGCGCAGGGACTGCTCGGCATCCTGCGCCGAGCTCGGTTGATAGCGCCGGACACCGCCCTCGTGGCGGACCCTCACCGCCTCGAGCCCGGCGAGCCGGCGCAGGGACCTGCGGGCGGACAGGACGGGCTCCTCGATCGCACAGGCCACATCCTCGGCGCTCGCGGGCCTCCTGAGGACCGCGAGCGCGCCGTAGACTTCCTCGTCGCGGCCGGCGACCGTGCGCCGGATCGGCGCCCGCGGCTGAGGCGCGGTGGGGGAGGGGAGGTCTGCGCTCGGTGGGACGACGCCGCACTCACCCCAGTCCTCCTTGAGGGCCATGGCGATCCGCCGAACCTCGAGGGGCGATCCCTCGGCCGCCGCGATGACCTCCCGGACGAGCCTCTCGGGCGCGGAGAGCGGCTTGAGGAACAAGGTGAACAGCTCCCGGAGCTCGCGCCTGCCCAGACGCTTCAAGGCGAGCAGGCACTGCCCGGCGACCCGGCGCGAGGGCGGGACCCTGCTCGTCGCGATGATCGCCGCCCCGCGGCGCCGGCCGGACTCGTCCGCGGGAGGCCGCGCACACTCCTCGACCAACGCGTCCACGAGGAGGCGGCTCTCGAAGTCCGCGAGGTCGACGTCGTCGAGGAGCAGGACCTGGGGACGCTCCGCCTCGCCGAAGAAGGCCTCGGCAGCCCTGCGAGCCCGCTCCTCCGGCGTCCCCCCGTGCTCCGCCGAGAACGGGTCGAGCCAGCCGAGCCTCGTGCGCCCGCGCCCGCGGGCCTTGAGCGCCGTCACGAGGACGGGGCCCGGCCCGGGATCGGGGTGGAACGTGGCTTCCAGCACCTCGAGCCCGCGGAACTGGGCGGCGAGGCGCGCCTCGGCGAGGAAGCGCGCCCGGACGGCCGGAAGAAGCGCGCTCTCGGCGTCGAGCGAACGCACGGCGACCTTGCGGGCGAGGTCGGTGTCGAGCCAGCGGTCGCTCTGCTCCGGGACGAACCGTTCCCTCCCGGCCCGCGCGAGCGCTTCCCGCACGCCGGGTAGCGCGAGGGGGGGCGGGAGCCGGCGGGTCGAGAGGAGCTTCGCGACTGCTCCCTCGCTCGAGGCGCCGCCCTGGACCGCCGCGCGCTCGGCGAGAACCGTCTCCCCGGTCTCGCCGGCGCCCGGGACGACGAGCGCGTTCCCGCACTTGCAGGCGAGCCGCGTCCCGGGGCTCTTCCCCTCTATGCGATAGACCGCGAGGCACGTCTCGCAGATGAGGGAAACACGCTCCTGGCGTTCGCGGACGCGGCCGGCGTCCTCGCGCGACAGGAGCCCTTTCTCGACGAGGCAGCGCGCGACGAACGAAGCGCGAGCGCCGGAAAGGTCCTTTTCTTGAAGGACGAGGACGGCCTTCGCGTCCTCCTCCGAGACCATCCCCATCTCCACGGCGAGCCGGACGAAGACCCGGCTCCGGGCGCGAACGAGTGCGGCGCGGTGGTCGTCCATTTCAGGCATGAGGATACCTGAACGCCGGGGCGACCGCCCGCGAGCCTCCCGCCGGCTGGCCGGGAGCGCCCGGGAGGGGGTAAGATACGTTGATGAAGATCCGCATCAAGAGAATCCGCGTCCTCGGACCCCTGGCGGCCCTTCCACCGGTCAGGAAGTGGGGCCGGATCGGCAAGCTCAACGTGAGAGGGAGGCTGCCCAGGCGCCATGGCGATTCGAGTCCGGCTTCTCCTTGAGACGACGGGTCCGGCGCCGAAGAACGCGCTCGTCACGGCGGCCGTACTGAACGGTGGATTCGAATCGGAGTCGCCCTGCCTCCTCCTCCCGGCCACGGCGGCGGGTCGGATCCTCCGGAGCCTACCCGAGGAGGGAAGGCCGGTCATCGCAGAGGTGGCCGGAGGGAGAACCGATTTCGTCTATGTCCAGGAGAATCTCGAGGGAAGGATTCGCGTGCAGGATCGGGAAGGCCCGAGTTCACACTTCGAGGTTCTCATCTCGGCCGGGGAGACGGAGGTCCTGGTCAGCGACACGGGGATCGACGTCCTGGGGGTCGAAATCGTGAGCTTCGGCCGTGGACTGTGGAGATTCCATGGAGAATCGATCGTCCGGCCGAGCGAACCGGCAGAACACTGGTAAGAGCGCATCCAGAATCCCTTCCATCGCCGAGCGGACGGCACGGCAGTTCATGGAACGGAGGGTGACGCGCTCCAGGCGTTCGCGGACGCGAAGGGCGGCGTAGACGCCCCATCTCGACGGACGCGCCCGGATCCCGGGGCCGCCCGCTACGAGTCCTCGTCCGGGTCGGCCGTCGGGTCCTCGAAGACGACGGTCGCCGACTCCGCCTCGATCCGGCGTTCCAGCACGAGGTCCGCGAGCGGCTTCCCGGTGAGATGGTGCCGGCGCACGGCCCGCAGGAGGGTCCGGCGGTGCTCGTCGGCGAGGATCTTCTTCGCCATGAGGATGTAGCCCACCTCCTGGACGTCCCCCTGCAAGGCCTTGTTGTTCTGCATGACGAGGGCGCGTTCGGACTGTCCGGCGGTGATGAAGTGGTGGTCCACGGCGGTCTTCAGGAACTGGCGATCCTCCTCGACGTTGGCGATCTGGCGCTGGATGCGGCGGATGATCGACCTTTGCTCGGCGGTGAAGTCCTCGGACTCCAGGAGGACCTGCCCGATCGACTTGCCGGTCTGCTGCTGCACGCGGCGGTACTCGGCCATCTTCTGCGTCGAGACGAAATCGCTCTTCACGGCCGCCCGCACATAGGTCTCCAGGCCGGACTGGACGAGGTGGCCCACGAGCCCCGCGTCCGCCTTCGTCTTCTGGGCCGGCGTGACGAGCCCCATGTCGAGGAGCAGGTCGCCCAGCGGGATGTCGATCCCGGCCATGCCGTAGAGCTCCTGGCGGTCGAGCGCCTCCTCCAGAGACTCGAAGGACAGCACGCCGCCCGCGGTCAGGGTCCGGCCGAGGAGCACGTCGTGCCGCGAGGGGATGTGACAGTAGAGGAAGCGGTAGTCGCGGGCAGGCGTGGGGCTCGCCAGGCGGTGGACGGGCTCCCGCTCGGCCCGGGTGGATGCGTTCCTATCGAGGAGATCGAGGTCGGCGAGGAGCTGCCGCGCTTCGCCGTACCGCGCGTCGCGGTTCTTCGCCATCATCTTGGCGACCACCATCGAGACCCGGTCGGAGATCCGCGGGTTGACGTCCCGGAGGGGCTCGGGCTCGCTCTGGAGCAGGCGGCTGATGACGGCGACCGCGTCCGTGCCGTCGAAGGGAGGCCGTCCGGCGAGCATGTGGTAGAGGGTGGCGCCGAGCGAGTAGATGTCGGAGCGGAGGTCGACGTCCTCCTCGCCGCGGGCCTGCTCGGGGGACATGTAGTGCGGCGTGCCGAGCACGCTCCCCATCAAGGTGAGCTTGTTCTGGCTCGCCGCGGACTTGGCGAGCCCCATGTCGGCGAGCTTCGCCGTGCCGCTCGTCGCGAGCAGGATGTTCTCCGGCTTGATGTCCCGGTGGACGAGACCGAACTGGCCCGCGTAGTCGAGCGCGCGCGCGATCTGCACCACGATCGACGTGGCCTTCCTCGTCTCGAACGGACCCTTGGCGCGGAGCTCGCGCTTGACCGTGGTCCCCTCGACGTACTCCATGACGTAGAAGTACTTCCCCTCGTACTGGCCCGCCGCGAGGGCCTGGACGAGGTTGGGGTGCTCGAGCTGGATCGAGGAGCGGATCTCGCGCTTGAAACGCTCGACCGCCCGCGCGTTGGAAAGGAGCTCCTCCGCGAGGACCTTGATGGCCACGAGCTGCCCTGTCTCGGAGTCCCGCCCCTTGTAGAGGACCCCCATGCTCCCCTTGCCGAGACGCTCGAGGACCTGGTAGCGGTCGATCCTCTCGGGGTCGGTCATGTCGGGACCGGTGTCACCGATCCGGCAGGTCGAACGCCTGCGCGACCAGGACCGTGATGTTGTCCTTCCCCCCCCGGGCGTTGGCCAGGTCGATCAGGGTCCCGAGGGCGAAGTCGAGGTCCTCGATGTTGTTCAGCACGATGTTGCCCATTTCGTCGTCCGACACGAGGTCGGACAGGCCGTCGGTGCACAGGAGGAAGACGTCGCCGTCCTCGACCAAAAGGACCTGGATGTCCGGCTCGACTTGCGGCCGGGTCCCGAGGGCGCGAGTCACGATGTTCTTCCGGGTGTGCCGTTTGGCCTCCTCCTCGGTGATCCTCTTCCTCTTGATCTCCTCGTTGATGAGGGAGTGATCTTCCGTGACCTGGCGGATCCCCTCGTCGTCGCGAATCCGGTAGATCCGGCTGTCCCCGACGTGGGCCAGGATGCCGTGGCTCGCGTAGAGATGAAGGAGGACGAGCGTCGTCCCCATGTTCCCCTGCTTCGCCTCCTGGCAGCCGAGCTGGTAGATCTCGTTGTTGATCTTCTGGATCCAGTCCTTGAGGAGGGTGGTCAGCATCGTGATCGAGCGCCGGACATCCTCGGGAGAGTCGGTCGGCCGGTACTTCGGCGCATAGTAGTGGAAGTGCTTCCGGAGGATGTCGACGCAGAGTTTGCTCGCGACCTCCCCGGACTTCCGCCCGCCCATCCCGTCGGCGACGACGCAGAAGGACTCCGCCTTGCTGAAGTAGAAGGTGTCCTCGTTGTGCTCGCGCTTCCTGCCGACGTCCGTGCGACCGTAGTACTCGAGAAAAATGTCGGGACCCTTTCTTGTCGGGGTCGCGCAAGCGCTCCGGCGGTGGGTCTTCCCAAAGTGAGGCAGCACATCGGATTGTAGAGGGGGAGGGGATGCTGTCAAGTCCGGCCGTTCCAGGCTTCGGGCTTCAGGCTTCAGGCTTCAGAGCCCAACACGACGTCTTCCTGAAGCCTGAAGGCTGACGCCTGAAGCCTGATATAATCGAGCCTCCATGGAGTGGCGCTTCAATCCGATGCTCTCGGTCCACGAGCTCGCATCGAACGGCACGGTACTCGCCCGGATCTACGTTTCCGAGAAACCCCGGAATCGTCTCCCGTTCCGGGCGAAGAGCCTCGTGTCGGCCCTCTACTACAGTAGCCGGACGATGGCCCGCCTGGATCGGAAGAAGAAGGAGTGGGTCTCGGGCGCGCGGAAGTTCCGGACGCGCGAGGCCCTCGATGAGTACCTGAAACGCAAGAAGGCGGAGATCGAGCGGTTCATCCAGGCGCGGGAACGAGAGTCAGCGACATGACCGCAGATTTTGTCTTGACAACCCCTTGCGGCCCCCTAGAATACCCCCCTTCGACGCCGATCCGGAGGTGGAGAAACGTCCCAATCCCCGTCCCCGGCGGGAGTTCGTCGGGGGGCGCACGGGTGAAGGAGTCGCATGAGGAATTCGTCAAGTCCCTCTCCAGCGAGGACACGCTGCTCATCCGGCTCGCGGAAGATCTCTTCGACGGGAACTGGAACGCCATGATCGAGGATATCCGGGATCGTCATGCGGGTCGCCCGTACCTTTTCGATATCGGACACGAGCGCCTGGCGGATCACCTGAACCGGATCGAGCGTCTGCGGGACTACGAAACCCAGCACAGGATCAAACTCGTATCGCTTCTACCGGGAGGTTAGGCATGGGGAATCGGAGCCTCGTGGGGCTCTCGCTGGGCCTCGCTCTACTCGCCACGGGCTGCCTGCACGCCAGGAAGCCCTATCCGTTCGTCGACGCCGACGAGGGAGTCGCCCACCGGAGGGTCGAGCTCCGCAAGTCCCTGGCCAAGCTGCCGCTCGCCGACCACTGGGACCACGTCATCCCCTACGCCGGCATCCGGGCGGTCTACCTGGAGGAGGACACCCTCTTCATCCAGACGGAGGACTTCTGGGTCCACGCGGTCAACTACCAGGACGGCATCACGCGCTGGACGCTCGACATGCAGATGCCGGTCACCGCGCGCCCCGGTCTCTCCAGCGATCTCGTGACCATGATCTCCCATGACGTCCTCTGGGTGGTGGACCGCGGGACGGGCGGCGTGATCAAGAAGCTCATCCTGGGATTCGTGCCGAGCTCCCCGCCCACGCCGGTCGGAACGCGCGTCTACATGGGGGGCTTTGACCAGTACCTCTACGCCTACAACTGGCAGACGGAGCTCCGCGACTGGCGCTACTGGTCCGATGGCGAGATCGCCTCGAAGCCTGTCTACCTCTCTCCCTTCCTCTACTTCGCTTCCACGGACAACACGATCTACGTGCTGCGGGAAGCGACGGGGACGACCCAGGCCAAGTACTCGACCGTAGGACCGGTCACGGCCGACCTCACCGGGGCCTTCCGCACGGTGTACGCCACGAGCCGGGACTTCGGTGTCTACGCCATCTCCGGCGCCCTGGAGTGGAAGTTCCTCGGGGAGGACTCCTTCGTCCAGCCGGCGATGCGCATCGAAAGCCGCGGTCCAGACGAGGAAGACACCGTCTACGCCATCTCGCGGGGCGGGATTCTCTACGCCATCGACCCCATCTTCGGCAAGAAGCGCTGGGAGCTCCCCGAGGCCGAGCGGGTCCTCTTCCGCGGCAAGGGCCACGACTTCGTCCTGGCGAGAAACCGGGTCCTGGCCATGGTCGACAACCGTACGGGCGAGGTGCGCGGTCGCTACGACCTCTCGGCGTTCGACTTCTTCGTCACCAACCCCCAGTCGAACGCGCTCTACGTCGGCACGACGGACGGCTTCTTCTTCTGCCTCTCCGAGAAGTAGGCGCGATCCTCTACCGGGGGACCGAACAGGGGCGGGAGCCATGCGCTCCCGCCCCGCTTGTTTGCGGGGCAGTCGATTGACCGGGCGAAGCGGTCTGGACTATACTCCGCCGCGCTGCCTTATGATTCGCGCGAGCCTATCCCGCAACCTCGACTCGATCCGGGAGCGCATCCGTGCAGCCGCCCTGCGCGCCGGCCGGGATCCGGCGGAGATCACTCTCGTCGTGGTGACCAAGAGCGTCTCGATCGACGTGTTTCCGGTCCTCCGGGAGCTCGGGATCCAGGACATCGGGGAGAATCGGGTCCATGCGCTCGTCGAACGGCGGGCGGCCTTCCCCGCGTCTTTCCGCTGGCATCTGATCGGGTCCCTGCAGAGGAACAAGGTGGGTGACGCTCTCCCCGCCGCCGACCTCATTCACTCCATGGACAGCCTGCGCCTCGCCGAGAAAATCCAGGAGGTCGCGATCCGCCAGGACCGCACGGTGGACGTCCTCCTGGAGGTCAACGCGAGCGGCGAGTCCACGAAGCACGGGCTCGCGCCGGGAGAGCTCCCCGCCTGCGTGGATCGGGTCCTCTCCCTCGACCGGCTGCGCCTCGCGGGGCTCATGACCATGGCGAGCGTGGCGGAAGACCCCGAGGAGACTCGCCCCACCTTCCGGCGCCTCGCCGAGCTCCACCGCGCCGAAGGGCGGCGCGTGGGGAAGGGTCGGCTCGGCCCTCATCTCTCCATGGGGATGAGCCAGGACTTCGAGGTCGCGATCGAGGAGGGCGCGACCCTCGTGCGGATCGGCACGGCCTGCTTCGAGCCTGGGGAATAGGCGCCATGCCGATCCTCGTCTGCGAGAAGGGCACGGAGAAGGGCGAATCTCGCCCGATCGGAAAGGGAGAGGTTCTGGTCGTCGGCCGGGAGACTTCTTGCGGGGTGGTCATCCGGGAGATGCTGGCCTCGCGCCGGCACTTCCAGATCGCCGCCGAGCCCGGAGGAGAGTTCCGGATCGAGGATCTCCAGTCGATGAACGGCACCTTCCTCAACGGGAGGAGGATCCAGGGGGTCCAGCCGCTCGCGTTCGGAGACTCGATCTCGATCGGCGAGATCCGGTTCTCCTTCCTGGAGGGAGAGAAGGACAAGAAGAGGGGAGCGCTCACGGGCAAGACGATCGGCGGGTACGAGATCGGGGAGCGCATCGGACGGGGCGGGATGGGGACGGTGTACCGCGCCACCCAGCTCTCGCTGGGCCGCGAGGTCGCGGTGAAGTTCCTCTCGACCGAGCTCACGCGAGACGAGGCGTTCATACGGAAGTTCGTCCAGGAGGCGCGCTCGGCCGGCGCGCTCAACCACCCGAACATCATCCAGGTCTACGACGTCGCCGAGTACAAGAGCCTCCACTACTTCTCGATGGAGTACGCGAGCAAGGGCTCCGTAGAGGACATCCTGCGCACGCGGGAGAGACTCCCGCTCCCGGAAGCGATCGCGACCGCGCTCGACGCCGCGCGAGGGCTCGAGTACGCCCACAAGAAGGGCATCGTGCACCGCGATATCAAGCCGGACAATCTGATGGTGACCGAAGACGGAACGGTCAAGATCGGCGACATGGGCCTCGCCCTCGATCTCCACCAGGAGGGCGACTCCGGGGAGGACTCCCTGGGGAACTTCGGCACGCCCCACTTCGCGTCGCCCGAGCAGATCCGCGGCCAGAAGACGGACATCCGGAGCGACCTCTACTCGCTCGGCGGAACCCTCTACCGGATTCTGTCCGGCCGGACGCCCTTCTCCGGGAAGAACGTACGCGAGATCGTCATGAAGCAGATCAAGGAGCCTCCCCCTCCCCTCGCCGAGGCGGTGCCCGACATGCCGGCCCCGGTGGCGGCGCTCGTCGAGAGGCTCCTGGCGAAGGCCCCCGAGAGCCGACACCAGACGCCGGCCGAGCTCATCGCCGATCTCGAGCGCCTGAGAGGAGAGATCACGCTCCCCGTCGCGGAAGTCCGGCCGGCCGACTGGAAACGGAACCTCGCGCCCATCGCCGTGGGACTGGGCATCCTGGTCCTGGGAGGCCTCGGCATCTGGTTGACCAACCGCCTCCTGCCGTCGAACCTCCCGGGGGACGATGGGAAGGGTGACGCGGAAGGAAGCGAGAACCCAGGCTCCGGCGATCTCGCCCCGGCCGAGCGGGCGGCCCGGGCGAAATCCGCGCTCGCCGCCGCCCGGAAGTACTACGCCGAGTACGAGGCGACGCCCGAGTCGATCCGGCGCTTGAAAGAGGTCGCGAAGGAGTACCCGGACACGCCGGAGGCAGCCCAGGCGAAGGAGCTCGCGGCGGAGGCCGAGGGGCGCTGGCGCGTCCGGCGCGAGGCGGAAGCCGAGGAGAAATTCCGGGAGCTCGTGCGGGAGGAACGCGACCCGGAAACGGGCGAACCGGATCCGAAGGCCGCGGAGAAATACCGCGAGTTCGCCCGGGAGTACGCCGGGACCAAGCGAGGGGATGAGGCGGCTGCTCGAGCCCAGAACGTCGAAGCGGACCGCAAGGGCTACGAGGCGCTCGCCCGGGAAGCCGATCCCGCATGGAAGACGGTGCTGTCGAAGGTGCGCGAGCACGCCGGCCGGGACCAGTTCCAGCGGGCTCTCGACGAGATCGAGGCCTTTCCGCGGCGTTTCGACCACCCGGCTTTCGCCCGTCGCGCGGAGCGGGAGGCCAAACGAGTGCGGGAGGGCGCAGAAGCGCGCTACCGCGAGCTCGCCGCCGAGGCCGCCCGGCTGGCCGGGGAGGACCGGTACGACGACGCCATCGCCGAGATGGAGAAGGTCGCGAATCGATTCGGGATCGAAGAGGACGTGACCCAGGCGAGGGACGAGATCGAGAAGCTTCGCTCCAAGAAAGCGGAGTTCGAGAAACGCCAGGCGGCGGCGCTGGCGGAGGAGGACCGCCGGCGCTTCGATCTTCTCTGGAAGGAGGTCCGGGGAGAGCTCGCCCTGTTCCAGACGGAGAAGGTAGCGTCGCGACTGCGGAACGAAGCGGCGAACTTCAGGACCGACGAGTACAAGACCTGGCTCGCGTTTCTCGAGGATCACACGGCGATCCTCGGACGCTATCTCGCGGAGTTTTCCCGGCGGGCCCGCACCGGCGAGCTCCAGGACAAGTCGGCCACCCTCCCGGCCGAGCTTCAGGCGAGCATCCTGCGCACCTTCAAGACGAAGGTCGACTCGGGCGAGATCGTTTCGCTCAACCTCAAGACGGGCGAGGTCGACTTCGCCGTCGAGGCCGGGGGGGGAACGGTAGAGCAGCCTTATCGCGTCGCGTCCCTCGACCCGCGCCACGCCTACGACATCCTGGTCGGCGCGCCGCGCTGGGAGGCCGATCTGGACGACCGGATGGGCTTCCTCGCGGTCGCAGTCACGCTGGGGCTCTCGGACCGGGCCAGGGATCTCCTGGCCAACCTGGAGCGGGAGCTAGCCTCCATCACCGGGGCAGGAGCCGACCGGCTGCGCGATCAGGTTCAGCGGTATCGGGAATTCCTCGTCCGGTGAGATCCAGGCTTCCGCCTTCAGGCTTCAGACTTCAGCCAGAGGCCAAACGATGATCGGGATTCGTTCCCATCCAGAGGGCGCGGTCCTCGCCGTGCGGGTCCAGCCGGGCGCTTCCCGCGACCGGATCGCCGGAGAGCACGGCGACCGGCTCAAGGTGGCCGTCGCCGCCCCGCCGGAGAAGGGAAAGGCGAACGAGGCGGTCCTGGGAGTCCTCGCCCGGCGGCTTGGCGTGCGGGTCCGGGAGCTCCGGCTGCTCGCGGGGCTGACGGGCCGCGACAAGGAGATACTCGTCCTCGGAGCGACTCCCGAGGAGCTTCGGGAGAGATTGACGGAGACCGACACGACCGGAGACCACCGATGAGCGAACTTCGCACCCAGATCGATGCGGCGGCCGCGCGCATCCGCCGCCAGTACAAGAAGACGCCCCGGGTGGGGATCATCCTCGGTACGGGGCTGGGCCGGCTCGGTGCCACGATCGACGCAGAGGCCTCGATCCCCTTCGAGGAGATTCCCCACTTCCCCGTCTCCACGGCTCCGGGGCACGAGGGGAGGCTTCTCGCGGGAACCCTGGCCGGACAGAACGTGGTCGCGATGCAGGGGCGCTTCCACGCCTACGAGGGGTGGTCGATGAACGAGATCACCCTTCCCGTGCGGGTGATGAGGATGCTCGGCGCCGAGGTCCTGGTGGTCTCCAACGCGTGCGGGAACATGAACCCGCAGCACCGGAAGGGCGAGATCATGGTGATGGAGGACCACATCAACCTCATGGGCGTCAACCCTCTCGTCGGACCGGGCGACGACTCGCTGGGCCCGCGCTTCCCGGACATGAGCCAGCCCTACGACCGGCGCTTGATCGAGCTCGCTCTGGAGGCGGCGTGCGAGGAGAGGATCCCCGTCTTCACGGGCGTCTACGTGGCGGTGACGGGTCCCAACCTCGAGACGCGGGCCGAGTACCGATTCCTGCGCGCGATCGGGGCGGACGTAGTCGGGATGTCGACGGTTCCCGAAGTGCTCGTGGCCGTCCACTCCTCGATGCGGGTGCTCGGGTTCTCCATCCTCACCGACGACTGCTTCCCGGATGCTCTGGAGCCCGCCCAGGTCGAAACGATCATCCGCGTCGCCGAGGAAGCGGAGCCGCGGCTCACGCGTCTGGTGACGCGGGTGATCCGGGAGCTCCCTCGGGCTTTGCGTCCGAGCTGAGCTCCGGCTCCTCCAGGTCGGCAGGTAGGAGCGCCGCCCGCTCCACCCGCCGGCGGGCGGTGAGGGTCGTCGGTTTCTGAGCGTCGTCGATCTGGAATCTCCTGAGCAGGCGGCGGGCGGTGAGGAGCCGGTCCCGCTCCGGCGTGTCCGGGTGGAGATCGAGATACCGCTCCAGGTACTCGTCGGCGGTCTGGTAGCGGTCGATCCGGTAATAGGAATTCGAGAGGTCGAGCAGGATGTCCCCTGCCGTCCCCTCCTTCTCCAGTACCAGATGGAACAGCCGGATCGCTTTCTCGTACTCCATCACCTCGAAGTACGTGATCGCGAGGTTGTAGGCGATCGCGATGTTGCCGGGGTCGATCTCGTTCGCCTTCTCGAACGCCTCGACCGCTCGGAAGAGCTCTCCGGTCGTCCGGAATGCGTTGCCCAGGAGGTTCCACGCCTTCGCATAGCGCGGCTCGATGTCGAGGGCCTTCCGGTAGAGCCGGATCCCCTCCTCCATCCTCCCCATCTCGCAGTGGGCAAGCCCCATGAAGGTCCAGGCGCGGAAGTTCTCCGGGTCGAAGAAGATCGCACCCTCCCAGCACTCGATCGCCCGCTCGTACTCCTTTTCGTTGAAGTAGTTCAGGCCGATCTGGTAGAGGGTCTGGAGCTTCTCGGTTCGATCGCTCGGCACCCTGGAATCCCACCCTCCATTCCTGCTCGGTCGCTGACAAAAGGCGACACGCTATCACAACGCTGGACGGCGAGTCAACCCCGGTCCCGCTCTGCTCACGGAATCCGTCGAAATCCGGTCCGATCGCTCGCCCATGTCGTGGGCCGCAGCCCTCCGCGTCGAGCATCCCGGAACGGGAGGCCTGGAGTTGCCCCGGTTTCGCTGCGCGGAGACCCACGGCCCGGCGCCTTTGACACTGCCCCTTCCTACCACCTGCGACGCGCGAGTACAATGCCCCTCTTGAGACCCGAGTCGACTCGCTCAACACGCTCGCGCACCACAAGGCCGCGCCGAACGGCGGGCCCCGGGAGCGCGCCTCCTACCACGTGAAAGCCGCCCGACGACAGGCGATCGAGCTCACCCGGCCGCGAGGTCACGGGGCCTCCACCCCGAGCGAGGCCCAGAGGACGTGGACCATGGCCCTCTTCTCCGAGTTGGCGCACTACGCCCTGACCGAAGGCTCGCGCCCGTACAGTTCTCCGGGCCCGGCCGCCAGGCCGCCGCCCGAGCAGCATCTCCGGCATCCGATGACTCCAGGGCATGAACGGATCTGGGGCCGTGGTTGAGCAAGATACGTCTCGTACGGGAGACCTCGCCCACAACTCCCAGTGGACAGGACGATGTACTCTGCTCGTATTGCTCGCCCTCTCCGCCACGCTCCTATGCTGGGACCTGGGGCAGTGGTGCTTCTGGGGTGACGAACTGAATACCATTGACCTGGCCCGCTGCAGTGTTCCGGAACTCCTCGATCACGCTGACGTCTATCCGCCCTTCTATTTTCTGATCGTACACTTCTGGATCGGCCTCTTCGGCGAGAGCGAGGTGTCATACCGGCTCATCTCAGCCCTGCCAGGCATTGCAGCGGTGGCTGTGGTGTATGCCCTGGGAAGAGAAGCCAGGGACGAGAGGCTAGGCCTTCTCGCGGCTGGGCTGCTGGCCATGTCGCCGTTCGCTGTGCTGTTCGTCCGCATGGGGCGGTACTACGCCTGGTCCATGTTCCTGACTACAGCTTCCACCTGGCTCTTCTTGCGCTGGCTGCGCACGGCTCGATGGCGCGATGCAGGCATCTACTGGCTCGCCTCGCTCCTGCTGCTCTACACACACTATCTGCCAGCCGTCACCCTCCTCTGGCAGAACCTCCACATGCTTGCCCATGCCCGTCGATACCGGTCCCGATCCATCGTCTGGATCGGCCTGCAGGCAAGTCTCTTTGTTGCATTTCTGCCCTGGCTCGGAAGAATCTTCACCCAGACAGGGCATTACACTGGCTACTCGCCAGCTGAGCTATCCACAGGACTGCGGGGAATACTGGTGAAGGTTGGATACACCGCGTACGCCTTCATCCTCGGTGAGACGGTTTTCCCCTGGCGATGGGGCATCACAATTCCCGCTGGACTCGCGGGCCTTGCCCTGTGGCTGCGTGGTGCAGCGTGGGCGTGGCGGCAGGGCCCGGGTCCGCGCTTCTGGCTTGCTGCTACATTGCTTTCCATCGGGGCAACGGTCGCGATCACGGCTACGGTCGCCCGCTTTGAGCAAACCAGCCACGTGCCCTGTCTCCTGCTATTCATCTATCCCATGTTCCTTTTGACGCTTGCAGCCGGCGGGTTGGCTTTCTGGGACCAGCACCGCCGCTGGCGGCGGCTCGTGGTCGGCGGGTCTTGCTGTGTTCTGGGGCTATCGTGGCTGCTGGGTCTGAGCAACTACTTCACTGGCCGGGATCTGCACAATCCTCAATGGGATATTCCTTGGCGTGAAGTAGTAGCCCACATCCGGCAGGAGCACAGATCCGGTGATCTCTTTGTCCATGCGGAGGGACAATTGAGTATCTACGGTCCAGATTTGACCCCCAGTCCTGGCGTATGGATGGCGGAAAGCGCATGGCAGCGAGGAGAGCGCTGGCCGCGGGTGTGGACGATCCTGCGGGACCGTGGCCAACGCGAGTTGGTGGAGGCCGTTGAAGTGTTTGAATCCAAATTGATACAGGAATACCGGATGATCGACGAGCGCGGGTTCGCTCCGATTTCGGTCTCCGAGCAACGCTACAAGAGCCGGCTGCTGGGCCGTCCGGTCCTCCCCTACAACGTGCGCGTGCGCCTCTACGAGCGCATGCTGCCCCCATGACCCTGCCAGTCTACGGCATCTTTACCCTGCCGCGGCCCGAGCAGCGAACGCACCCCGCGAGGACGGACCCCGAGCCAGCGCAGCTCTTGCAAGGAACACTGCCGCGAGTGGGCGAGTCCTTGCACTCCGGGCAAGACTCTTTCGTCGCCCGCCAGGGCTCTCCCGGGCCGGTTCGCTCCTCGATCTTCCCCCCCGCGCAGCGGATCAGCGGGTCATCTCCGTAGCAGGCGACTCTCCCCGTTCCCTTGCAGTGCGGGCAGTCGACCCGAGCCTTTCCAGCTCCCCCGCAGTCGGGGCAGGCGGTCCACTCGGTGGGCGCCGCGCCTCGCTCGATCTCCTCCCTCTCACGCCCCTGGCGCTCCTTGGCCCGGAAGATGAACCAGGCCCCGGCGGCGATCGCTACCGCGCCCGCGAGCCCGATCCCTATCCAGACGGGACGAGCCATCCGGCTCCGCCGGGCGTGGATCGCCTCCGCCCCGGCCTTCTTCCTCAGTCGCTCCGAAAGCTCCTCGCGGCTGATGATCCGGGTCCTCGCGGTCGTCTCTCGCCGCCGGGCCTGCTCGGCGGCCTCCGTGGCGGCGCCTTCGACCGCGTCTTCCTCGGCGGCCCGCTTCTCCAGCTCCTCGATCGTCTTCTTGTATCTCGAGCTCACCTGCAACTTCGCCTGTGCGCCGGCCGGGCCGGCGGGGTCCTCGAGCGTGATCTCGTCGAGCGCGGCGGCGGAGCTTTCGCCCGCTTTCCCGAACGACGCGAGAAGCCGCTTGAGCTCGCGGCGGAGGGCTTTGAGTCCCGGGAACCGATCCTGGGGTTCGATCTCGAGCATCTTGGCCACGAGGCGGTAGAGATCTCGGGGAAGCCCGGGCTCGAGCTTCTGAAGGGGCCGGATCCCTTCCTCGACAAGGCGGGCGAGCGCCCGGGCGGGCGACCTTCCGGCGAGGACGGGCCTTCCGGAGAGCATCTGGTACAGGAGACAGCCGAGCGCGAAGACCTCCGCCCGGTCGCCCGATTCGGCGCTCTTCTCCCCCTCCCCTTTCGCGCCCTCCCCCTTCTC
>JACQVV010000364.1 GCA_016209595.1 Planctomycetota bacterium
AGAGGTGTTCGAGCTCTCCTGTCTCGAGCGTCCGGAGCCCCTCGCTGGCTCGGCCGTCGCCGGGCCGACGGGCGAGGACACCGGCGAGGGCGGCCCGCGCCGGGCGGGCGAGCGCGTCCCGCTCGGCTGAGAGCCTCGAAAGCTCCGAGGCGAGCTCGACCTCGTCGGGGGCTGGGTGGGGGGCATCGACCTCGTGGTAGCGCTTCTCGATCCTGGCGAGGACGAGAGCCCTCTCTCGGTCGAGCGAGAGAACCTCGCTCACAAGGCCAACTCCCTCGGCGAGAAGCTCGTCCGTTCGCCGCTCGTCCTGGCTAGCCGCGATCTCGCGTGCCTGGGCCTCCCGCCCGGCGGCCAGGCGTGACTCGCTCGCCCCGAAGAGGGAGAGCCCGGCCGCGGCGACGAGCGTCCCGAGGGAGGCCGCGGCAAGGCCGGGTCTTTTTTTCGAGAAGCGGACGAGTCGGCGGAAGACCGGATCCCTCGCTACCGAGAGAGGGCGGCCCTCGAGCCAGGCTCGCAGGTCGGCCGCGAGCACTGCGGCCGTGGGGTAGGGGTGGCGGGCGAGAGCGGCAAGCAGCGCGTCGGGGCTCTTCGTTCGTTCGAGCGTCTGGGCGAGGATCTCCTGGAGCGACCGTACTCCCGCGAGCGCGTCGCCGTCTTTCGCTTCCCGCCAGCCGAGGACGCCGTCGAGGCGTGCGGAGCCGTCCGGGAAGACGAGAATCTCGTCCGGCAGAATCGTCGCGCGGGCGAGCCCCCGCCCAGCGGCGTGGGCAAGGGCCTCGGCGGCCTGTGCGAGCGCCCGGAGCGTATCCCGCACTCCGCGCTCCCCCAAGGGTGAGGCCGCCGAGACGTCAGTTGTGGCGGCGAAGGCCTTCCCCTGCGGAGTCAGCCCCGCCTCGTGGATTGTCACGGCCGCCGGGTGTTCGAGCCGTCCCGCGAGCCACGCTTTTCCGAGGAGCTCTTCTCCTCCGAAGACGAGCCGCACCGTCCGGCCGAATAGCCTGTCGTTCGCGCGAAAGGCCACGAAGCCGCCGGCCGGCGGGAGGGGGGAGAGCCCCTCGAAGCGAGGGGTGCCGTCGAGACCGAGCCAGCCCCGGTCCGGCGGCATCTCCATTTCCTTAAAACCCTCCGGGGAAGAAGAGCGCCCGGACGTACGCGAGCACCACGTAGAGGACGACGACCCCGAGCACCGCGAGGGCGCTCTTCTTCACGGGCATCCGGTAGGCCCGTGCGTTTGCCACGGTGACGAGGATCACGAGCCAGAGCACCGCGCAGTGCTTCGCCGAGGCGAAGACAAGGAACTTCGCCGAGCCGAGCTCCTTCCCGAGGAGCTCGCCGATCCCCTCCACGGTCGCCTTGTATTCCTCCCGGTCCCTCTCCTGGAGGTCGGCCAGGTCCTCGGTCGTGAGGCTCGAGAAGTCGAGCTTCGGGCCCACGGCGACGTCCGCCCGGTAGAAGAGGCCAAAGCCGAGCGCCGCGAGCGAGAAGAGAAGAAGCGGCAGGTGCGCGTAGCCGGTGAGCGAAAGGAGTCTCCGGTACTCGCCGTCCCCATCCAGGAGGATGTCGAGGCACGCGAGCACACCGGTCCCGAGGTACCAGAAGACAACGTCCGCGACGAACGAGACGAAGAGCGTGAAGCCGAAGCCGAACGTCATCCAGTCGATGCCGGCCGAGAGATTCTCGGGAAGCTTCCCGATCATGGTCGAGAAAACGAGGTAGGCCGCGGCCGTGCGCATGACCACGAAGCCCAGGAAGATCGCTGTCGGGCCTCGGAGAGCCACCGGCTCCGATAGAACCCGCCTGCTGAACGTGTCCGGGGAGGAGAGGATCTCGACAAAGGCGGGGAGCGGCATGGGGCTACTCCAGGTACGAGAGGGCGATGCCGGGGGTGACGTAGGCCTCGATCGCGGCCGCCGCGACGAGGACGGCGAGGGAAAGGGCGAGCGACAAACCCACGGAGCGGAGCTCGGCTCGGCCGGGGAGGGATCCTGTCTTGAGATAGAGCGAGAACGCGACCCCCCCCGCGAAGCCCGCCGCGCCGGCGATCGAAAGGCCGAGGACCTCCAGGACCCCGTGCGTCAGGTGGTAGGCCGCCAGGAACCCCCCGGGGAAGCCGAGCCCGTGAAGCGCTCCCGAGGTCATGCCGGTCCAGAAGCCGAAGAGGGTCACCGAGGCAAGCGAGAGGATCCCGCGGGAGAGGGTACCCAGCGCCGCGATCCCCAGGGCCGCGATCGCGTTCGTCGCGAGGATCGAGCGCAGGTTCCCGAACCGGTCGGCCGACGAGAGGGCCTCGCGGGTCGCGCCCCGAGCATCTCCGAGGGAACCGCCCGCGGGTCTTGCAAGGGAGAAGCCCACGGCGTATGCCGCGACGAATGCGAGGTAGCAAAGCCCGACCGCCGTCGCCGCCCGCCGGGCGAGGCCGGCACGCGACGCCCGCACAAGGCCCTGCGGGGCCGCGGGAGGGACGTCGGAGCGTTTGGGAAGGTCCACGGATCCTTGGATGGCTGCCAGAGGCGCCCGCGAGCATACCGGCCCCGCCCAGGACACACAAGCGATGGCCTCACGGAAGCGCCCGGATGCCATCCAGCCAGCCGTTCTCAGTTCCGCGCTCCGAGTTCCGCGTTCCACTCCGGGAAAGCGGATCCGCGCAGCTTCCCACGCAGACGCCGAGCAAAGCAACGAAAGCGGCCCCGGTCTCCCGGGGCCGCTCCCTGCCGTGGTCTCGTCCGAGATACTACGCGAGGAAGAGGACGATCCCCACGAGCTGGATGATGCTCGACCCGCCGAAGGCCTGGGCGAGGGCATTGCCGACCGTCTTCCCGACGGCGAACATGCTGTCGACCGTTCCGACCTTCAGGAAGAAGTGGAGGCTGGGGACGGCGACGTTGACCGTGAGCAGGGCGACGACGAGCAGGGCGAGGACGAGGGCGGCGCTCTTCTTCGACATGACTTGCTTCTCCTTGTTGGTCGCGACCACGAGTTTGTTTCTCATTTCCCTTTGTGCGCGCGCTCCCGGCGCGCGCGATCGTTTCGGTTCCCGGTACTCCTTGTGGCTTCCAGCGGCCTGTCTTGAAGCAAAGCAGGTGCCGTGAGGCGAGAAAGAATGTCAAAAAGTTCAAGGAGCTTTGCGTAGCAGCCACTTACGTCGTTTGCGAGGCCTCCGGCCCAGGCCGGGCGCAAGCTTCCTCACCCGTTTCGTTTCGTAACTGGAGCTACTTGCCGTAACGGGATCGGGCCGGCCGAACCGCCCTGGAAGCCGCGGGATGCGCGGCGCGGCGCCGGGCGGCCCCGGCTGTCACGACCGGCGCGACGCCCCCCGCACCAGCGCGTCCGGCGCGACGCCCGCCGGCGATGATCTTGCCATGGTTCACTGAGTTCGCTCTTCGTCCGTGCTCGTGATGGCCGCGTCGTCGATCTTCGCGGCTCCTGGGAAACGGGTCCGGATGTACTCGCTGGCGCTCTTCGTCGCGAGCTTCACCGTGCCTGGTCCGCTCCGCACGAAGAAGTCGCCGTCCGCGCTCGATTCCATGCCCTTCCACTTCAGGAACACCGGCTCGGGGCTCCGCTGGCAGGTCACGACGCAGACCGTCCTCCCCTGCACGACCTGGGTCTTCGGATCGATGCAGGTGCCGGCTCGGTCGCCGAGGACGTTCCGCTCGACCTGGGCGAGGTGCCGCATGAAATTGTCGTCGCTCTCGAGCTGGTCCTTCTCGATGCCGACGATGGAGCCGTCGTCGGCGACAC
>JACQVV010000365.1 GCA_016209595.1 Planctomycetota bacterium
CCGCAAGGGGAGTGACGGCGGTCGGAAGGGGGAGGGGGTCTTTCACCGCCCCCTGACAAGAATGTGGAGGACCGAACGTGTTCGACAGCCAGGGACCGAGCTCTCCGGAGATCCACAACATCCTCTCGATCGCGCGGAGCCGCGACGAGGGGAGCGCGCCGGAGGTCTCGATCGTCGTCCCGTGCTACAACGAGGAAGAGAACCTCGAACCGCTCCACGCCGAGATCACGGCCACGATGGCGCGTCTCGGGCTACGGTACGAGGTGATCTACATTGACGACGGGAGCCAGGACCGGACGCACGAGCGGCTGGAGGAGATCTGGGAGCGCGACCTCGCGGTCCGCGTGATCCGGTTCCGGCGGAACTACGGGCAGACCGCCGCGCTCTCCGCCGGATTCCGCTATGCGCGGGCGGACGTGGTGGTCACCATGGATGCCGACCTCCAGAACGATCCCGCCGACATCCCGAAGCTCCTTGCGAAGCTCGACGAGGGGTACGACCTCGTTTCCGGCTGGCGCGAGAAGCGGGAGGACCGGCTGTTCACGCGGAAGGTCCCTTCCTGGCTCGCGAACTGGGTGATCCGCAAGATCATCGACGTTCCCATTCATGACTTCGGCTGCACGCTGAAGGCGTATCGCCGGGGAGTCTTCGACGGGATCCGGCTCTACGGAGAAATGCACCGCTTCATCCCCGCGCTCGCGTCGTTCCTCGGCATCCGGATGGCCGAGATCCCCGTCCACCACAGGCCGCGGGTCCACGGCAGCTCGAGCTACGGCCTCGGGCGGACGCCGCGGGTCATCCTCGACCTCGTGAACGTCAAGTTCTTCGTCCACTACTTCGCCCGCCCGAGCCACATCTTCGCGCGCCTCGGCTTCCACCTGCTCTGGCCCTGCGCGCTCCTCTCGGCGGCGGGTTTCGCGCTCATGGCGACCGGCGCCCTGGAGGTTCCCTACTGGGCGAGCGCGCTCGTCCTCGTCCTTGGGATCCTTATATTCGGCCAGTTCCTCGTCGCCGGGCTACTCGGCGAGATCGTGATGCGCGCCTACCACGAGAGCCAGGAGCGCCCGGTCTACGTCGTCGAGAGGGTCCTCAACGGGGGGGAGAGGAAGGGGGCGGGAGAGGAGAATCGGGCTCGGCGGCCGGCGGAACTTCGAGCTGGCGCTGGAGGTCCTTGACCTCGACCTTCGGGAGCCCCAGGGACTCCGCGATCGGCTCGTAGTAGTCGCCGTCGAGATACCAGGCAGTCGAGAGACCGGAGCTCAACGCCTTTCCGGCGCCGGCAAGGGCCCGGTGGATCCCGGCCGCGCTCTCCCCGACGAGCCCCACGAGCCTTCCGGACGCAAGGGCACCGTCCCAATCGTGCGTCTTCCGCGCGATCTCCCAGAAATGGGCGCGGCGCTCGACGACGAAGAGCCGGCTGCCGGGTTCCAGGTGATCGAGGACATGCTGGGCGAGATAGCCGAAGCCTGTTCCCAGGAGGACGATGGTGCCGGTCGGGGGGATCCGCTCCGGAGGAAGCATCACCGTCATCTGGGCGACGGGGTCCTCGGGGTCGTGGAGGAAGAAGGGCTTCCCCTCGCCGCGGCTGCAGAGGGCCGTTGGCATTCCGGCGGGCGTTGCGCAGAGGACGACCTCGGTGTCGCGCTCCGGGTAGCCGCAAGCCGGCGGTGGCACCGCCCCGATCGCTCCAGCGACGCGCTCGGCAAGCCCGCGGACGTCGTCCCGTTCCGGGGCGACGAGGGCAAGGTGACGGGCGACGCGCTCCGCCGTTCCCATCTCCCCCGCGGTGAGGTGGCGCTCCACGCGCGACATCGCCCGGCCGATGATCCGTTCGAGGGTCCCGCCCGGCCCCGGCTCCGGGTCCTCCGCCGGATCGAAGCTCGGGGCGAGCGCGAGCACGGAGCCGGCATCGGGCCCGAGCGGCACGACGCGGAATGAGCACCCGGCGAGGTCCTGGAGGAGCCGCAGCGGGCATCCGAGGTTCGCGATGACGACGAGCGCCGGCCTCCGCTCCACGAACCTCTCCAGGAGGTGCGCCCGCCATCCGGGCTGGCCCGCATCGAGGAACGCTGTCCCGTAGCAGTAGAAGAGCCGCTCGGAGATGTTCGGCCGGCCGGCGTGGATGTAGATCTGCGGGTGCCATCCCCAAACGAGGATGCGGTCGCCCTCCCGTGTCGCTTTGCGGACGGCCTGCCCGACGGTCTCCTGGAGGCGGAGCGGGCCCTGAAACCTGTCACGCCGGCCGAAGCTCGATCGGGTCTTCCGGACCGCGTCGGCCACGAGGTAGACCAGGCCCGCGCCGAGGAAGGCGAGGATGAACCGGGAGTCGGCGGCCGAGAGTCTTCCCGAGCGCGCGAGCCCGGCCGCGCTCGCGGCTCCATGACCCGCCAGGAGAGAGAGTGGCGGCAGGAGGGACACCCAGTGTCCCGGCGAGAAAACCATCTGGCCGAAGAGCCCGGCGGTCGCGGCCGCGAGCCAGCCCAGGAAGAGGAGGACCGGGAGGTCGGCACCCTGGGCGAATGCGGCCGCCATCCCTGCCAGAGCGAGGACCCAGACCGGGGACGTTCCCCCGACGATGTGGTATGCGTTTGGGAGGAACGTCCGGAGCAGGCGGAGGTTCGTCCTGGGGCGCCTGAGCCCGGCATCCGCCTTCTTGTAGCGGCGGATCACGCCCACGAGCTCGCCGTAGAGGCGGCCCCGGCCTGAGATCATCGCCCAGACGAAATGGAGCCCGTATGGCGCGACCCAGCCGAGCGCGAACAGCCCGGCTCCGACTATCCGTCCCGCGGGGCACGGCCAGAGGAGGAGCGCGGCTCCCGCCGGCAAGGTCTCCAGGATGGCCGGGAGTTTGAGGAAGAAGGAGATCCCGAGGCACAGCCCCGAGAGGAGAGCAAGCCAGGCCCCGCCTCCGCCGGCATAGGCGAGGAGCGCGAGGTAGCCGAGACTCGTGAACGGATGGATGAACCGTTCGCTGTTCGCGTACCAGGATATGACCTGGGGAACCGAGGTCGAGATCGCGAAGGCGAGCCCGGCCAGATATCCGGCGAGGGGGTCTCCGAAGGCCCGCGCGCCGAGGAGGACGATGAAGGCCGTCGCGGCGGACGACGCGAGCGCCATCGCCGCACGGACGTACGAGTATCCCCACCGCTCTCCAAAAACCCAGTAGAGGAGGTGGAAGAGGATCGAGGTTCCGTACTGGCCGTAGGCGTCGCATCGTTCGCCGCGGAAGCGCGCCGGGTAGAGGAACGCGGCGGCGTTGTTCTCCAGAGGCATCCGGAAGCCCGTCGCCTTGAGTGCGAACGAGAGCGCCGCCAGCGCGGAGATGGGGAGGGCGTGGAGTTCCAATCTACTGCGGGACAAGCATCTGGATTTGACTCGATCCGGTTCTGGCCCAGGTGCGCCGCCGTCTTGCGGAGAATTCGCGATTCAGTTTCGCGCTATTCCGGCCGATGCAAGATACTCGAAAGCGAGTCTTGGGGGCAGTTGCGGAGTTCCAGAGACGGGGACTCGATGGAAAGCCAGGCTCCCGCGCCGGCACCCCGAGAGGGCGAGGATCCCGCCGAGCCTCGACCCTCTTCGGGGAGTCTCCGCGAGTCGGCCCGAACCGCGCGACCCGAACCGGGTCACGTAGAGGACCTCCTCCGTTCGCTCGCCGGGGGAGACCCGGAACCACCGCATCCGGAGCGCCGCGCCGCGGGCGAGAAGGGGGATCGCCATCGCGACGGATGCCACCGCCAGCCCGCATTTTCTCACCGGATTGTCCAAAGTTCTCGCTCTTGCACCGCCAGGTAGAGCGGCGAGAACGGTCTGCGGAGGCGGTGGCGAGGCGTGAATCGGCGCGCGAGCCGCAGTACGACTTGGAGGAGTCGTCGGGCGAGCAAGCCGCAGCGAGCGACAGCGAGCGGTTTACGCCCGCCAACGCCCCGCAGATCGGACGAGACGTGAGAGATGCGGGCTAGACGGCCCGCGCCAGCACGAAGAGTCCATCCCCCCGCCGGCTGGAATTGAGACGGAACAGGGCGTACAGAAGGGAGGAGATGATCCTCCGGCCCCTCCCGAACGTTCCGGTGGTTCCGCCGCCTCCTCCGAGGGTGAGGAAAGAGCGGTAGAGCGGGGAGTAAAACGGCCAGCCCCACTCGATGACCCTCTCCACCCGGAAGCCCGCCGCCGAGAGCTTGTTCTCCAAGTCGCGCCGCGTGTAGCTGCGGACGTGCCCCATTGTTTCCTTCTCCCAGGGATAGCACGGGCCCTGGATCGTGGTGACGAGGAGGTGCCCGTTCGTCATCCGCCGGAGGTTCGCCAGCGCCGCACGGTCCTCCTCCACGTGTTCGAGCACGTCCGAGCAGACCACGAGGTCGAACGTCTCGTGGAGCGGGGCGGCGGAGAGGTCGAGCGGCGAGAAGCGGGCTCCCGGGAGCCGTCGGGCAGCGATCACGATCCCGGCTTCGGACAGGTCAACTCCCCGGAGACTCGCGCCGGGACGCCGGGCCGCGATCTCGCCGAGGAGCTCGCCCTGCCCGCATCCCGCATCGAGGACCGACCGGAACTCGATCCCCTCGAGGAGTTCGAAGATGAGTCGGCGCGTGTGACGCGACGCGGGGCCGTAGCGCTTCATGTCGTCCCAGCGCTCGGTCCATCCAGCGTCGTAGTCGACGTTCGTCACGGGGAGGTCTTTTCGACCACGAGAACAAAGGGCGTCTCCCAGGAGAGCCGCCGGCCGAGCCGAATCACGAGCTCCGTGAGCCCCAGCGCCTTCACCCAGCGCACGATCTTTCGCAGCCGGGCGAGGAGCGCCCAGTCAGCCACATCGAGCGTCCGGAGCCGCTCTTCCCAGATCGCGGTCCCCCACTCGCGCACCCGGACCGAGCCCTCGAGCGGCGCAAGGCATTGCTCAATCCGACGGCGGTTCAGGAGCTGGAGCGTGTCGACGAACGCCGGGTCCCGCCCCAGGAGCCGGACGTAGGCCTTCGCCAGGCCGCGGGGCAGGTCCGGCCACCAGAGGATCCCGTAGTGTCCCTCCCACCAGGATCCGTAGTTGGGGAAGACGAAGAAGAGGCACCCTCCAGGCCGGAGGACTCGAACGCTCTCGGCGAAGACCTTCGCGGGGTCCGCGACGTGTTCGAGGACGTTCCACGAGAAGACCACGTCGAAGCTGCCGCTCTCGTAGGGAATCGCCTCGCCGGTGCCCTGTCGAACGATTCCGGGGTCGATGCCCAGGCCGGACAGGACCCGGCCCGAGAGGGCGAACGTCCCCTCGAACTTTTCCCCAGGCTCGACCCCGAAGGCCTCGACCCCGAGCTCCAGCCGCGCCACCGCGAGCATCATGCCGTAGGCGCTCCCGATCTCGAGCACGCGCTTCCCCACGAGGTCGAACGGTAGGCAGCGGCGGGCAAGGGCGAGCTGCTCCCGGCAGCGCCGCTCGGAGACAAACTCCTCCGCCATCCGGCGGAACGAGAACCGGGGCGGGAAGACCCGCCGGAACGACCTCGCGCAGCAGGCTTCGATGGCCTGGACGACCTCCTCCGCCACCCCCGGCGAGTCTCGGCGAAGGTCGGTCGTCACGAACGCATGAAGCGCGGCGTGTACTTCATCTTCTCCGCCAACTCGGTGAGCCTCGGCGGCGCGCAGCCGACGCACTCCGGATAGGGCAGGCTCTTCCCCTCGCGAAAGATCCGGCGCACGGCGAGGTACTTCTCGTTGTTCCAGATCTTGCGGATGTCCTCCCGCAGGACGTTGCCGAGCGACTGCCGTGCGTACGAGCGCACGCAGCAGGCCATGACCTCGCCGTCCGAACGGATGTAGAGGGAGAACCAGGGGAAGAGGCATCCCTTGCTGAGGGCGTTGGTCGGGTCCTTCCCCCGATCGTAGAGCTGCGCGACGATCTCGAAGTCCCTTATGACTTGCTGAAGGTTCGTCGGGACTCCGGCCTCCCGCGCGTGGCGGTCCAGATCGACGAGCGCCTGGTGGTACGTCTCCCGGTCCTGGTACTTCCCCACGAGCGACGCGTTCGACCACTTGCCGAAGAGGGCCATCGGCTGGAAGAGGACGCTCTCGGCGCCGAGCTCCTTCGCCCGGTCGAGGAAGGCTCGCCCGCCGTCGATCGTCTTTTCCATCATGACCGAGGAGAGCCGGACCGCGGGACGCGTCACCCCGCGGCGGGCCTTCTCGTCGCGGAGGAGGGCGAGCCCCCGAAGGGTCTCCTCCAAGAGATCCCGGCTCCGCACCACGCGATAGACCTCGGGGTCGACCGAATCGAGCGAGACACTGAGGAGCGTCAGTCCGGAGTCGATCACCTCGCCGTAGAACCGGTGGAGGAAGTTCCCGTTCGACGTCAGATTCACGCGCGTACCGCGACCCTCCGAGAACTCGATCATTTGCCAGAGATCGCGGTTCATCATCGGCTCGCCCTGGCCGTTCAACGTGATGTGGAGCGGGCGGATTTGGAGGTAGATCTTTCGGAAGGTCTCGAAGTCCATGTTCCGGCCGTTCCCGAAGACCTCCTTGCGCAGGCACATTGGACACTCCAGGTTGCACTTGGAGGTCGGCTCAATGTGCATGTGGATGGGGAGAGCGCGGGTGACGAGGGGCCGCCGGAAGACGCTCCACCCCGCCCGCGCCTTGCGCGAGAGGCCGCCGAATCGGACTAGCCCGCATTTCTCACCGAATTTCGTCGCGAGCGCACCCAAGTGTCTGCAGATTCGCGACGCACGGAGCGAGGCCGACGCAGACGTACTTGTCAGTACGTCGAGGAGGCCGCAGCGAGTACGTCGCGGAGATGCTGGCACTTCGGTGCGCGCAGCAGGAAGGCGGTGAGAAATGCGGGCTAGGGCTCCCACCGGGAACCTCCCTTCCGCCCGGTCGAGGCGGCCGCGGTCCCAGGAGCCGGAGCGCCCTTCGCGAAGACGAACTCGTTGCAACCGGTCGGGACCTCGGCCCGGCGGAATCGCACGCGCGCGAGTCCGTGGCGGGCGGCGAGGCGTGTGACCGCCTCGACCGTCGCGTACTCGTACGGATATCCCCCCACCCAATCGACGACGTTGTGGTGGAAGTCCATCCCTCGCGCCTGGCGCCGGGGATCGGCGCGGGTCACGAGCCACTTGGCGGCGAAGATCGCGGGGTAGAGGGCACCGACCAGCAGGCGCCGCGCGAGGCGCGGCGAGCGGACGTAGGCGGCCTTGATCCCCTTCCAGATGGGGCTCGTCCAGTGCCGGTTGTAGAGGGCGACGACGAGGTGGCCCCCCGGCCGGACGAGCGAAGCCGCCCGCGCGAGGGCCGACGCCATGTCCCCCGTGTGGTGGAGGACGCCCCAGGCGTGGACCATGTCGTAGCCTCCGTCCGCGGCAACGCGCGCGGCCAGGCCGGCGACCGTTCGATCGTCCAGGATCGACCCCACGACGACCGGGATGTCCTCTCCGTCGAGGTCCGGATATCGCCCCCGCGTCGCCGCGAGGGCGTCGACGCACCTGGGATCGACGTCGAGGCCGACAACGCGCGCTCCGCGTCGCTTCGCGGCGAGGAGCGTCAATCCCTGGCCGAACCCGATGTCGAGGAAGGTCCGACCCTCGATCCCGATGCCGGCGAGGAGCTCCTCCAGGTCGGCCTCGGCCTGCCGCACACGCTCCGTCGTCAGAGCGCGCTCGGCGAAGGAGAGCCAGTTCTCCCCGAACTCAAATCGCACGTGCGAGCCTCCCGGACGACAACAGATCGACGTGAGCCCTCGCAACCTCCTCCCAGGCGAACCGTTCCCGCGCCCGCTCCCGTCCACGCGCCCCGAGCGTGCGGCCGAGCGCGGGATCCTCGAGGAGGCGGTGCATCGCCTCGACGAACCCGGCCGGTCGATCGATCGGGCGGAGGCAGCCCGTCTCCCCGTCTTCTACGGCCTCGCGGTTGCCGGGGACGTCGCTCGCGATCACGGGGAGCCCCGCGGCCATGGCCTCGAGGAGGACGTTCGAGAGCCCCTCGAACCTGGACGGGTGGACGAGACAATCCGACTCGCGATAGAGAAGCGTGAGCCTTGGCCTCTCCACCCAGCCGTGACACCTCAACGACCCATCGAGGCCCAGAGCGCGAGCCCGGGCCTCGAGCGCTCTCCGCTCCGGTCCGTCGCCCACGATCGAGCACTCGAAGTCGCGGGACGAGATCTGCCGGAGCTCTCGGAGAACGTCGAGGAGGAACAGGCCGTTCTTCTGGGACGTGAGACGACCCACGAAGAGAAAGCGATAGGCCCCGCTTCGAGGGGCGGCGGTTGCCGGACGGTTCTCCTCCAAATCGACGCCGTTTGGGATCACGCGAACCGGGACGGAGTCGGCCCGAAGGGCGAGGTCCGCTAGCCCCTCCGAATTCGCCACGACGGCCGCCGCCCCTCGGAGGACAGCCCGGCGCACCGGCGCAAGCCATCGGTGTAGCCAGCCGAGCCCCGGGACGAATCCCGGCACGTCGCCGCCGCGGAGCGACACGACGTAGGGCTTCCCGGAGAGTCGCCGGAAGAGGAGCCCGAGGGGACCGCATGGGACGGCGAAGTAGACGATCGCCGCGTCGAAAGGTCGGCGGGCGAGGAGGCGCGGCAGGGCGAGGGAGGCCGAGACGAGGAAGGCGAACATCTCGAAGATGCCCGAACCGTCCACCCGGCGCCGGAGCGTCGGGCAGCGCTCGACGTCGACGCCGTCCTCCACGCTCCCTCCGCGGAGATCCCGGAACGAGCCCGCGAGCACCGTCACCTCGTGCCCTTCCACGACGAGCCGGCGGGCGAGGTGGCGGCAGGCCGTCGCCGCCCCACCGCCGACCGGCGGGTACTCGTAGTTGACAAGGAGGAGTCTCACGAGGTCTCTCTCCTTCGCATCCGGAGGACCGCGGTCAAGACCGCGAGCGTCGGGTCCTCGCGGCGGAAGTCGCGGGAGAGATACGGGGCGATCCTCGCGAACGCGCTCCGGTCCTCGGTCGACTGGAGGACCTCCACGGCGAGGCCGAGGCGGTCGCAGATCGAGAGATGGTCGCCCAGGCGCCAGCGGGGAAGGTCGCCGGGGTTGAGGAAACGGTCCCAGGAACTCCGCGAGAACTGGAGGAAGTGGTACGGGTACTTGAAGAAGTGGTCGCGGTAATCGACCACATGGACCATCGACCCTCCGGACGCGAGACGGCCGGCGAGAGCGGAGAGAAAGGCGGCCGGATCCAAGACGTGTTCGAGCACCGAGTGAGACAGGACGAGATCGATCGAACCCGGCGGCACGGCGTCGAGCGACGTGATTCTCGATGTCCTCCCCGCGATCGCGGACGGATCGACTCCGGCGCTCGCGGCGACCGATCGAAGCTGCTCGGAGTCCATCGCCTCCTCGAGGCCCACGTAGGGCTCGAGGGCCGTCACGATCCGTGCCCCTCGCGCGGCAAGTTCGTAGGCCGTGCCGTTCGACCCGCCCGTGCCGACCTCGAGGATTTGCTTCCCGGCGACCGAACCTCCCTCCCCTCGGAGAGCCGACTCGTAGCGATCCACGATGGGCCTTGGAGAGATGCGCCCCTGCGGAGCGAGGTAGAAGGGCAGGAAGCGGGCTGCCCGGCGGGCGAGCCCCTCGGGAACGAGGAACTTGCGGACCAGGCGGAGCGGGATGTACTCGAAGTTCGACAGGAGCATCTTGAGGGAGCCCCCTTTCCACCCATAATATCGGTCCGGCCGGACCGCGTCTTGAGCGCGATCCCTTCTAACCCAATCTCTCCGAGAACCTTGGATTGACCCCTGACCCGAAGAGAATCGACCCGGCGGCGAGGCTCTCGATCGTACACAATCCCTCCGTGGTGGAGAAGCGTCCCTCGTCCGATGAGGTCGACCGGGTCCGGGAAAGGCTCGGGAGCCCGAAGGGACCCGTGATCGCCCACACGGTGACACTCGAGGTGAACCAGGGGATCGACCTCCTGCTCGAATCCTTCGCGGGGTTCCTCGCCGCGTTTCCGGGGGCGACGCTCGCCGTCGCCGGAGGCACGCCCGAGCAGATCGAGCGCCATGGAGAGCGTGCCCAGGAGCTAGGCGTGGCCCGCGGCGTCCGGTTCCTGGGACGGCTTCCCATGGAGGAGATGGCGCCCCTCATGGCGGCGGCCGACGTCCTCGTCACCTGCCGGAACGCCGGCACGAACGTTCCCCTCAAGGTCTATTCTTGTCTCCAAGCGGAGCGACCGATCCTTGCCACGGACGCACCGTGCCACCGGTCGGTCCTCTCTCCCGGAGTGGCTCTTCTCGTTCGCCCCGCTCCCGGGGCCCTTGCAGAGGGAATGGAGCGGCTCGTCCGCGACAGGAGTTTCGCCCGGAGCCTGGCCTCCCGTGCACGCCTGCTCTGGGAGGCGGAATACGGCTGGGAGAGACACCGCGGGCGGATCGCGGATTGGGTGCGAGGCGCCACGAGGAGGAAAGGGCGATGACCGACCTCGCGTGCGCGTTCGTGGTGCTGGCCGCTGGGGTCGCGCTCCGGCTCCGCTGGTTCCGCGCCTCGGCAGGCGAGCGGGGAGACGCCCTGCTCTACGCGATCCGGTTCCAGCCTTCGGATCTCGCCCCATCCGTTCCTTTCTCCCGTCTCGACGCGCGGGCGGGAGAGGCGCTCTTCCACGCCTGGCGGCTCCTGGCGGACCCGCTCGTCGGCCTGGTCCTTTACTGCGCGCTGAGATCCTTCGCCACGACCGGGGTGTCCCTTGGCGCGGGGCTGCTGTATATCGTGCTCTCCGCGCTCCCGCCGGCCGACCCGTGGCGATGGCTCGAAGCGAGGAACCGGCAGCCGTTCGTCGCCGTGGCGTACGCGACCGGCGCCGTGCTGTGGAGCCCCCTGGTGGAGTGGGCGGGAGAGATCCAGGGCGGGGCACTCGCCGCTCTCGTGGGCGCCGCGGGCGGCGCCGTTCCCGGCCTTGTTGTGCGAGGGAGGCGTCCGCTCCTGGATGCAGCCCCGCCCGATTTCGAGGGGGCGGCCGGCGTCTTCCCGGGCCTCTCGGCGTTCGCGTGGGTGCTCGTGGCGGCCTTCGCGGCGCGCCTGGAAGGCGGACCCTCGAACCTCTTCCTCGTCTGGCTCGCGATCTCGCTCGTCACGGGGCTCGCCGCGCGTTCGAGGGGGGCGGTGCGCTGGCTCTCCGTGCTCGCGCCGCTCTCGGCTGTCCTTACGCTCGCGGGCGCTCGGTTCGCGGCGATCCTCGCTCGCGGCGGCCTTCCGGCCGCCGCCCGCGTCGGGCTAGGCGCACTTGCAGTCGGTGTGGCGTCGTTCGCCTTCGTCGATCTCGGATTCGCCTGCTACGACGCGAGGATTCGCGCGTCGCGCTGGCAGGCTCTGGTGGCGGGGCTCCGGGTACTCGGAAGCGCCCTGGCGCGGGTGCTCGCTCCGGTGGAGTCGTTCGTGCTCTGGCGCGTTCCGCTCTCGCTGGCTCTGGCTGCCGGACGGCCGGCCCTCTTCTCGCGTCTCTCCGCGTGGAACCTCTCGGATGTCGCGCGACGCGAGGCGCCCGTGCCGGAACTCGTAGAGGCGGCTCCTCGCTATCTCCTCGCGGGGGATGGCACCGAGACGATCTCGCCGCTTCTGGCCGCGCTCTGCGGGGCATACCGCTCGAGCGCCCTCGCCGAGCTCGCCGAGCCGGCGTCGAAATGGGGGATCTCGGTCTTCGAGCGTGCGGTCGATCCCGTCCTCCCGGATCTCGGCGGGACGATCGAACTCCAGCAAGCGAAGAACGACGGGATCGCCGCGACCATCACCGAAGGGGGGCGGACCTTGCGACTGGCGAGCAGGTTCGATCCGAGCCGAGAAGGGACGAACGCCGTCTCGGCGATCGAACTTGCGGAGGGAGAGGGGATTCTCCTCCTCGGCCTCGGAGCGGGGCAATTCGTGATCGCCGCGCTCGTCCGGTTCCCGGGCCGCGGGATCGCGGTCGTCGAGCGGCGCCGGGAGGTATGGGCGGCGGTCGCCGCCGCCATTCCGGAACTCGCCGTGGCCGCTGCGTGCGGCGGGTTCCGGCTGCTCCTCTCCCGCAGCCCGGCGTTCGCCGCTGCGTCGCTCAAGGCTGCCGGCGCCCCCTCCCGATGGAAGGTGGTCTGGCCGGCGGGCCTCCACGGGCTCGACCGGGATTATTATGAAGAGTGCGTGCGGCGGATTGGGGAGGCGCGCTCGTAGAGGAGAATCTCGATGCAGCAGAAGACGCAGCCATGGGCCCTGGTAATCGACGACGACCCCGCACTGCTCGCGCTCGTGGCCCGGGCGATGCGGGGTGAGGGCTTCGTCTGCGAAACGGCCGAGGATGGCGAGGTCGCCACGAAGAAGCTCTCCGCGCGACGCTACGACGTGGTGGTGGTGGACCTGCGGATGCCGAAGCTCCACGGCCACGCGGTCGCGGTCGAACTCTTGAAGTCCTCGCCCGGGACCATGATCGTGGTGCTCACCGGCCTGATCGAGCCGAAGCTCGCGCGGGACCTCATCGCGCGAGGGGTGGAGGACATCGTGTTCAAGCCGACGGATCCCTTCGTGTTCGCCGCAAAGGCGAAGGCGCTCCTCCAGCGCTGCCACGACCGAAAGGAGCGTGAGGAGGAGAAGGAAGGCGAGATTGCCCGAGCGAGAGCCGACAGCGAAGAGACCGTGGGACGCCTCTCCGAGCACGAGACCGAGATAGAGGAGAGCTACACGGGGTCCGTCCGGATGCTCGCGAGCCTCATCGAGCAGATGGGCCGGATGCAGGGGAGCCACGCGGTCCGCGTCGAGGAGACGGCCGAGGGGGTGGCGGTCCTTGCCGGGATCGAAGGTTCCGAGCTCCGCAACGTCAAGGTCGCGTCGCTCCTCCACGACATCGGCCAGTTCGGTCTGCCCGACCCGGTGCGCTCCAGGCCTCCCTGGGAACTCTCGCCGGAGGAACGAAAGACCTACGAGAAATACCCCACGATCGGCGTCGTGCTGCTCTCCGAGGTTTGCGGGTCGAAGCCCTTGATCGAGATCGTCGAGTCCCATGCCGAGAACTTCGACGGAACGGGCTTCCCGCACAGGAAGCGCGGCTCGGAGGTTTCGCTCGCCGCGCGCGTGCTTCGCCTGGCAGACGGGCTGGACACGTACCTCCTGTTCACGAACCAGATCGAGCACTGGGAGGCGGCGAGGCGGCACCTGGCCCGGATGCGGGGCTCGGCCTACGATCCGGAGGTGGCCGAACTCGCCCTCGCGTATCTCGCCGAACGCGAGGCGCGGACCCGGGAGGAGAGGATCGCGACCGTTCCCGCGGAGAAGCTCCGCGCGGGCCTCGTGCTCGCCCAAGACCTCTACGACGAGAGCGGGATCTTCCTCGCGCGGAAGGGCGTTCGCCTGACCGAGGAAATGGTCCCGAGGCTCCTTTCGGTCGTCCCGGGGTCGAGGATCCGAGTCTACGGCTCGTAGCCTGCGCCGCCGCCCGCTTGCCAAACCGGGAAGGTGCATCGCACCGTCGTGCCGCCCGCCGGAGGGCTCTCGATGTCCAGGGTCCCACGGTGGCGCCGGACGATTCCCTTCACGATGGAGAGGCCGAGCCCCCGCACATTCGGCCCCGGGCGGGTGCTGAGGAAGGGCTCGCCGATGCGCGAGCGGATCTCCGGCGGGAACCCGGTTCCAGAGTCCGTGATGGACAGGGAGAAGTAGCGTTCGGCGGACGCGCTGGAATCGTCCTGGGATCCGGTCCCGCCGCGCGGCGCTTCCTGGGTGGAGATCGAGATGTGCCCGCCTTCGGGCATGGCGTCACGAGCGTTGGCGATCAGGTGGAACACCGCGCGCTCGATCAGGCGCGGATCCCCGGCGATAAGGCGACCCGTTCCACCCAGCGCGAGTTCCAGGGCGAAGCGCTCGCCCAGGAGCGGACGGAGCCTCTCCGCGGACTGCCGGAGCAGGAGGTCGAGGTCGATCCCGATTTCTCCGCGCTCCGGCCCGTGGCTCAGAACCTGGAGGTGCCGGGCGAGCTCGGTCGCCCTCCCGGTCGCGCGAAGGACCTCGGCGAGGTCGTGGTGCCGCGCCTCATCTGGATCGAGGCCGTCCTGCGCGCATTGCGTGTAGCCGAAGATAAGCTGCAACAGATTGTTGAGCTCGTGCGCCAAGTTTCCGACGACGATGAGGAGCTCGTCGGGCTCGTGGCCGCCTCCGTTCTCGCGGTCGAGTCTCCGTTCTGCGTTCATGTCCCCTTGCCTCCTTCTCTTGGTTTCGCGCTGTACTGTGCAATCGCAAGGGCCATGCCGGAAAGAAGCCGAACAGTATCATGGCATAACTACCTGTCGCAAAGGATGTTGTGAGGTAGACTGCGTGGAGTCCACGATGGGGTGTGCGGATGCTGTACGTTTGCCTCGTTCTGGGCGTGCGATCCTGCCACAACTCCCGTCCTCAAGTCGTCCCGGAACCACCCAGAACGGTCATCCGGGCGGCGCCCAGGGCGCCCGAGAACTCGCCCAGCTCCCCCGTTCGTATGTCGAGCGTCCCGGCGGGGCGGGCGAAAGCGTGGCGCCGAAGCGCGGCCCGAGCCGCAGCCTCGAGGATGTCCCACGCCCCCGCGAGCCCTCCGCACAGGACGGCGCGCTCGGGGTTGAGGAGGTTCGCCAGGAGCGCGAGCGCGATCCCGAGGTGCCGGCCCGCTTCGTCGAAGACGCTGCGGGCGAGGGCGTCACCGGCGCGCGCCGCCTCGGCCGCCTCGCGGGCGGTGGGCTCGCGACCGGCGAGCATGCTTCGCTCCCCGGCGGCTAGTCGCCGGGCGACCTCGCGGACGATCGCGGTTGCGGAGGCTAGCGTCTCGACGCACCCGCGGCTCCCGCAGCCGCAGATCGGGCCGGTGTCGGGGGCAATCGTGACGTGCCCGATCTCCCCAGCGGTGCCCGTGGCCCCGCGCCACACTCGTCCTCCCAGGACGATGCCTCCGCCAATCCCCGTGCCCAGGGTGAGGGCGACCAGACTCGAGGCGCCCCGGCCTGCACCGAGCCAGTGCTCGCCGAGCGCGGCGCAGTTGGCATCGTTGTCGAACTCGACCGGCACGCCAAGGAGCTCGGCGAAAAGCCGGCGGGCCGGGGCTCCATTCCATGCGGGGAGGTTGGGGGACTCGACGACGACGCCAGCTTCGAGGTCGAGCGCCCCCGCGCACCCGAGGCCCGCTCCCGCAAGTCGCCGCCCGCCGGTGAGCCGCCGGATCGCCGAAGCGACGCGCTCCACGGTCGTGTGAGGGGGGTCGCTTGCGCGCGTGGGGACGATCTCGCGGGCATGGACGATCCCGTCTGCGGTGACGAGCACGATCTTGACGTTCGTCCCGCCGAGGTCGATCCCGGCGTGGAGGAGCTCATTCATCGCGGGTTTCTCCCGTCTTCAGGTACCGGGCAAGTCGGCAAGCGCGCCGCTCCCACGTGAAGCGTTCCGCGAGCGTCCGTCCCTCGGCGGCTAGCCGCCCGGCGAGGGGCGCGTCGGAGAGGATCCGCCGGACCCCCCCGGCCAGCGCCAAGGCATCGTCCGGTGGGACGAGGAGCGCGGTCCGTTCGTGAGCGAGGACCTCGGCCAGGCTCGGGAGGTCGCTCGCCACGATCGGCCGCCCGGCGGCGAGATACTCGAAGAGTTTGAGGGGCGAGGTGTAGAGGCGAGATATCGGCTCCCGGCCGCTGTTCGGGAGGACGAGGCAGTCCGCGGCGGCGAGATGGAGAGGCACCCGGGTGGGGGGGACGTGACCCGTCAGGACGACGTTTTCGGCGCCTTCCCGCGCGGCCGCACGCTCGATCCGCCGGCGGTCGTCTGGGGTGCCCCCCACGACGAGGAAGAGCGCCTCGGGCACCCGCGGCGCGGCCAGGACGAGCGTGTCGATCCCCTTCCACGGGTACAGGTGTCCCGCGTACACGACGGTCGGGCGGGACGGATCGAGGCCGAGGTTCCTCCGCGCCTCCTCGCGCGAGGGGAGCCCACGGAAAGGCGCGAGGTCCACGCCGTCCGGGAGGACGAGGATCCGGCGCGGGTCCGCCCCCGATTCTGCCAGGCTCCGGGCGAGGCCGCGCGTGATCGCGACCAGGCCGTCGCACGAGGCGAGGACCCGTCGCGTCCATCCGCCGAGCGCGGGCAGGTCGTGGTGCGCTTCCAGGACGACCCGCTTCCCGAGCCGGCTGGCGAGCGGCGCGAAGAGCAGGAAGAAGTAGACGTCCCGCGTGTACCAGAGCTCGCCCGGAGACACACTCGCCATGGCCGCGGCCAGGACCGAGAAGGAGGCCCCCTGGAGGTAGAAGACGAGGCGGCCGAGAAAAGGTGGGAGGCTTCGGGCGATCGGCGTCACGAGGTCGAAGGAGGGGAGGAGCCGGAGCCGGAAGTTCCTCCGCGCGCCGTGGTAAGCGAACGGGTCCCGGACGCCGCGGACCTCGGGAGGCGGGAAGCGCGCGGGAGCCCAGAGAACGAGCCGCCCCATCTCCACGGCCAGGGCCTCGGCCGTCTTCATCGTCTGGCTCCCGTTCGCCTTCTCGGACGGGAGGCGGGTGTTGGCGACGACGTGGATCACGATCCCGTCCAGCCTCGGGCGATCGCGAGGTACGCGTCGGCGTAGCGTGCAACGAGACGGTCGCGATCGAAGGCGGAGGTTGCTGCTGCCGCAGCCTCGCCCATTCGGCGCCGCGCACCCTCGTCGGCGAGGACGGCGAGCATCTGGCGGGCGAGATCGGTGGGGCTGCCCGTCGTGAAGAGTCCGTTTTCGCCGTGGCGGACCACCTCGGGCAGGAGCCCGACCCGCGTGACGACGACAGGTGTCCCGCAGGCCATCGCCTCGATGGGCGCCCGCGGCCCGCCTTCGTGTTCGCTGGCCAGGACAAAGAGTCGCGAGGTCTGGTAGATCGAAGCAAGCTCGCGCGCGTCGGCGATCCAGCCGAGGAACTGAACCCGTCGCGCGATCCCTAGCTCCTCCGCGCGCCGCCGCGCGTGCTCGCCGAGCGGTCCGTCCCCGACGACGGCGACGGAAATCGATGGCCGTTCGCGCGCCGCGAGGGCCACGGCATCAAGGAAACGCTCGAGCCCCTTGCCGGGGACGAAGCGGGAGGCCCATACGACGTCGTGGACCGCCTCCCCGGCGCCGGGCCGGTAGACCTCGTGATCGAGGTAGACCGCCGGGAGGAGGAGCGTCCGGTTGCGGGGGACGCCGCAGCGCGCGGCGAACCGCGCCAGTTCGCTCCCGCTGACGATCCGGACCGCGGCGGCCCGGCGTCCCGGACCGCGCAGGTAGGCGGCGAGGATTCCCTTCTCGACCCTCTGCCGGACGCCCCGCGCGACCGGAAGGCCCGGTACGCCGTGGATCTCCAGGATGTGTGGGGAGCGGCGCTCCCGCGCCAGCCGGTCGCCTGCGAGCGCGCCGGCGCAGAGTCCGTAGAGGTGGCTCACGACGAGGTCCGGTCTCGCGCCGCCGACCGTCTCGCGTGCCGCGGCGAGGTAGGCGAAGGGCGCCGCGAACCGTCCCGCGCGGACCGGATGGAGTCTGACCCGGCCGTGGAGGACGCGCGGCGAGGCGCCCTCGCGGTATGGGCAGAAGACGTCGATCGAGCCCCACCAGGGCGCGAGACGTTCCAGGAGGTCCGCGAACGAACCCGGCTCGCCGCGCGCCGTCCGCCGGTCTCCCGAGAAAAGGACGAGACTAGGCGCGGACAGAGCCAACGGGCTGTGTCCCGCGGGGTCGCCCGCGGCGGCTCGATCGGGCATGTTCGCCGATCGTATCCCGGAAGACGGCGAGAGTGCGCTCGTAGAGGACCGGCCACGAGAAGTCCGCGGCCCGGCGGGCGGCGGCCTTGCGCAGGCGCTCCCGGCGGGGGAGGTCGGCGAGAAGTGCCGCGACCTCCCGGCGTAGATGCGTCGGATCGGGGTAGGGGACCAGGATGCCGTCCACTCCGTCGCGGATCACCTCGGGGTTCCCGCCTTTGTCGCTCGCGACGACGGGCGTGCCCGCGGCGAGCGCCTCCAGGAGGACATGGGACATCCCCTCGTATCCCGTGAAGAGGACGAAAACCTCCGCCGCCCTCATCCAGACCGTGACTTCGGACGGAGGGACGCGCCCCACGAAGAGAACGCGCTCGGAGACGCCCAGGCTCGCCGCCCGCGCCTCGAGACGCTCTCGCTCGGGTCCCTCGCCCACCACGACGAGCCGCATGGGGGCGGGGAGCGATGGGACGAGGTCGAGCAGGTGGTCGATGCCCTTCCAGGGGGTGAGCCGCGCGACCGTGAGGAGGAAGGGGAAGTCGATCCCCAGCCGCGCGCGTGCCGCCTCGCACGTGGGGGGGATCACGTAGTCCTCGGCCCGGATGGCATTGGGGATGACGACGATCCGTCTGGGTCCCACGCCCCAGCCCTCGACAAGGCCGGCGAGATACCGCGACGGCACGATCACGCGACGGGAGCGCCGCGCGTAGAAGCGCTGGAGACCCTGCACGAGACGGCTCCGCGCGTCCGGGCGGCTCGACTGAAACTCGTCGATCCCCCCCGCGTAGAGCCCATGGCGCACTGAAAATTCCCAGGCGAAGTCGCCCACGATCTTCATCGCGACCGGGAGTCCCAGGAGGACGTTCGCGAGCGCCGGTGCGAGGCCGTGGTCGTTGATGTAGAGGAGGTCGCTCGAGCGCGCCCGGGAGAGCACGGCCACAGCCATCCGCGCCAGCCGCACGGGTATGCGCGACGCTCGCGAAATCCGCAAGACCGGGCAAGGATCATCCTCATGCGGTCCCTCGAATTCGGCGAAGGTCAGCACGCGGACGCCGTGCCCTTCGCGGATGAGGTCGCCTGCCAGGCGATGGAGGTATCGCGGGGGCCCGCCGATCTCGGGGTGGAAGGTCCCCGTGGCGATGGTGATGTCCATGAGTCGAGGCATGATAGCATGAGCGGCATGCTTTCCGACCTCGGGCCGGCTCAAGCCGCAGGGATCGCGTTCTTCTTCCTCACGATCCTGGCCTCGCGTGTCTACACGCGCCGACTTGTGAGCCGGCTCGACAGCCAGTTGGAGTTCGACCTGGCCGGCGCCGTGCAGCGCCAGAAGGTCTGGGCGTGGTTCCCCGTGGCGATCGTCACCGTGCTCTTCTTCCTCTGCTACGAGCGGTACCGGGAGCACGGGCGCTACGTCGGCCTGGGATATCTTGCGGCGCTCGTCTTCCTGGGTGCGGGAAGCGTTGCGCACGGCTGGCGGCGCCTACGGTCGCTCGGCCTTCCGCCCGCCTACCTGCGCGAGTTTGCGATCAGCCGGGCGATCCAGTACGCGGGGCTCGTCGTGCTCTTCGCGTGCCTCTTCCTGCCCTCTTTCCGGCGCTGAGTCCGGCTCCCTACGCGGGCATCCCCGCCAGAGCCGCAAGAACTTCCGCGGGTCGGGTCCTCTTGAAGAGGTTGGGAGTAACGCTACGGTAGCGCAGAACCCCCTGCGCGTCGAAGGCGAGGAGCGCGGGGAAAGGCAACGCGCCCTTCCTCGACTCCTTTCGGAAAACGCCCATCGAGCGAAAGACCTTGCCTCCCTCGTCCACGAGGACGGGGAAGCCGAAGTTCTCGGACCGCTGGAACATCTCCAGATTCTCCTGGGTGTCGGCCGAGATGGCCGCGATCGTCGCGCCGCGCTGCCCGAACTCGGACAGCCTTCCTCCGATCTTCCGGAGGTGGAGCCGTCAGACGAGTCACCAGGCTCCGCGGAAGAAGACGAGCACGAGGCGCTTGCCCTCGCGGACGGCGGCGGAGTCAAACGTGCCGCCTCCCGCCTGCGGAATCTCGAAGTCCAAGATCGGGTCGCCGATTTCCATGGGTTCTCCTCCAAGAGCGAACGTCCGAGCAGTGTAGCGCCGGCTCCCGGTCTCCGACAAGGTGACGGCTGCGAGTCCCCTTGACCGGGAGGCCTTGAGTGCCGTATTCTCCAGCCAGTCCAAGGATGGCACTAGGGGGTGACGCATGTCCGTCGAGGCGCTCGGAAGCGGCCTGTCCCTCTCGATCGCGAACCTCTCCACGGCACAGGCCGCGCAGAACGTAGAGATGGCCGCTGGCGTGGCCGTTCTGAAGAAGACGCAGGACGCGCAGGCGAACGCGATCCTCTCCTTGCTGTCGCAAGCCCTGGGGGTCGGGCAGAACCTGGACGTCCTGGCCTGATGACTTTCCGGACGGGGTGCGCGCTCGCGGTCGCCACCGCGTTCGGCGTGAGGCTCCTCCTCCCGGCGTGGGGGGAGGAAGTCCGGCTCCAGACCGTCGATTCGACCCTGGAGGGCGAATGGCTCGGGATCGACGAATCCGGTGCGATCTCGATCCGGACCTCCGATGGGAGGACCCGGCGCTCTCCTCTGGCCGACATCGTGCTAGTGGAGAACCCAGGGCGCGCGGTGCTTGCCGACCCGAAGGCGACCGAGGTCGTTCTCACCAACGGCGACGTCCTTCGCGGAACATTCGAGGGCGGGGACCCCGAAGGGGCTCCGGCGTACGATCCGGATGTGGTGACGCTCGCCACGGAGGGGCTCGGCCGGCTCCGGCTTTCACTCCTTGCGATCCGTTCGATCCGGTTTCCCGACGACCCGGCCCGGCCTGTCCCGATCTCGCAGCACGAAGGCGAGGAGGATGTCCTCTGGCTCCGCCCGCAGGGCGACGTCGTCTCCGGCCTGCTCCAGCGCTTCACGCCCGACGAGGTCCTCATCCGGTGGAAGGTCTCGGCGGAGGTCGTTGCCAAGCGGATCCAGGACGTCGCGATGGTCCGCTTTCAGGAGGGGATGGCACCCGTTCCCTCCCCGCAGTACGTCCTGGGGATCGTCCAGACGGTGGACGGATGCCGAGTCCACGCGCGGATCCTCTCCATGACCGACCGTGTCCTCGCCGCCCGATCGGTCTACGACGACGAAGCGGACTTCCCGGACCCCGTCCAATTCGCGGCGCCGGTAGGGCGGATTCACTCGATCACGATGAAGAACGGACGCTTCGTCTATCTCTCGGACCGCGAGCCCGTGGAAGCGAAGTCCTTCCCCTACTTCGACGAGGAATGGGACTACCGGCGCGACGTGAGCTGGGCCGGGACGCAGCTCTCCGTGGACGGGAAGGTCTACCAGAAGGGGATCGGGACGCACGCCCGGTTCCTCCTCGTCTACGACCTCGGGGGGGAGTACCAACGTTTCCTTTGCACGGCGGGGATCGACGACTCGGCCGTGGAGACTTCCCCGTACACGCGGGGAGGAGCGATCTTCCGCGTCCAGGTGGACGGCAAGACGGTCTTCGATTCGGGACTCGTCACTCGGGAGACCGGGGCGAAGGAGATCGACGTTCCGGTGAAGGGAGCAGGGCGGCTCACTCTCGAAGCCGACTACGGTCCGAACGGCCCCGTCAATGCGAGAGCCGACTGGGCGGGGGCCAGGCTGCTCCGGTAGTTAGGGGCTGTGAGGAAATAACTGCTACATTCGGCCGGCTGCGGCGCCGCCAGGCTGCCCCTCGCTTCGCTCGGGGTAAACTAGCTTGCCCTGAGCGAAGCGAAGGGCGCCTTGCCTGGTGGCGCCTCGCTCGGCCTCGGTGTTGACGCATTTATTTCCTCACAGCGCCTTATCTGCGAATATCGACTGGCGTTCCAGTCCTGGCGAGCTCGGCCACCTGCTCCACGTGGTCATCCGAGAGCTCGATGCCCGCGCGGGTGCCCGCGCCATGGATCGAGAAGCCGCCCGCGATCCGGATCGGCTCCTCGGGGACCTCTCCTTCCGCCAGGGCGGCAACGATCCGCGCGTGCGCGGCCCGGTCGATGAGCCCGGCCGACAGCCCGCGGTCCGCCTCGCCGCGGTCGCAATACGAAAGTGCGAGGCAAGTCCCTTCCGGTCCTCCGCGGGAAACTCCGCAGACCGCGAAGCGTCCTTCCGGCAAGTCTCCGGACAGGCTAGCGGGGTAGGCCGCCAGGAGCGAGTTCCCGCGGAAGAGGAGGAGAGAGGGGCCGTCTCGCTCGACGACGATCCGGTGGAAGTCGGGCGCCTGGAGATCGCGAGGTGCGCATCCCGCCGCCGGGAGAGGTGAAGCGGGGCGGGAGGGAGGCGGGGCTGCGGACGGAAGAGTCCTGCCCGCATCGGCCGGGCGCCACCACACCGCGAGGAGGAGAAGGGGAAGGAGTGGAAGAACAAAGGCCTTGAGCGAGTTCATGAGCGTTCCACACGGCGGGGCCGCGAGAAGATTACACTGGGGCGGGCGGGATCCAAATCGTGAGACGAAAAATCAGGATGGAAACTCTCTCCGCGGCGGCCCTGAAGAACCTGGCGCGCCTGAGGGCGAAGAAGTACCGCCGCCGCGAGGGCCGTTTCCTCGTCGAAGGCGCCCGCCTCGCGCGGGAGGCTCTGGAATCGCCTTGCCAGGTGGAACTTGCGATCGTCGAAGAGGGAACCGAGGGAAACTGGATGGAGCTCCTGGCGCGGGTCGGCGAGCGCGGAGGCAAGGCGGCGGTCGTTCCGAAGGGCCGCCTGGCGAAGCTCGCGGACACCGTGACCCCGCAGGGGATCGTCCTCGAGGTCGCCGCGCGAGAGTTCACGCCGGAGGGCATCCTCGCGCTGCGCGGTGGCGTGACGCTTCTGGACCGGATCGGCGACCCGGGAAACGTGGGGGCGATCCTCCGTTCGGCGTGGGCGTTCGGGCTCTCCGGGGCGCTCTTCCTCCCCGGGACTGCCGAAGCGAGAAGCCCCAAGGTGTTGCGCGCCTCGATGGGCGGCGCCTTCAGGATTCCGATCGCCGAGGACGTCGAGCCCGGCCGCGCACTCGAGCTCTTGCGGGGCCATGGCTACGTCCTCGTCGCGGCCAAACCGCGCGACGGGGAACCGCTGGCCCGGGCGCGCTTAGCCCCTCGCACCGCCTTCCTGATCGGGTCGGAGGCCCGGGGCCTTTCGGCCGATCTCGCGGCAGGAGCGGACCTCGCCGTCACGATCGAGCAGGACCCCGGAGCGGAGTCCCTGAACGCGGCCGTCGCCGCGGGCATCCTCTTCCACCGCTGGCGCCTGGATACCTACGGAATGGGGCTCCTGGGCATGGAGCGCAACGTTTCCGGCCTCAATAAGGATGGCCCGGAAAACCCAAGCCCGATCTCGGACCCCTGATCCGGTCCGAACGTTCTAACCGTTCGACCCAAGCGTCTATCCGGCGGGCGCGGGCGACCGGGGCGCTCGATGGACGGCCGCGCGCTCGACCTCCCGCCACAGGCCGGATCCCGCCGGCTCCGCCCGATCCGGAACGACGGAAGCGAAGGGCACGGCCGTTGCTGAAACTCCCGCCGAAGGTGCGGAGCGTCTCCGCGCCGGGCGATCCTTTCGAGACAGGGCGTTCGAGGGCATAGGAGGAGTCGATCATGTCGCGCATCGGGGCTGTGCTGGCCTGCCTGGTACTCGTAGCCGGCTGCCAGAGCTCGCCGCCGGGCGGGGACCTCCCGGCCAACATCCGTGGGGACCAGGCCTACGAACAGGGGGACTACGAGTCGGCGGCTGAGCTCTACACGTTCTGGCTGGCCGACCACCCGGGCGATTTCATGTCGCTCTATCGCCGCGGGATCTGCTGGGACAAACTGGGCGATCCCTCCGCGGCGCTGACGTCGCTCACGGCCGCGCTCGAATCACGGCCGGACAACCGCGATGCCTTGATGGCCCGGGCGCACGTCTACTACGAGCTCAACAACCCGAAGCTCGCAATGACGGACCTGGAAAGGGCGATCGGCCTCGACGGCTTCGAGGAGGTCGAGCCGCACGTGAAGGTCATGGCCTACGCGCTTCTCGCACAGATCGCCTTCCAGGGCGGGGAGCACGACGTGGCCCTGAAGGCGCTGGACAAGGGCGTCTATCTCGCTGAGGAGTTCGAGGGACACGTTTCGCCGCACCACCTTCGCCGGCTGCTCTACAACAGGGCGATGACCGAGTTCGAGCTCGGCTACTACGGCCCCGCCAGAGACGACTTCGAACGCTACCTCGTCCTCACCCAGGACGAAGGGGCCGATGTTTCCGAGTCCGACTGGTACAACGCCTGCTTCCTGAACTACATGGCTGAAGACTTCGAGAAGGCCCGGACCTACTTCGCGAACTTGACCGACGCGCAGATGGAGGTTCTGGCCGAAAAGACGAAGGACCCCACGTTCTTCGTGGCCGCGGTCGACGTCCCCCGGGACCGGCCGTAGGCCAACCGAGCGAAGGAGGAATACGAACATGCAACGCAACCGAATCGCGGCCGGGCTCCTCTCGCCGGCTCTCTTCTTCCTCTTCCTCTCTCTCGGCGCGCCAGTGCTCGCCGAGGAGCCCGAGGAGGGTGCTCCCGCCGACGAGAAGATCGAGGGACGCTCGAACCCCGAGCAGCTCGGGCAGTGGTCGATCAAGAAGGAAGTCCGCACCCTCGAGCGCTCGCTCCAGAAGTACGACCCGCTCATCCAGTCGCTCGGCGAGGCGAACGACGACCTCAAGGCGGACCTGGAGGCCTATCAGGGCAACCCCAACGACCAGGTCCTGGCCAGCCGGATGACGCTCAAGATGAGCGCCTACGCGAAGAAGATCATCTTCGACTTCGACCGCATCATCTCCAGCCAGGACGTCTTGATCGACGTCTTCAAGGAGCTGCAGCGGAAGCTCGGGAAGTTCACGGGCTACCTCGGCTTCAAGGAAAAGGAGTACGGGACGAAGGCCGAGGAGCACCGGCTCCGGGCGGTCGATCTGGAGAAGAAGCTCAAGGATCTGGCCATCCAGTTCAAGGAGTCCGACGACGAGAAGACCGCGGAAGCAGCCAAGCGCGAGTTCACGCGGATCTTCCGCGAGTACAAGATCAACGAGCGCTACGTCCAGGGCTACAACCGGAACGTGAAGCAGTACCAGGCGCTCCACAAGAACCTCGGCTCGCTCGTCCTGGTGTTCGACAAGCTCCAGGAGGCCTTCACGCAGCTCATCGCGAACCTGGAGATGGAGAAGCAGTTCATGATGGACAACATCCTCCTCCAGCGCGACCTGATCCAGGGGACGCGGTTCGTCCACGAGGCCGTCTCGGAGGGGAACCTGGCGATCCAGTCGATCAGCCAGAAGCTCGCCGACCTCTACAACAAGGTGGATGTCTTCGCCCAGGTCCACGAGCGGCTGAACGACGGACTCGCCAACTTCGCTGACAGCCAGCAGGTCCTGGCCGAGTGCGTGATCCAGATCGACCAGGTCGGGGCGCTCAAGGCGGCCCCGTCGATCGAAAGCGCCATCGACTACTTCTACAACAAGCCGATCGATGAGGAGGACTAGTCCCATGCGCGTCTCCTACGCCACGCTCGCCCTCGGCCTCCTCGGCCTGACCGGGCTCTTCTCTTCCCCGGCCGGGGCCCAGGAGGAGACGAGAAACCCACTCGATGAGATCGCGCCGCCGGCCGGCCCGGACGGCGCGGCCCCCGAGGAAAGTCTCGGGCTCGCCGCGACGCCTCCCGCCCCTGCAGGCGTCACCCCCCGCCAGACGGCCGAGGAGATCGACCGGAACTTCGACAAGGCGCTCGACAACTATGACGACATCATCGGCTCGGAGAAGACGGCCGCCGTCCGGAACCTGGAGGACCGCATCGCGCAAAACGAGAAGCTCCTCGAGAAGAACCAGACGGAGCTCGGCCGTTACCGGGGCGCCGTGCGCCAGATCAAGATCGAGTACACCCGGCAGCTCCTGAACCTCAAGACCTCGTTCCGCGGTGGAAGGATCGACGAGAAGACCTACGAGAAGAAGGCGAAGCAGCTCGCCGACGAGTACGTCTTCAAGGTGAAGGAGGTGGAGAAGGACATCGGCTTCTACAAGACCGAGTCCGACGCGACCGCCGCGAGAATCAACACGATGCAGGCGGAAGCGCGCTTCCAGCGCGTCGCGGCCGGGAAGGACCGCGCGGCCAGCAAGAAGAAGGACGAGCCCAACGCCCTCGAGTCGCTCGTCATGGAGCTCGGAGCGGCCCACCAGCTCCACCTCCAGGATGTCTGGGACGAGGGGGACTGCCGGTTCTGCAGGGTGCGGTAGATACAGAGCCGCGCGAGGGAGAGTGGCCGATGTTCTGGGAATACATCGAGAAGGGGGGCGTCGTCTGGATGACGCCGATCCTCCTCGCCGAGGTGGTCGCCCTCGCGTTTACCCTCGAGCGAACCTGGTTCTGGTTCCAGCGCCGGCTCCGGGCCTCGAACCGGAAGCGGCTCGTGAGAGCGGTCCTGGCCGCTCCCCTGGACAGGGCGAAGTCCCTCGCGCTGCTCGCCGGGAGCCGCGAACTCACGCTCGCCCCGCACTACGTGCTCCTCTCAAACTCCTCCGATGTGGACCTGGAAATCGCCGAACGGCGGGGCCGTGACCGGGCGGAGGAGGTCCTCGCGGAGTGCAGGCGCTCGTCCCGGGTCCTGTCCTTCATCGGGAACATGAGCTGCACGCTCGGACTCCTGGGCACCGTGGTCGGCGTGGCGATGGCCTTGGAGGACATCGCGCTCCGCAACCCGAAAGGCCTCCTCATCGCCCTCTCGGTCGCCCTTTACACCACGATCGCGGGGATCTTCCTCTTCTTCCTCTGCGCCATCTCGCTCTCGATCTTCAGCCGGTTCGCGGATGACATGGAGGAGCGCCTCGCCGTGGAGCTCAACCGAGTCAAGGAGCTCCTGGTCCTCGAGGCCGCGAAGAGGCCGAGCGCCGAACCGGCGGCGGAGGGGTAGAGAACGTGGCTCTCCGGCGGCGCGTCCCGGCCGAGTCCATCCAGCCAAACACGACGTCGATGGTGGACATCCTCTTCACCATCCTCATCTTCTTCATCGTCGCGTCGGAGCTTCGTCCGTCGAGCGTGCCCGTCGATCTCCCCGAGGTGTCCTCGCGGGAGAAGGATGAGGCCGCGGGCGACTCGGGGCGGACGGAGCCGATCACGATCACGATCGACGCGACCGATACGATCTACGTGGACAGCGAGCGGGCCGAGTCCGAAGAGCACCTCCGCGAGCTCCTCGCGGCGCGCGCAACCGGCGGTCCGGGAAACAGGAAGGTCGTCCTGCGCACCGACCAGGCCGCGAAGGGCGCGCGTCTCGTCGAGGTCGTGGCCGTGCTCTCGGAAGTGGGCTTGCGTTCGGTGGAGTTCGACGTCACCGAGAAACGAGAACCATGAAGCGACTCCGGCGGTGGACCTACTACGGCTTCTTCTTCTTGCTGTCGATCCTCGCGAACGTGGTGCTCTTCTTCCCATTCCGGTCTCGCGACGACGCGAAAAAGGAAACGGGCGTCTCGGCGGCGAGGCCGATGTCGGTCCAGGTGGCGAAGAAGGCGGAGCCTTCGCCCGAGGAGGCCGCGGCCGAGGCAAAGCGCCAGGAGATCGAGAGGGAGCGCCAGGAGCTCGCCAAGAAGCGCGAGGAGCTGGAGCAGCAGCTCGCGGTTCAGATGGAGGCGTTCAAGCAGCTCCAGCTCAAGATGAAGGAGATGGAGGACGTCGAGCGGGACAAGGAGGCGAGGATCGCGGCGCAGCAGGCGCGCCAGGAGGAACTCGAGCGCCAGCTTTCGGCCGCGGTCGGCGACCAGGAGAAGGCGCGGGAAGTCCTCCGCGAGGAGCTCCGGCAGGAGGCCCAGAAGGCCGTGGCCGAGAAGGACCGGGAGCTCTCGGAGAAGCTCGCCGAGGCGGAACGGAAGGCAGAGGAACGGGAAGAGGCCCTCCGAAAGGATCTCGCCCGGCAGTCGGATGATGCCGTCCAGGCCGCGCTCGCCTCCGAGAGGGAGAAGGCAGAGGAGAAGGAGAAGGAGCTCCAGTCGAAACTCGTGGAGAACGAACGGAAGGCCGAGGAGAGAGAGCGGCGCCTCCGGGAGGAACTCGCGCGGCAGTCGAGCGACGCTCTGGCGAAGGCTTTGGCCCAGGAGAGGGAGAAGTCCCAGGAGAAGGAGCGCGAGCTCGACGCAAAGCTCCTCGCGACCACGAGGTCGCTCGATGCGATGCGGGAGTCCTCGCGTCTCCGGGAGGCGGACCTCGAGAAGAAGCTCCAGGACAGGGACCGGCAGCTCGCCGGGACCCTCGAAAGCGAGCGACGCCAGGCCGCCGAGCGGGAGGAGGCCCTGCGCCGGGATCTCGCGGCCGAGAAGAACGCGCGGCTCGCGGCGGAGAGCCAGCGCCAGGAAGACCTGGCGGAGCTCAACCGCAAGATCGCCGCGAGCCGGGAGGCCCAGGCCGCGAGGCCCCGGACCTCGCACAAGGCGGCCTCGATCACGAGCTACGATCAGTACGTCGAGTTCCTCCGCCCGTATCTCGTCCGCGAGGTGCGCAAGGAGGGCGTGCCGCTCCCCATTCCCGGTTTCGATCTCGCCGGGACTCGCCAGCTCCTGGAGCTCGTCCGCTACTACAACTTCCAGCTCGTGGCCTACCCCGAGGACGAATCGAAGCGCGGCTACTTCGTGGAGGTCTCTCTCGACTCGTCCGGGAACCGCGAGTACCGGCGGGACGAGAGCTTCCAGAAGCTCTTCAACACGATGGTTCTCCGACTCGACGGGATCGAGTACTTCGAGAAGATCAAGGAGGACCTGGCCCGTCAAGCCGGCCTCGCGGACGGCGGCTCCGGGGCCCTCTCAATCGCCTTCGTCACCCCGGACGACCGGGCCCGCTACCTCCGGTGGAAGGCGATCAAGGTCTGCGAGGACAACGGCCAGGACCCTCGCGAGGTCTTCCAGTGCGTCGGGCTCTTCCGGCGCACCGATTTCGGGGCCTGGGTGTTCCTCATCGACCACCTCGTCCTTGACTCCGGCCAGCTCGTCCAGGTCAAGGACTTCGAGGCGGAGAAGGTGTTCGGGGGATAGGGGGGAGGGGGCTTTTCGAAGGCGGGATGCAGAACGCGGAATAACGATAGCGAGATCGTGGTCCCGCGCGAAATCCCAGATGGCGTGATCTACCTGGCCTCGAAGCCCCGCAAGATCCAAGTGTTGGATCCCAGGAAACAGCGGCCGAAGGCGAGCAGAGAGCTTTGGGCTCAGGTTCTCATCCAAAAGCAGGCTCACGCCACGGGCGGAACAGCGAGCCGGCGCTCGCGGGCCGCAGCGAACGCCAGACAGGCACGGATGTCCTCACGGGTGAGACTAGGGAAGTCAGCGAGAACCTGATCCTCCGTCATGCCTCCTGCCATGTACTCAAGAACGTCATACACCGTGAGAGGAGGACCTCTCCCATCCCGCCCCGGCCGAGCGACCCGAGGGCAGGATAACGGCCGAGCCGGTCTAGAGCCTCGGCCCCCGCGACGAGTTTGCGAATTCCGGCGAGATCGTCCTGGGGGCGCTTGAGCACCACGGTCGGGAGGTCGCCTACGGACCTTTTCAGAAACTCCGAAAGCGACCCCGTGAGCAGGAGCGGCCCGCTGATATCGGGCGTCCTCTCCTCGATCTTCGTCGCGGCGACGGATCGCCCTGGCACGGCGACGGGCTTCCCGCACCCGGGACACCGGACGCGCTCGCCCGCCCGCTCGTCAGGGACCGAGAGCCTCTTCCCGCACTCGCACTCGAACCGGATCGCCATGGCCTTTCTCCCGGCCGGAGCGCGCATGCGCGACCCCGGACATGGACTCGCTCGCGGCCATTCTATGCGACCTTCACCGCCACTCGGGGGACGGGAGACGGGCGAGGGCCACGGTCACGGCCAGCACTACGGCCAAGCGCTCGCCGGACCTGTCGCGTCAGGCGTGGGCCGCGACGGCGCGGAGGAGGTCCTCGCCGCGTGCCGGCGATCCTCTCGGGTCCTCTCTTTCATCGGGAACATGAGTTGCACGCTGGGGCTCCTCGGCACCGTGGTCGGCGTGGCGATGGCCCTGGAGGACATCGCGCTCCGCAACCCGAAGGGGCTCTTGGTCGCCCTCGCGGTCGCCCTCTACACGACGAGTCTTCGACAGGGATTTCCGGAAGATCGAAGAGGTCCGGGTGAGGAGCACGCCCTGGGGACCGGGAGGAGGCGACGTACGGCCCTCCCTCGAAGTCCTGGGGCGCGCGGTCTACTCTGGCCAGGGCGCGGGAAGGAGCCTCGGCGAGGGGGACGCGGAGATCTACGTCTACGAGGCGAGATAGCCCGGCCAGTCCCTTCGCTCCACCTGCGGCAAGTCGCTTGCGCTCGCGGTGAGACTCCACGCGAGGTTGGCCGCTAGCCCGCATTTCTCACCGGATCGTCCGAAGTTCTCGCTGTTGCACCGCCAGGTAGAGCGGCGAGAACGGTCTGCGGAGGCGGTGGCGAGGCGGAAATCGGCGCGCGAGCCGCAGTA
>JACQVV010000366.1 GCA_016209595.1 Planctomycetota bacterium
CCCGAACCCCGAACCCCGAACCCCGAACTTGTCTTCTCCTTCGCAGCGGCGTAGGCTCAGTCGGAAGGAGACCCATGGTGGGGACGGTGCACGTTCGGGGCGTGATCCGGCGAATGCGGCCACTCTCACTGGCAGAGATCGCCCAGGCTGTGTCGATTGCCGAGGCGGTCCGCCGGAGAGGACGGTTGGGGGTGATGCGCCGGATGGTCTCCCTCGATCTCGCGCGCAGGCGACAGGAAGAGAGCCATGGGAGTTCGCGTCCAGGTTCGAGCTGAATCTTCGCTCGGCCCGTTCTGGCTGGAATCGGCGGCCGTTGCGAATTCAGGGTTCGAATCCGACGAACCGGTATGCTCCCTGCCCGCCGCCGCGGCGGAGCGACTCGGGTGGTGGCCGAACCTCCCGCCGCAAGCCGTGATCTATCCCTTCCTTACTTACGGTGGAACGGTGAATGTTCCGGCGATCCCTTCCGGTCTTCGCGTGCGGGTTCTCGCCCCGGGCCGCGCGCCGAAGGAGGTCCTCGCGACGGCGGTGATCAGCACGACCGACAACGAGATTGTCCTCAACGACGGGCTGGTTGCCGAACTCTCGATCGTCCTCGTCGACACGCGCCGCGGGACCTGGTGCTTCCGCGACGAGCCGATGACGCCGGGACGACCCAGCGAGCCGGCACAGTACTGGTAGGTCTCGAAGCGCGGCTACGTCCCCGCCGGACTCTCGCGCATCATCGCCGCGAGGATCTTCGCGGCCTCCTTCGCGTCCGGGCCCTCGGTGCCCGCGGCGACGCGGGTCTGGCGGCGGCGGCGGCGCGAGAGGTCGGCGAGCTTGAAGGCCCGCTGGCGCTTGATCGTCGCCTTGCGGTCGAGGATTTCGCGCCGCCGGTCGCGCTCGCAGGAGACGAAGAACAGGAAGGAAGTCGCGCCGAATAAGGAGAGGATGAGTCCGGCGGCGAGGCTCATGGCGCTTCGCTCCTCCGGCGGAGGAACTCGAGCAGCAGCCGGACGCCGGCGCCGGTCGCTCCCTTGGGCCCCTCGGGACGGTTCTCCTCGGACCAGGCTGTGGGTGCGATATCGAGGTGGATCCAGGGCCGGCCGTGGACGAAGTTCGACAAGAAGGCGGCCGCGGTCGAAGCGCCGCCCCACTTCCCCCCCGAGTTCTTGAGGTCGGCGGTGTCTCCCTTCACCCCCTCGTGGTGGTCCTCGGCAATGGGAAGAGGCCAGACCCGGTCGCCGGTCCAGCGGCCGACCTCGGCGAGCTCGCACTTCGCGTCCTCGTCGGTCCCGAAAAGCCCGCTCGTGCGGCGGCCCAGGGCGACGACGCACGCGCCGGTAAGCGTGGCGAGGTCGATGATGAGCGACGGCTCGAACTCGGTCGCCGCGTACGAGAGGGCGTCGGCCAGGATGAGCCGTCCCTCGGCGTCGGTCGAGACGATCTCGACGGTCTTGCCCGCCCGTGTCTCCAGGCAGTCCGCGGGCTTGAGGGCCTTCCCGCCGGGCAGGTTCTCGCAGCAGGGAGCGATCGCGACGATGTGGAGGTCAAGGGCGAGCCGGGCGGCGCCCTCGATCGCGGCGAGGACCGCGGCCGCGCCGCACATGTCGAACTTCATGAGCTCCATGTTCTCGGCGGGTTTGATCGAGATGCCCCCCGAGTCGAAGGTGATCCCCTTGCCCACGAGCGCGATCGTGGGGCGCCTGCCGCGGTACTTCTTCCCGTGCTCCAGAACGAGGAGGGTTGGAGGCTCGGCGCTCCCGCGGGCGACTCCCAGGAAGCAGGGCATCCGGAGGGCCTCGACCTGGGCGCCGGTGAAGACTCGGCACTCGATCCCGCGGCGCGCCGCCATCTCGGTCGCGTACTCGCCGAGATGGACCGGGGTCTTCCGGTTCGGGGGGCGGTTCCCGAGATCGCGTGCGGCGAGCACCTGCTCGGCCACGATCCGCCCGACGCGCGCGGCCTCCTCGATGTCCGCGAGGTCTCTCGGCTCGGCGAGCGCGATCTCGATCCTTTCGAGCGTACACTTGGGCCGCGGTGCCTGCTTGTACTCGTCGAAGCGATACGACGAGAGGATTCCGCCCTCGACCGCCGCGCGCGCGGCCTCGGCGGGGAGGCAGGGAAGGTCGCGAAGGAGGACGGCGGGGCGCGAGACGCCGGCGGCCACCAGGCGTCCAATGCCTGCGGCGGCGGCACGGCGAACGTGGTCGATCTCATACTCGGAACGCTTGCCCAGGCCCGCGAACGCCAGCCGCTCGGGCCCGCCGTTTCCGCACGGCCCCATCTCGAGTACGTCTCCGAGGCGCCCGCGGAACTCCGCTCGCGAGAGGATCCGGTCGGAGTCGCCGCCCACCCACCGGTCGACTTCCGAGGGGAGCGAGCTCTCGAGATCTTCCTCGAAAAGCCACACCAGCAATCCTTGCGGGGGATCGTCTCCCGGAGAGGTCCGCCGGACGGTCGCCTCCATCACCGCCTCCATGCCTGATGAAAGGACAGGAAGATTCTAAGGCGGCCGCCCGCCGCGAGCAAGACCTTGACGCGCGAGTCTCTTGACGGGCCAGTTTGACGCCGGCCGAAACCCCATGTAGACTGGGGTCGACGGGAACGGGTGGCTCCGCGGTCTTCTCTAGTACGCGAAAAAGTCCGCCTCCGCGATCCCGGCAGGGTGAGAAGAGGGCGGACCCCAACAGCCGCCGGAGCGACCATCGATGGACGAGCGCCAGTTTTCGGTCGATGAGGCCAACCGCACCCTTCCGCTGCTCCGCATGATCGCCCAGGACATTGTCGAGACGCATGCGGAGCTCGCCGGCCTTCGCAAGGAATACGAGTCGCTCCGGAAGGAGCGACATCTGAAGGATGACGACCTTCCCCCAGCCAACTCGGATCTGTACAGGATGGACGAGACCCTGGTCCTCAAGATGCTCAAGATCCAGAGCTTCGTGAAGGAGATCGAGGAGTTCGGCGGGATTCTCCGCGACGTGGGGGAGGGCGAGGTCGACTTCGTCTCCACGCTCGACGGGCGGAAGATCCACCTCTGCTGGAAGCTCGGCGAGGAACGGGTCTGTCACTGGCACGAGCCCGAGGAAACGGGCGTCCGCCAGCCTCTCCCGGTCATGGTGTAGCGAGGCCCTAGAGGCACCCGAGTCTCTCACGGGGAACGCGCATCGAAGAAACCGCGAAACCCCAGATCGGCTGACGAAAGGAGGGGCCGGGAACTCGATCCCGAGGGGATCTACGATCCCCGGCCCTCGATGCCTGTTCGGCCGGCTCATTTGCCGGCACGGGAAGGGAGCCTGGGTATCACGGTGGCACGGGAGGGCGGTCCCTCGCGGAAGCGAGGCGGGCGCCCTTCTTCGGGCGATGAGATGACACGCTGGAGGGACGGACGCCGAGGTTCTGTCGATTGCGGATTGCGGAGTGCGGATTGCGGAGCACGATGACGGCATCTGGAAATGGGACGCTCCACGAAGCGAGCAGGGTTTGTTTCGACCCCGGAGACCTTGCGGCGCCGGACGAAGGCTTTCGCGCTGCGCGTCATTCGCTTGGTGCAGTCCCTTGCACCGGGGCGCGTGGCGGATGTCCGCGGCAAGCAGCTCCTCCGTTCCGGGACCTCGGTAGGTGCGAATTGTCGGGCCGCCTGCCGGGCGAGGTCCCGCGCCGAGTTTGTTGCCAAGATGGGCATCGTGGAGGAGGAGGCCGACGAGACGATCTACTGGATGGAACTTCTCGGGGAGTCGGGGCTGATGCCGTCAAGTCGCCTGCGGTCCCTCATGGACGAGGCCAGCGAGCTCGTCGCGATCGCGGTCAGCTCCATCCGGAGCGCTCGGAAGTGACACACTACTGGTCTTTTCAGGTTCTCCTTACGTTTCGGCGCAGTCTGCGGGGCCTCCGGCAGAGGCTGCGGGCTTGGCCCCGGAACCGGCAGCAGGGGCTCCACCCCCGTACCCCGTTCCCAGCACGCGAGAAAGGCGGGCTGCAAGCGCCTGGAGCCGTGGAGTCGCGCATCCCAAGCCGAGCGCCGTGCCCCGCAGGGGTGGGCGATGTGTACGTTTGGCCGCTGCCACGGACAATTCTCGTTTCTCGGTCCTCCGGGCGGAGTGAAGTCCAGGCTGGTTGGCCGCAAAACCGGGGTTTCTCGCCCCCTGCGGGCGCGAGGCGGTGCACCCGCATGTAGGGGGAAGCTCTTTTCGGTCGTTTCGCGACAGGTACCCGGCCGCTTGTACTCGCACGTTCTCATCGCGGCCTTTCATGACCTCGGAGAGTGTGTCGGTGTCGAGAAGGGCGGGCCGATCCATCA
>JACQVV010000367.1 GCA_016209595.1 Planctomycetota bacterium
CTCAACAACCGACTCCGTTAGGTTGTTTCGTCGGCGCGCCTCGCCTGGCGGCGTCTCGCTCGGCCTCGGTGTTGACGCATTTATTTCCTTACAGCCCCTAAATAAGAGGGCACGATTCTGCACAACGCCTCGGCGGCCCTCGCCGATTCATGGTGCCGATTCCGCGCCCTCTTATTTAGGCGCGTGAGCACGGCGTACGACGTATCGCCGAACACCACGATCGCCCGACGCGGTCAATCGTTCCACCGAGCCCGACAGGCGAGCCAGACCGAAGTCCATCAGGAAAGGTTGCCCCTCGGCGTCGATCAGGATGTTGGCGGGCTTGACGTCCCGATGTGTGACACCCGACCGGTGCGCGTATGCGAGCGCTCGAGCGACGAGGGCCACGATCCGCGCCGCCTCGGCGACCGAGAGTCCGAGCCGAAGCCGTCGGGATAGCGTTCTTCCAGGCACGAAGTCCATTTCGGCTTCCGAGACCGGAGGGAGACCCTCCCCCGCGAACCACGTCGAGCGATGAGGTCCATCGACGCGCTCGCGGTTCTCTGGCTTCTCCATGATTCGATCGAATGAGGGAGGTACGGGCGGGACTACGGGCCGTCGTTCCTCTGCGAACGTCCTTCCAGCTTCCGGAGGCGCCGTTCGAGTTCCTCGCGGCGACGCCTCTCCTCCGCCAGATCCCGTTCCCGCGCTGCCAGCTCTTGATCCCGCGCCGCCAACTCTTGATCCCGCGCCGCCAACTCCCGGACGCGCTCCGCGAGATCCTGCTCCAGTTGCTTCAGGAGTTCCTGAGTTGGCGTAAGGTACTTGCCGTGCTGGTAGAGGGCGAGGATCCGCCCCTCGACTCCCACCTCCAGGCCAAGGTTGGGGCTCGCGAAGCGGCCGGAGTCGTCCGGGGCGAGGGGAACGTAGCGTCCCGAGCTCGCGTCGAGACGAAGGGCCTCGAGCTTCGCCTTGCGGGGATCGAACCAGAAGTACTCCTCGATCCCCAGCATCTCGTAGATCTGCCGGTTCTTCACCCGGTCCTTCCACGGGTTCTTCTTCGAGACGATCTCGAAGGCGACTCGGGGAGGAACGCCCGTCTTCCAGAGGAGGTAGCTCTCGAGATTCACGTCATAGGGCACACCCCTCAGGTAGAAAACGTCCGGCGAGACATGCTTCCCCGGTTCCCCCTCCTTGTAGTAGATGGGGAGGTTGGCGTAGGCCGCGTCGCGCTCCAGAACCGCCACGACCCGGAGGATCGTCTCCAGGATGTAGGTCGCGATCCAGCGGGCGAGGTTCCCTTCCGGCATGGCGTCCTCCACGTCCCCGGGGTAGAGGGGGCCCCTCCTGCGAGCCTGGACCTCCCTCACCGCGCGACCGGTTCGTCTCATCTCGACCTCACATCCGCCACCCCGGACAGTCTAGCACGGCGCGGCCGGGAAAGGCGATCGCGACAGGACCGACGCCGCCTCGTGCGAACAGGCCGGCCGGGCGAGTCGTTATGATGAGTGCTCCCGCTCCCACCCCGACCGTCTCGAGGGACAAGCCATGCCGATCCGCGCCGCGGGTCCCGCCGTCCTCCTGGCCGCCCTCCTCGCCGCGCAGGCTTTCGCGCAAGAGGACCAGAACCCCGCGTGGCCCATGCTGGGAAGATCTCCGGAGCGGACGACTCAATCCACGGCTGGGCGAGTCTCCCTCAAGCCGATCCGGTGGAAACTCGACGTCTCGCCGCCCGACGGCATCGAGTGGTTCGCGGAGTCCTTCCGGGAGCGAGCGGAGCGCGGAACGGAGAGACCGGCTGCGGTCCCCGCCACCTATCCGGTCGTGGCCGGGAGTACCGTGTACATGAAGATCGTTTCGATGGGCTCCGACGCGCCGCTCGTCGCGCTCGATCTCCGTACAGGGAAGCTCCGCTGGCGTGGCCGGCCCGAGGAGAGGGAGTCGATCCCGCCCCCTCGTGGCTGGAGTCGCGAGACACTCCTCACCCAGGACCAGCTCGCCGCCTGGCGCGCGAACGCCGATCACAGCTGGAACTCGATCTCGTGCTTCGAGGAGCGGCTCTACGTTGTCGAGAGCGGTCTCCCGGGATTCTGGAATCCATTGCTCCGACAAGCCGGATACGAGGAGCTCCCGACCGAGAGATCCGGGAACCAGCTCGCGGTCTACGATCTGAACACGCAAGGAAAGCATCTCGGAGTGATCGGAGGAAGAGACGATGCTCGCCCCGAGCTCGCAGGCGCGCGCTTCCTGTCGGGGCCCCTCGTCGTCGAGGGCCTCATCGTCGCCCCGGCTTTCCAGGGGGAGGACTGTTACATCTACTTCTTCCGCGAGGAAAAGAAGGAAGAGAGACCGACCTTTGAGCTCGTCCGCCGGACGAAGCTCTCCACGCGGCCGGCGCCGGCCGAGGAAGACCTACCCACCCACCACCC
>JACQVV010000368.1 GCA_016209595.1 Planctomycetota bacterium
GATCACGGTCGATGCGAAGGGCGAGATCCTCGAGCTCAAGAACACGATCAACACGATGGTCGACCAGTTGAACGGCTTCGCTGGCGAGGTCACGCGCGTCGCCCGCGAGGTCGGCACGGACGGGAAGCTCGGCGGCCAGGCGATCGTCAAGGGAGTCGCGGGCGTCTGGAAGGATCTCACCGACAACGTCAACCAGATGGGCGCGAACCTGACGACGCAGGTCCGCGGGATCGCGAAGGTCGTGACCTCCGTCGCGAACGGGGATCTCAAACGGAAGCTCGTCCTCGAGGCGAAGGGCGAGATCGCGGAGCTCGCCGAGACGATCAACAACATGATCGACACGCTCGCCGTGTTCGGGGCCCAGGTGACGTCCGTCGCCCGCGAGGTCGGGATCGAGGGGCGACTCGGCGGCCAGGCGCACGTCCCCGGGGCAGCCGGACTCTGGCGCGATCTCACGGACAACGTGAACCAGCTCGCCGGGAACCTGACGACGCAAGTGCGGGCGATCGCCGAAGTCGCGACCGCGGTCGCCCGGGGCGACCTCACCCGCTCGATCCTGGTCGAAGCGGCGGGCGAGGTCGCGACGCTGAAGGACAACGTGAACCAGATGATCGGGAACCTCAAGGAGACGACGAGGAAGAACACGGAGCAGGACTGGCTGAAGACGAACCTCGCGAAGTTCACGAGGATGCTCCAGGGCCAGCGCGATCTCCTGGCCGTCAGCCGGGGGCTCCTCTCGGAGGTCGCCCCCCTCGTCGGTGCGCTGCACGGCGCCTTCTACGTCCTCGACGCGGAGAGCGCCGACAAGAGTCTCAAGCTCCTCGGGAGCTACGCCTTCAAGGAAAGGAAGGGGCTCTCGAATCGATTCCGGCCCGGCGAAGGGCTCGTCGGCCAGTGCGCGTTCGAGAAGGAACGCATCCTCCTGACGAATGTCCCGCCCGACTACATCCAGGTTTCGTCCGCGCTCGGCGAAGCGCCGCCGGCGAACATCGTCGTCCTCCCCGTCGTCTTCGAGGGGCAGGTGAAGGCGGTGATCGAACTCGCCGGGTTCGGCCGGTTCTCCGACGTCCATCTCACCTTCCTCGAACAGCTCACCGAGTCGGTCGGCATCGTCCTCAACACGATCGAGGCTACGATGCGGACGGAGGAGCTCCTGAAGCAGTCGCAGGCGCTCACCGAGGAGCTCCAGAGCCAGCAGGAGGAACTCACCGAGACGAACAAGCGTCTCGAGGAGCAGGCGCGGACGCTGCGCGAATCCGAGGACCTCCTCAAGACCCAGCAGACCGACCTCCAGGCCGCGAACGAGGAACTGGAGGAGCGGACCGCCCTCCTCGAAGAGCAGAAGACCGAGGTCGAGCGGAAGAACCGGGAGGTCGGGCAGGCGAAGCGCATGCTGGAAGAGAAGGCGGCGCAGCTCGCGCTGACGTCGAAGTACAAGAGCGAGTTCCTCGCCAACATGAGCCACGAGCTCCGGACGCCCTTGAACAGCCTCCTCATCCTCGCCCGGATCCTCGCCGAGAACACCGAGGCGAACCTGACCGCAAAGCAGGTCGAGTACGCCCAGACGATCCAGTCCTCGGGAAGCGACCTCCTCGAACTCATCAACGACATCCTCGATCTGGCGAAGATCGAGTCGGGGACGATGGCGGTCGACCTCGCCAACGTGGTTTTCCTGGAGATGCAGGCGTTCGTCGAGCGGACGTTCCGCCAGGTCGCCGAGAACCGGAAGCTCGCGTTCGAGATAGAGCTCGCCCCTGGGCTCCCGCCGGCGATGAACACGGACGGCAAGCGGCTCCAGCAGGTTGTGAAGAACCTCCTCTCGAACGCGTTCAAGTTCACCGAGCGAGGCGGCGTCACGCTTTCCATCGCCGTCGCGCGCTCGGGCTGGGCCGCGGATCACGAGGTCCTGTCGCGGGTGGAGACCGTCGTCGCGTTCTCCGTCGCCGACACCGGGATCGGCATCCCGGCGGACAAGCACCGGATCATCTTCGAGGCGTTCCAGCAGGTCGATTCGGGGACGGCGAGGAAGTACGGCGGGACCGGGCTCGGCCTCTCGATCAGTCGAGAGATCGTCCAGATGCTCGGCGGAGAGATTCACCTCGAGAGCGAGATGGGCGTCGGGAGCACGTTCACCGTCTATCTCCCGCTCGTCTATTCGGGGCCGGTGAAGGGCCTCCGGGGCGTGTCGGGCGTCCTCCCTCGGGGCGCGCCGACCATCGACGCGCCGGCCGACTCCGGCATGCGCTCGGCCGGGGAGATCGTGACGGCGGAGGGGGAAGGGGTCGCCGAGGCGCCGTTCGTCTCGATGGGGCTCGAGGACGACCGCGGGCGGATCCGGCCGGGCGACCGGGTGCTGCTCGTCGTCGAGGACGACCGGGCCTTCGCGAAGATCCTCCTCGACCTCGCCCGGGAGCGGGGTTTCAAGGCGCTCCACGCGCCGACGGCGATCGAGGCCCTCCGCATCGTCCGGGAGACGAAGCCGACCGCGATCACCCTCGACATCCACCTGCCCGACTGGGACGGCTGGACCGTTCTCGACCGGCTGAAGAGCGATCCGGCAACCCGGCACATCCCGGTCCACGTCATCACGGTCGAGACCGACCCGGTCCGGGGGCTCCGGAGCGGAGCGTTCGCGTTCCTGACCAAGCCCGTGACGAAGGAGGCGCTGGACGAAGCGTTCGGGAGGCTCGGGGACTTCCTCGACCGGAAGAAGAAGCGTGTCCTCGTCGTCGAGGACCAGCCCGTGGAGCGGAACGCGGTCGTCGAACTCCTCGGAAACGGGGACGTCGAGACCGTCGCGGTCGCGACCGGGGCGGAGGCGCTCGCCGCGCTCTCGAAGGGGAAATTCGACTGCCTGGTGCTCGACCTCGGGCTGCCGGACATGCCCGGGAAGGACCTCCTCCGGAAGATGGTGGAGGAACTCGGGCTCCGGGACCTTCCGGTGATCGTCTACACGGGAAGGGACCTCTCCCGGGAGGACGAGAAGGATCTCACCGCGCTCGCCCAGTCGATCATCGTCAAGGGAGCGCGGTCCCCGGAGCGTCTCCTCGCCGAGACCGCGCTCTTCCTCCATCGGGTCGAGTCGAGCTTCCCCGCGCCGAAACGCCGGCTCCTCGAACAGGCGCGGCAGGTCGATCCGATCCTCTCCGGTAGGACGGCCCTCGTCGTCGACGACGACATCCGGAACATCTTCGCCCTGACGACCGTCCTCGAGCGGCGCGGCATCCAGGTCGTCTACGCCGAGAACGGCCGCGACGCGATCGCCACCCTCGAGAAGACCCCCGACGTGGACGTCGTCCTCATGGACATCATGATGCCGGCGATGGACGGATGGGAGACGACACGGCAGATACGGAAGAACCCGGTCTGGAAGAAGCTCCCGGTCCTGGCGCTCACGGCGAAGGCGATGAAGGGGGATCGCGAGCGGTGCCTCGAGGCCGGCTGCTCGGACTACTTGCCCAAGCCGGTCGACGTCGACCAGCTCCTCTCGCTCCTTCGAGTGTGGCTCTATCGATAGGGGGCGGACATGATCGACTCCCCCGTCGGCTTCGATCCAGCCGAGCTCGATACGCTCCTCGCCGGGATCCGGGACCGCTACGGCTACGACTTCCGTGAGTACGCACCCGCTTCGCTCGCGCGGAGGATCCGCTCCCAGATGGGGACGGACCCTCTCCCGGCGCTCTCCGACCGGCTGCTCCAGGATCCGGAGGCCTTCGGACGGTTCCTTGACGAGCTCGCCGTCCACTCGACCTCGATGTTTCGCGACCCCGGGTTCTGGCGTTCGCTCCGCGCGAATGTCCTCCCCCATCTCGCGACTTGGCCCTTCATCCGCATCTGGTGCGTCGGGTGCTCGACCGGAGAGGAGGCCTGGTCGCTCGCGATCCTGCTCGAAGAGGAAGGGCTCCTAGCGAGAAGCCGGATCTACGCGACCGATCTTTCGGAGCGCGTGCTCGAGCGGGCCCGGCGGGGCGTCTTCCCCCTGTCGGCGATGAAGGAGTACACCGAGAATTACCTCGCCTCCCGCGGGACGCGGGCGTTCTCGGACTACTACTCGGCAGGGTACGACAAGGCGATCTTCCGCGGGGACCTCGTCCGTCAGGCTGTCTTTGCGCAGCACAACCTGGCGACGGACGGCGCGTTCCAGGAGTTCCACCTCGTCCTCTGCCGAAATGTCCTCATCTACTTCGGCGCTTCCCTCTCCGAGCGCGTCCATCGGCTCCTCTTCGAGAGTCTCGCCTTCACCGGAGTCCTCGCCCTGGGCCTGAGGGAGACGATCGAACGGACGCCGCTTGCCGACCGGTACGACCCGCTCGACGCCGGACAGCGGATCTATCGGAAGGCGAGGCCATGAGGGAGGGCGTCGTCGTGATCGGGGCTTCGCTCGGCGGTCTCGCCGCGATCCGGACGGTCCTCGGGGCGCTGCCCGCGGACTTCGCCCTCGCCGTCGTCCTCGTCCAGCACCGCCGGGCCACGGAAGGCCAAGACGGTCTGCGCGAGGCGCTCGCGGCGGGGTCGCGCCTCGCGGTCGTGGAGGCCGAGGACAAGATGCCGCTCGTCCCCGGTCGCGCCCACCTCGCCCCAGCGGGCTACCACGTCCTCGTCGAGCAGGGGCACCTCGCTCTCTCGACCGAGGGGCCTGTCCGGCACTCGCGGCCGTCGATCGACGTCGCACTGGAATCGGCAGCCGATTCCTACGGCGAGCGCGCCGTCGCCGTCCTCCTCACCGGGTCGACGGACGAAGGGGCCCGAGGGGCGGCCAGCGTCCGGGCGCGGGGTGGCAAAGTGGTTGTGCAGGAGCCCGCGAGCGCGGAAAGCCCCGTCCTCCCCCGCGCGGCCGAGCCGGTCGCGAACTGGATCGTACCGCTGGACGGGGTCGCGCCTGTCCTCGAAGAGATCGCTCGACTCTTCGGGAAGGAACCATGAACGAAGAACGTCTCGACATCCTCCTCGTGGACGACCAGAACGAGGACCTCCTGGCCCACGAGGCGATCCTCGCCCCACTCGGGCAGCGGATCTACAAGGCGAAGGGCGGGTGCGAGGCGCTCCGCCTTGTCCTCGAACGGGACTTCGCCGCCATTCTTCTCGACGTCCAGATGCCCGGCATGGACGGCTTCGAGACGGCCGATGCGATCCGGGCGCGCGAAAAGTCGCGCCTCACCCCGATCCTCTTCCTCACTGGGATGCGATTCGCGAACCCCGACGTCTTCCGGGGCTACACGAGCGGCGCTGTCGACTACCTCGTGAAGCCCGTTGATCCGGAAATCCTCCGCTCGAAGGTCGATGTCTTCACGCGGCTGGCCCGCCAGCGCCGGGAGCTGGAGCGCGTCAACGCGGCGCTGGCGGACGCCAACCGACGGCTCGCTTCGACGAACCAGGATCTCGACGCCTTCTCGCGCCGAGTCTCCCACGACCTCCAGGGGCCGATCGCGGTGATCGACGGGTTCGCCAGGATCGTCGCGGAAGAGGGGAAGGACTCCCTCGGCCCGACAAACCTCGAGTATCTCGGGGTCATGCGAAAGGCCGCCGCGCGGATGGGAGAGCTCGTCCGGGATCTCCTCCAGCTCTCGCGCGTGACGCACGGCGAGCTCGCCTGGACCGAGGTGGATCTCGCGGAGATGGCGCTTCCGATCCTCCTCGAACTCCGGCGGAGCTCACCCGGCCGTGTCGTCGAGACGACCGTCGCGAGCCGGCTCCCCGTCCGGGCCGATGCGAAGCTCGTGAAGATCGCTCTCGAGAACCTGATCGGGAACGCGTGGAAGTACACATCGAAGCGGGAGCGATCGAAGATCGAGGTGGGGCGCGAGCCGGACGGACGGGGCCAAACCGTCTTCTTCGTCCGGGACGACGGGATCGGCTTCGACCCGCGGAAGACCGAGAGGATGTTCCAGCCCTTTGAGAGGTTCCACTCCGCCGACGAGTACCCGGGAACGGGCGTCGGGCTCGCGACCGTCCAGCGGATCGTGGAACGGCACGGGGGGCGCATCTGGGCCCGGAGCGCACCGGGCGAGGGAGCGACGTTCTACTTCACCCTGGAGTCGGAAGGCTAGCCCGATGGGAACGCCGCTCGCCGTGCTCCTCGTCGAGGACCGGGCCGAGGAGGCCGCGCTGGTCCTCGCCGAGCTCCGCCGGGCCGGCTTCCGCGTTACGTCCGAGAGGGTCATGACGCCCGACTTATTGAAGAATGCGCTCGCCTCGAAGGCGTGGGACATCGCCCTCACGGACTACACGATGCCGAACTTCAGCGGACTCGAAGCGATCGCGATCATCCGGGCCGCCTCGTTCGATCTCCCCATCATCATGATCTCCTCGTCGGCCGGCGAGGACGTCGCGGTCGAGGCGATGAAGGCCGGAGCGAGCGACTTCTTCTCCAAGGGGAACCTCGTCCGCATCGGCCACGCCGTCCGGCGCGCGCTCGCGGAAGCGGTCGAGCGGCGAGCCCGCAAGAAGGCCGAGGAGGATCTCCGGAAGACGGCGGAGCAGTTCCGTCAGGCGCAGAAGATGGAGGCGATCGGCCGGCTCGCGGGGGGCGTCGCCCACGACTTCAACAACCTGCTCCAGCTCATCCTCGGCTGCTCGAACCTCCTCCTTGACCGCCTTCCTCCGGAGGACCCGTCTCGCGCCGATATCGAGGAGATCCGATTGGCCGGCGAGCGCGCCTCCTCTCTGACCCGCCAGCTCCTCGCATTCAGCCGGAAGCAGATCGCGGCCCCGGTTGTTCTCGACCTGAACGACGCGGTGAGGAATTGCGAGAAAATGCTCCGGCGGCTCATCGGGGAGGACATCCATCTCTCCCTTTCGCTCGCCGAGGGTCTGCGGGCGATCGAGGCCGACCCCGCGCTCCTCGACCAGGTCCTCATGAACCTGGCGGTCAATGCCCGGGACGCGATGCCCGAGGGCGGTAGTCTCGAGATCCGGACGGCGAATGCGCGGCTCGGCGAATCCGAAGGCGGGCATCTCGGGCTCGAGCCGGGGGAGTACGTCTCGCTCGCGGTCGCCGACACGGGATGCGGGATGACCAACGACGTGAAGAGCCACCTCTTCGAGCCCTTCTTCACGACGAAAGGGCCCGGCAAAGGGACGGGCCTCGGGCTCTCGACGGTCCACGGGATCGTGAAGCAGGCGAGGAGCGCGATCGAGGTCGAGAGCGCGGTCGGGAAAGGATCGATGTTCCGTATCTTCTTCCCGGCAATCGACCGGACCGCGGTGGCTCCCGTCGCCACCCCCGCGAAGCCGGCGTCCCGCGGAGGAGGAGAGACGATCCTCGTCGTCGAGGACGAGGATCAGGTCCGGACGCTCATCCGCCGGATGCTCCAGAAGCGCGGCTACCGGGTCCTCGAGGCTCCGAACGGGCTCGAGGCGCTGAGACTCGCCCGGAGAGAAACCGCGCCGATCGATCTTGTGCTTTCCGACACGGTCATGCCCGAAATGGGAGGAATCGAGCTCGCGCGCGAGCTCGCGACGGTCCGACCCGGAGTCTCCGTGATGCTCGTGTCGGGATACAGCCAGGTGGAGATCGGGGCGGCGCATTTCATACAGAAGCCGTTCTCGGCGGAAGACCTCGCCAGAAAAGTCCGCGAGATCATCGATGGTTCGAAGAAGCCCTGACGTACCTGTTCCAAGCGGAGGCCATGACGCCCGGGCAGATCCCCTTCGTCGATGACGATCCCTCACCACGTGGGAGCCGGCGAAACCCGTCGCGCCTGTCACGAGAATCGCATGGCGGCGGCGATTATACTCGTCAGCGATGAGCCTCGCCGAGACGCGACGTGACGATAAGGAGAGCGGAAGGGAGCTCGCTCTCCTGGGAATCGTCTCGCGGATCCACATCGTGGTGATCGCGTCCCTGGGAACTCTGACGTTCGGGTGGATCTTCACGGGTCGCTACCCCTGGCTCGCCGCCTGGGCGCTCGCCTTCGTGCCCCCCTACGTCGCCCTCACGCCCCTCCCGTCACGGTCTCGCGCGAGCTTCGCCGCCCTCGCCGCGGGCGTAGCTCTCGCGCTCTCTCTTCCCGCGCGGGCGCAGGAGGGGCCCCTCTTCGAGAACGCGACCGCCGCGGCCGGACTCGCCGGCGTCGAGGGGGCGCGCGTCGCCTTCGCCGATCTGGACGGCGATGGGGACCCCGACGCGATCCTCGACCAGACGAAGGTCTTCCATAACAACGGGGCAGGGCGATTCGCACGATCGGACGGGGACGCACCGCTCCAGCCGGAGGGAGCGCGCCGCGCGGATGTCGTCCAGGTCGGCGACGTGAACGGCGACGGATTCGCCGACCTCTATCTGGGACGCTCCACGGATCTTTCGGGCGATGGTGCAAAGGACGACGGCCTGCGGAGCGAGATCTGGCTTGCCGATGGCAAGGGCGGCTTCGCGCGAAAGGAGGACTCCGGAGTCGGCGCGCGCGCGGAGACGACGATTTCCGCATGCTTCCTCGACTACGACAGGGACGGAAACCTCGATCTCTTCGTCGGGAACGCCTACGTAGCCTACGGAAAAAGCCTGGAAGCGTTCCCCAACCGGCTCTACCGGGGAAAGGGCGACGGAACGTTCGAGGACACGACCGAGCGCGCCGGGCTCCTGGGCGTCGCGGAACCCGGCCGGGCCGACAGCCGCCGCCCGACCTACGGCGTCGCGCACACCGACTGGAACGACGACGGCCTCCAGGATCTGCTCGTCTGCACCTACGGGCGGCAGTGGAACCGGCTCTGGAAGAATGGCGGCGACGGCACGTTCACGGACGTCGCGCCCGAGACCTCCTTCGATGGCGACGACGACGAGAGCGGGAAGTACCCGGAGGGAATCGACCGCGAGGACGAGGCCCCCTTCCGCGCCAACGGCAATACTTTTGACTGCGCGGTTGCCGATTTCGACGGGGACGGGGACATGGACTGCTTCCTCGCCGAGATCACCCACTGGTGGGCGGGGCCGTCGTCCGACCTCTCGATGCTCCTCGTGAACCAGGGGAAGGACGGAGCCTGGCGCTTCCGCCGCGAGCCCGATCGGATCGGCCGAGTCTACGCCGCGCCCGACTGGAATCAGGGAGACCTCCATGCGGGGTGGCTCGACATCGAGAACGACGGCCTCCTCGACCTCGCCATCGCATCGAGCGACTACCCCGACCAGCAGATCCTCCGGCTCTGGCATCAGGAGTCCGACGGGTCGTTCGTCGCGTGGACCGACCGACTCGGCTTTTCCTGGGTGAACGCGAGCCAGATCTCCTTTGCCGACTTCGACCGCGACGGCGCGACCGACATGCTCGTCGGCCGAAACCACATGCGGCTCACTCCCGAGCAGCGCACCGCGAACCCCCTCGCGGTCGGCCTCTTCCGGAACCTCGCCGCCGCGAGGGCCGGCAACCGCTTCCTGTCGCTACGCCTCTCGGGCCAGGCCGTCGGCGCCCGCGTCACGCTCTTCGCCGGCGGCCGCCGGCAGACCCGCGAGGTCCACGGCGGCCTGGGCCACGCCGGCCACCGGGACGACGCCGAGTGCCGCTTCGGAGTGGGGAAGGCCGCGAAGGTCGATCGCCTCGAGGTCCGCTGGCCGGACGCCGCCGGCACCATCCAGGTCTTCGAGGATATCGAGACGAATCGCTTCTATCGTCTTGCCCATGGAGGGAAGCTCGAACCGGCGACTCGATGACCGACACGCCCTCCTCCCGAGAACCCCGGAAGATCCTGGTGCGCTCCACCTTTGGTGACGAGCCGACCTACGACTCGCCCGAGGAGGCGGTTTCCGCCGCGGCCAGGGATCCTCGGACGAGAAGGGCGGACGACGACACGGCGGTCGTCCGGGGATCGACGGTCGAAGGAGCGGGGTGGAACGAGACGAGCTTCTGGGTGACGCTCTCCGGAGGACATTCACTCCTGGTCGAGGCGTCCGGCGGAATCATTTCCTGGACCGTGGATCGAGTCGTTCTCGTGTCGCCGATCGAGACGAGCGACTGCGATCCTCTCGTCCTACAGCTAGTCGGGGACGATTCCTCGTCGATCGAGATTCCATGGGATCGACATCGCCTTGCAACCGACCGGATCGGACGGAAGATCGATCTCCTCTCCACGAGCACTACCTGTTTCTGGCTCTACTGCGCTGGCGTCCGGCCCTTGATGTTCTCTCGCCTCATCGAGATTCCGTCCGGGCGAACCCTTCTCGACTGGGCCGAATCGGACTAGGACGCAAAGGCTCCCGGGCCCGGATGTGACCAGTCCCCGGCCGACGAACGCTTGGCATCATGACACCGCTGGCGTAATGTCATTGTGCCATGGCCAAGCAGATCACGGTGCGCAACGCCCCCCGGAGCTTGCGGCTCGCCTCAAGGCCCTCAGCGAGGCGAGAGGCGAGAGCCTCAACGCCACTATCCTGCACCTTCTGCGGGATGCCGCTGGGATCGACGAGAGGCGAAAGCGACTCGCCCGTTACATGACCTGGAACGAAGCGGACCTTCAGGAGTTCGAGGACGCTCTCCGGGCGCAGCGTGCCATCGATGACGAACTCTGGAGATTCGGACTCACTCGTTCCGGTAGTTTGTGATCCACTCGGCCGACTCCTCGGCCGGACGGCCGGCGTGGCTCCAGAGGTCGAAGGTCTGCGTCCGCACCTTGGCCGGCGGCGTCCGGTCGGGGTCGCCGGGGCCCGAGAGCCTCTCGGACGTGAGCTCGTCGTAGTGGTAAGGCTCGCCCCAGGAATCGAGGTACTCCAGGGTCCGTGAAACGCGGCGTCGCGGGAGACGCGCCCCTCTCCTCTCCGCCACGCTTCTTTGCGGGATGCGCAACGAACCCACGACGCTACGCCTGGATCAAATCGAGGATCCGCGCGACCTCCTCCCCGCGCGCGATCCGCTTCGCCGGCTCCCGGGCCATGAGAAGCTCGACGACATCCACGAGCGCGCTCGGCAGGCCGGGAACGACCTCGGCGAGCGGATCCAGGTCCCCCGCGACCTGTTTCCGGAAGATCTCTATCAGGTTCGCGCCGTCGTAGGGCGGGAACCCGGTGAGCATGGCGTAGATCGTGGCGCCAAGCGAGTACATGTCTGTCCAGGGGTTCGCCTCGACCCCCTCGATAGCGATCTCGGGAGCGAGGAACCCGGGTGTCCCAAGGAAGACTCCGGTCGCCGTGACCTCCCTCCCCTTCGAGGTCCCGAACCTCTTGACGAGCTCCAGGTCCCCGAGCCGCGCCGTACCGTCGGCCTCGACGAGGACATTCGAGGGCTTGACGTCCCGGTGCACGATCCCCTTCCCGTGAAGGTATCCGAGAGCGCGCGCGAGCTGCGCGCCGATCGAGATGGCCTTCTTGCGGTGGAGTCGGCCCTTTTTCAGCGTGTTCTGGAGGTTCTCCCCCACGACGTACTCCATGATGAGCAGGAAGGGGCTGTCGAGCGTGTGGAGGCGGAGGTTTCGAATGAGGTTCGGGTGATCGAGCCCGCGGGTGGTCTCGAACTCGCGCATGAGGCGCTGGACCGCCTCCGAGTCGCGCTCCAGCTTGGGGGAAAGCCTCTTCACGGCGACGGTACGGCCGGTGGCGGTCTCGGTCCCGCGGAAGACGACTCCCAGGCTCCCGCGGCCGAGGACCGCGTCGATCTTGACCCCTCCCAGCACTCTCCCGATCAGGTCTTCCGCGCGCTCGCGTTGCATCGTCCTCTTCCCGTCCAGGCGCACTAGGATAACACGCGGGCCCGGGCGTGAAGAGGCAGGGAATCAGGGCTCGCCCGTCTCCTCGAGCCAGCACTCCCCCTCCGGTCCCGGGCGGCGGATGTCGCGGAGGAGGACGCGGTACTTTAGCCGGGTGTAGTTGGACACGGGCGCGAGGACCACGCGCGTGACGAAACTCCCGTCCGGAGCTCGATCGAGCTGTGCCGTCGCGGAGTGCTCCGGATGCTCCTTGTTGAACTCTGACAGGCTCGGCGACCATGTCGTGTCGTCCGGACCTGGACCGTAGCGGATGAGGTACTCCTTGCGTGGCATCAGGAGCGGGACTCTTTCCGACGCGACGTCGGCGAACTCCCAGGGCGTCGTCATGTCCAGGCGCCTTGGATCGCCGCCCCCTTCCGGGAAGCTCTCGACGAAAGTGGGGAAGCCTCCGGGTCCGATCTCGAGCCCGATCCGGTCGCCTCGCCGGACGAGATAGAAGGTGTGCGAATACCAGAGGCCGTCGACATGGCGCCGGACGTGGAAGGTCGCGGTTCCTCCCTGACCCTCCTGGTAGCCGCCGAACTCCACCGCGAACGGTTCGGGGATCTCGACCTCGATCGGATCGGAGGATTGCGGGCTCTCGAGCACGGCTGAGGGCTCGACGGGCTTGATCGAAAAGACCGCGTACCTGTAGCGGGCCCCGCCCATGACCTCGGCATCTTGGAGCGCTGGGTCGGTCACCGTCCACGTTCGCTCCTCGCCGCCATCGCCCGGGAGCCTGCGCACGACGCGATACCGCGTCGCGCCGGGGACAGGCTCCCAGCGGATCTCGACGCGATCGGGAGAGAGTTTCGCGACCTGGAGACCCGCGGGCGGTGGGGGCGGCTGCGTCGGCGAGGGAGCGCCCGCGCTCTCGATGACCCGCACCAGGGCCGGCAGGTAGAACGCCAGCCCGGAGAGGTCCCCTCCGATCGGCACAGGTTGCACGGGCTGCCAGCGCGCCGCGGTCCGGGCCGCCAGGGCCGGCGGGTTCCGGCGCTGCTCGAGCGCCTCGATCCGGCCACGCTCGATCTCGCGCTCGATGCCTCGGAGCGCCTCTCCGTGCCGGCGCCGGAGCGATTCGATTTCCTGGTCGGGGAGCACTTTGGCGACGACCGTCGCCGCCGCGATTGAGGCGGCAAGATAGAAGAGGACCTTCTCGCCATGACGCCAGAGGAACTCGAAGTCGATGAGGGCCACGATCGTTCTCCTGGAAAACGGGATCTCGTCTCCCGGGATCGCAAAGCCCGTACCGTCCTCCGGGCGCCGCTTCCCGAGGCCTGGCGGGCACCCGGCGCGACAACCGACTTTCCGGCGGGGAAACCTGGTTGCCGCACATTGCCCCTCCGCTGCATGGCTGATACCCTGACCGGTTTCCTACAGACCCCAAGGCGAGCGAGAGAGCGCGAAATGTTCCAGAAGGATCTCCTGAAGCAGAAAGTCGTCCTCGTGACCGGCGGCGGAACGGGCCTCGGCCGGAGCATGGCGAAGCGCTTCGCCGAGCTCGGCGCGAACCTCGTCCTGGCGAGCCGCAAGGTCGAGAACCTCGAGGCCGCGGCGGCCGAGATCCGCGCCCTTGGCGCGCGCGCGCTCGCCGTCGGGTGCGACGTCCGGGAGCCGGACCAAGTGGACGCGATGGTGGCGAAGGCCGTGGCCGAGTTCGGCCGGATCGACGCCCTGGTCAACAACGCGGCCGGGAACTTCCTCGCCAAGACCGAGGACCTCTCGCCCAACGCGTTCAACTCGGTGGTCCGGATCGTCCTCCACGGTTCCTTCCACTGCACGAGCGCGGTGGGCCGGCACATGATCGCGCGTGGGGGCGGCGGGAACATCCTCAACATCGTCACGACCTACGCCTGGACGGGGTCGGCGTTCGTCGTCCCGAGCGCGTGCGCGAAGGCGGGCGTCCTCGCCATGACTCGCTCCCTCGCGGTCGAATGGGCCCGCTACCGGATCCGCGTCAACGCGATCGCGCCCGGCCCCTTCCCCACCGAGGGGGCCTGGCAGGCGCTCATGCCCGATCCTTCATACGAGGAGATGGCGCGCCTGCGGATCCCGGCCAAGCGGTTCGGCCGCCACGAGGAGCTCGCGGACCTCGCGACTTACCTCCTCGCGGACGGCTCGGACTACATGACGGGGGAGGTCGTGACGATCGACGGGGGCGAGTGGCTGATGGGTGGCGAGTTCAACGGCCTCACGATCTTCCCGCCGGAGACGATCGACCAGTCGTTCGAGGCGGCAAGGAAAAAGCGAGGCAAGTGAAGTTGCCATTGCCTTGCACGGACCGCCGGTGTAATATTGTCTCGAAAAGCTGCTCTTTACATCTCTGACGGGTGTCCTGGGGACGCTCGGGGCACGGGCAAGAGCCCTCCGAACTTCCGAGCAACGGGGGTCGCGGGGGGGAAACCCTAGAGAAGAAAGGGGGTGGTCCAGCGTGAGTTCAAGTTGCAGTGACCTACGGAGGCTGGCCGGCTAGACACGAAGCCAGTTCGCTTTCTCACAGGTCGACGGGCCGCATAGCCGGCCGGCAATAGTCGGTACTGGAGAGAAACGCTCTAGTAGCCACGCGAACGAAACGAGCCGGGGCGACGATGAGTCGCCCCGGCTTTTTTCAGTCTTCGGCCTTCAGTCTTCGGCCTTCAGTCTTCGGCCTCCAGCCGATCGGTCCGCCCGTTCGAAACACCGAAAAACCCCTGCCGCGTCTCCTCTGCGGACTCGGAGCGGCGGCCTCTACCACATGCGCGGCCGCTCCCCAAGGAGGACCGCCCGGAGGAGCCGGACCGGGACCGACCCGTGTGAGAGGAGGCGCGTGTGGAACTCGAGCTCCCAGCCGGGGGCGTCTCGGCGCATCCGCCGGTAGTCCTCCCGCAGCCGCTCGATCTCGAGCCAGCCGACGAGGTAGCTCATGGGCTGGGTCGGAGAACGAAGGTAGCGGTCGACCTCCTTCTCCGCGCTCACCGGTTCCAGGAGACAGCGCTCGACGAGAAGGCGACTCGCCTCCTCCGGCGTCATCGTGCCGGCGTGGATCCCGACGTCGGCCAGGACCCGCGCCGCCCGCCAGGCCCGCATCCGTAGCTGCGCCAGGCGAGTCTGGTCGTCGGGGTAGAACCCGTGGCGCCAGAGGAGCTCCTCGCAGTAAAGAGCCCAGCCCTCGCTGAAGAAGGGCGTGTAGTACCCCGAACGCACCTTCGTCCGCGCCCGGGCGGCGAAGGCGAACTGGAGGTGGTGGCCGGGAAGCCCCTCGTGGATCGTCACGACGCGAAGCCAGAAGGGGTTGGAATCGCGGAGCTTCTGGCGGCGCTCTTCATTCGTCATCCAGTCCCCGACCGTCGTCACCACGAACGTGCCGCGCAGGTCCCTCCCCTCGGGGGGCTGGTAGAAGCCATACGGGTAGAAGCGCCTCGGATCCTGCCCGGCTACGCCGAGATTTCGCGCGAACTCCGGAACAGGGACGAACTTCCCCGCCAGGAGGAAATCGAGCGCCTCGCGTGCGGTCTTCGAGCAAAACTCGACCACGTCCGCGGGAGGTCCCGCGTTCTTCGCTTCCTCGGTGAGTTCCCGCCATGTCTTCGTCGGGTCGATCCGCGCCGCTGTCCGCTCGAGCTCCCGCTCGGTCTCCGAAAGCACGCGTTCGGCCGTCCGGACGATCTCTTCCAGGGGCGTGTCGATCCCGTGGTAACAAACGAGGTCCGCGAGGAACTGGTCGCGGCCGACGCCCGCCCCCTTCGGAGGGGCCCTCTGGGCGGCCGGACCGGCGAGCCGCGCGCGCTGGACTGCGAGCGCGAGGCTCGCTCGCGCCCGGATGTCGTGCGGCCGCGCCCCGAACTCGCCGAGCAGACGCTCCTCCGCCGCTGGACCGAGCCGGGCGAGGGCCGAGCGGACACGGTCGATTCGGAGGATCGCGGCATCCACGGCCTCGCGGTGGGGCGGATGGAGCCCCTCACGGACCGAGGCGAGCCGCCCGGGGAGGCACGCGAGCCGGGCGTAGAGATCGACCCCCGATTCCCGATCCTCCCCGCCCAGGACCTTCTCGACCTCCTCGGGCGGCGGCAGGGCGAATGAGGGCTCCCCGCTGAGAAGCTCGAGGAGGGCGAGCCTGTGCTCGATCATCCCCTCAAGGACGCGGTAGTCGATCCAGCCTTCGTCTCCCAGGACGGTGGGATCGATCCCCTCCGCGAGCTCTCTCCGGATCTCCTCGAGCCTCGCGTCCAGGAGTACCGCCCCGGGTTCCTCTCGCGGGGGGCACCAGCCGCCGTCCCCCGTCGAGTCCCATGCGTCGGCCGCCCGGAAGAACTGTCCGGCGATTTCGTCGAGCGCCCTTTCGGCCTCCGGAACGTCCTGCGCCAGCGAGGGGAGAACGAGGACGAGCCAGGCTAGAGGAACGATGAAACGCGCTCGTCTCACGATGTGAACCTCCGGGCAGGGAACGGCGACCGAGGGAATGATATCCTGGGAGGACCATCCGTGGTGCCCCGTCCGAGACCGCACGCCGGAAAGGATCCCGTCCAGCCATGCTCCGAAGATTCATCCCTATCGCGCTGGTGTCCTCTCTCACCTCCTGCTGCTGCTCGTCCTCCTGCATCGTCCCGAAGGCCGAATACACGCTGAACTCGCCCGATCAGACCTTCGAGCTCTTCCAGCGGGCCGCGAAGTGTGATGACGACGAGGCCGCATACGCCTGCCTCTCCTCCGACACCAGGCGCCGCTATTCCAGGGCCGAGTTCCAGGACCTCTGGGCGGTGGCCGGGAGTCGGATCCGCGCCCTGGCCCATACGCGGCTGGAATCCGCCCAGGACGTCCCCGGGCTGCCGCTCCCCGCGAAGAAGGCCACCTTCGTCTACCAGGACAAGACGGTCCACTTCCTCATGGTCGAGGAGGAGGGGCATTGGCTCTTCGTCTACCCCAACCGGTTCCATAAGGAGGACGAGCTCCGCGCGATCCTCGAGGAGATCGACAAGGATGCCGGCTGCGAGTAGCGGCAGAGAGAGGGCGGAAGGCCTGGCAGCCGTCACCCGAATGTAGGGGCCGGGTTTATCCCGGCCCCGGCGAGGCGGGGGATAAACCCCCGCCCTACAGCAAGAATGCAACCCCGGGGTCTACCCCGTCCCCTCGCGCTGGAGATCGACGACCGTCTTCGCGCGATGGACCCTCCCGTCGCGACGGAAGGCGACCTCCACGCTGGTGCCGGCTTTCAGTTTCGCGAGATTGTGGACGAGGTCGGCGTAGGTCGCGAGATCCTGACCTGCGAGCCCGACGAGGACGTCCCCGGCGCGCACGCCCGCACGCCAGAGCCCGCACCCCTCGACCACTTCGAGCACGGCGAGCTCACGATCCTGGACCGCCCGGGGCGACGTGTCCTCCCCGCCGCCGCCGTTCATCTGGCCGAGCTCGACGCCGAGCGTCTTCTCTCCCTTCTCGATGTCCAGGAAGAGCTGCTCCTTCTTTCCGTCGCGGAGCACGGTGAGCTCGATCAGGACGCCGCCCTGCGTAGCGCGCATTGCGACGAGCCGGTCGAGCAAGTCGGCTTCCGGCGACATCCGCAGGGCCTCGGAGAGATCGATGCCGGCGATCGAAACGAGCCGGTCGCCCGCCTTCACGCCGGCCTTGGCGGCCGGACTCTCTGGGGTGGCCTTCACCACGTGGAGCGGCCCCGCCCCTCCCGCGTGGTACGCCTCTCCCGAGATCGTCGCCCGCAAGGTCGGCTCCCCGGGGAGGTCCAGGGGAACGAGCCGGACCTGGAACTCGACGATCTCTCCCTCCCGGCGCACGCGAACACGGAGCTCGGACCCCTCGGGGTAGGTGCCGACGATGCCGTGGAAGCGGGTGACGGTCGTCACCGGGCGTCCCTCGACCTCGACGATCTCATCCCCGGGCCGGAAGCCGGCCTTCGCGGCGACCGGACCGGCCCTCACCACCCTCGGCGGGCGGACATTGTCCTCCGGCGCCGGGAGTTCGAGGCCGGGGATCGTCCCGTGGCGAACGTAGGCTCCGCCGGCGGCCATGAGGTCCTGGAGGAAGTTCTTGATCTGGTTCACCGTGATCGCGTAGCCGACGCCGGTGTTGGCCCGCACGCCGAAGCGAGTCGCGATCTGGCCGTTGATGCCGACGAGCTTCCCTTCCAGGGTGACGAGCGGCCCTCCGGAGTTCCCGGGGTTGAGCGGCGCGTCGGTCATGATGGCGTCGGTGTAGTTGTTCTGGAAGCGGTGGAGCGTGGAGACGATGCCCACCGTCACGGTCGGCTTCTCGTCCACGTTCCCCATCCCGAAGGGGTTGCCCAGCGCGATCACCGCCTGCCCCACTTCGAGGCCGTTCGCGTCGCCGAGCGCGAGGTGCGGCATGTCCTCGACGTCACGGAGCTTCAGGAGCGCGATGTCGCCGTAGGGGTCGGTCCCCACGAGGTCGGCGTAGCGGAGAACCCCGTCCATCGTCCGGACCCGCCAGACCCATGCCGAGCCCGCCACGTGGTCGTTCGTGAGGATGTAGCCGTCCGGCGTGACCATGACCCCCGAGCCGCCCCCCCCGATGAACGTGTACGCGGGAAGGACCTTCTCGACCGCCTCGGAGAGGCGCTTTTCCTGGGCCAGCGCCTCCTTCGTCCGGTCGGCCTGTGCCGCGACCGGCGCGGCGAGGAGTCCACAGAACAGAACGCCGAGGGCGAGTCGATTCGCGGGCCGCATCACGGTCTCCTCCCGAGGGTCGCCTTGAGGACGTGTGTCTCCTCGCCCCGCAGGACCTCGAACTCGATTTCCTGTCCGATCGTCTTCCCCGTGATCACGCGCACGAGGTCCGCCCACTCTCCGATCGGGTTCCTGTCGACGGAGAGAATCGTGTCTCCGGGGAGCACGCCGGCCTTGAACGCGGCCGACTCCTTGTAGATCGTCGCGACCCGCGCGCCGCGGGCCGGGTCGTCGCCCATCCAGGCGCCCACGCCCAGGAAGGGGAGCGGCGGCTTCCGCGTGGTCTCCCCCTTCTCCAGGTCGGGCAGGATCCGCCGGATCGTGCCCACGTCGGTGAAGACGCCGACGCCGGAGTTGAGCCCCAGGTCCGATTCCGGGTTGACGAAGCTCGCGATCCCCGCGAGATTCCCCGTGAGATCAATCACCGGCCCGCCGAGGTTCGCGTAGTTCATCATCGCGTCCGTCTGGTGCACCCGGATCAGGAGGTGATTCCGCTCGGGCGCGGAGAGGATCCCCGTGGAGAGCGTGACTCCCTCGGAACCCCGGTGGCGCCCCAGGGCGGCCACGAACTGACCCCATCGGGGGTTGTCCCAGGACTCGAGCTCCACGGCCGCCGGGAGCTTCCGGGCCGGCTTGAGGAGCGCCACATCATAGGGGTCGTTCCTCGCCACGACCGTCGCCTCGACGGGCTCGGCCAGCCCCTCGGCGTGGACCAGGATTTTCTTGATGAGGGGTGCGTCTCCCTCCTTCCACTCCGCTTCCTTCTGGTGGCGAACGTGGAACGCGCTCGTGAGGATGTACTCGCCGCCGGCGATCGCGATCCCCGTGGCGAGGGCATCGGGGCGATCCATCATCTTGCGGAGTGCCTGCTCCTGCATCTCCAGGCCCGTCATCGGCTGGCGCTCCGGCTTGTAGGGCTCCTCCGGGGCACGTTCGATCTCCATCCAGACGACGGCGGGCGCGATCCGCGCGGCGGCCTTGGCGAACGCCGCGCCGACCGGATGCCCCTCTCCGGCCTGGACCGTGGGATGGATCTCGAGGGCGCGCAGGGCCTCGATCCTCTCCCGGATCCGGTGCAGCGGGATCGCCGTGCCGAGCCCCCGCTCCCTCTGAAAGCCCAGCGAGATCACTCCGATGAGACGGCCTCGCTCGTCGAGGAGCGGCCCGCCGTCCGAACCGGGGTTCACGGCGGCGTCCGTCTCCAGGACAAGGCTCGCGTAGGTCGACTGGTTCGAGTCGTCTCCGTTGTCGACCATCTCGTAGATCCCCGACACGACGCCCACGCTGGTCGCGACCTGCCCGTCGTACTCGATCACGTGGAACGGGTTCCCGAACGTGTAGGCCCGCTGGCCGACCCAGGCCTTCGAGGAGTCGGCGAGATCGACGTGGACGAGTTTCGCGTCGGATGTGGCGCGGACGACCGCAGACTCGGTCTCCTTGTCGGTCGCCACGAGCTCGGCGGAAGCGACGGACCCGCCCCGGAACCAGACCTGGATCGCCGTGGCGTCCGGAGGAATGACGGTTGTGCTCGTGACGACGAGTCCGTCCTCGCTCACGACAACGCCGGTCCCGTAAAAGGCCATCGGGACCCGCCGGCCGCCCTGCGAAAGCGTCGCCTGGCAGGTGAGCGCCACCACGGCCGGACCGCACCGAGCGGCGATCTCACGGGTCTCCCCGTCGAAGTCAACCGTGTCGCTCCACGCCGCCGGCGCCGCCAGAACCGCGGCCGCCATGACGGCGAGGGTGAGCCTCGCATCTCTCTCGCGCCTCATCTCGCGCCCTCGTCTCGTGTTCGGGAAGGGAAAAGGAAGGGGAGGGGGCCGCTGGCACGACCCTTGCTTCGCAAGGGGAGTGCCGGCGGTACGAAGGGGGAGGGGGTTGTTCCCCTCCCCCTCACAAGGACGCGAATCCTAGCACCCCCCCGCGAAGGGGTCAATTCAGGGTTCGGCCTTCAGGCTTCAGCCTTCCGGAAGACACCTTGTCGTTTGCTGAAGCCTGAGGGCTGAAGCCCGAAGCCTGAACTCAGACGGCGGCGGTTCCAGGCCCGTCCTCGTGCGACAGGACGAGCCGGACGTGCCGCCGTCCCTTCCCCCAGACGAGGTCAGAGGCCAGCCTCCACTCGCGGCACGACAGGAGGGCGGGGAAGAACCGGGCTACCGCCGATCCGAAGCGGCGGGTCGGCGAATGGGGACCGGCCACCCGGAGCCGGCAGTTCCCCTCCCGGCGGCTCACGGCCTCGAACGGGAGTCCATTCTCCTTCAGTCCCGCGAAGAGACGCTGGTAGGTGTCCGGACGGTCGTCATCGGCCTCGGCCTCGAACCCGACGCAAGAGTGGAGGACTCCCTGGACGAGCCGGACGTTGTAGCGCTCGAGCAACCGGATGGGGTCGAGGTCCGCCGCGACTTCGAGCCGGTCCTGGGACGGGAGGTCCGCGTAGAGCGCGTCCTCCACCGCCACGGCCGGGACCCCCAACCGCACGGCCGACTCCGCGAGCACGCGGGCGCGGTCGAAGCGTCCCGCGGCCCGCGCGCCCGCAGCGGCTGCGAAAACCGTCCGCCGGCACCCCGCGGCGCCGCCAGGATCCGCGGTCGCGAAGCGGCTCGCTCCGGCGAGGACCTCCCAGAGCCCGTGGGCGGCCCGGGGAGCGCGGACACCGGCGGCCAGGGCGCCGACCCCCTCGTCGATCTCCCCACGGGTCCGCCCCACGCTCCCCGCGACCAGGCGCAGGAGCTCCGCCGCCAGGTCGGTATGCTCCGTTCGGCCGGGCGACAGGAACGCTGGGCGGAGCGTCCCTCCGTTCACCGTGACGCGCAAGTTCTCGCGGCTCAGCATCGGTTTCCCTTTCGAGCATAGGCGACGTGGTTCCTGCGACGGGCCGAGACGGACTCTTCCGACGTCCGCCGGGATACGAGCTCGTAGAGGACGGCGCGCTTTCCCTCCCGGCGGCGGAGGATCCGCCCCAAGCGCTGCACGTGCTCCCGCACGCTCCCGGTCCCGCTCCAGACGACCGCGACCGAGGCCTCGGGAACGTCGATCCCCTCGTTCAGGACCCGGCTCGTCACGAGGACGGGCAGAGTCCCCGCGGCGAACGAGGCCAGGAGCTCGCGCCGCTCGCCGGGCCGGGTCCGGTGGGTCAGCGCGGGCACGAGGAAGATCCGGCTCACCCGGTAGGCCGTCGCATTGTCCGTTGAGAAGACGAGAACCCGCTCGCGAGGGTGGCGGGAGAGGATCCGCTCCAGGGCGTCGAACTTCCCCGAAGGGGAGTTCGCGAGATCCTTCTGATCGAGAAACGCTCGGAACGCACGACGGCCGGCAGGCGAACGGGAGGCCACGCGCAGGAACTCCTTCCAGCCGTCGGGTGAACCCGGACTGAGCCCCCGGCCGCGAACGAAGTCGAGATACTCGCCTCGCCGCGCCTCGTAACGCTCCCTCTCGACCGGCGAGAGCTCGATCGCGAGGGTCGCAACCTCGTAGTCGGAGAGGATTCCGCCCGCCATCTCGTCGATCTCGCGCCGGTAGACGATCGGTCCGATGAGGTTCTCGTACACTCCCCCCCCGCCTCCGGCCCGCTCGGGCGTGGCGGAGAGACCCAGGCGATACGGCGCGATCGACCACCTCGCCGCCCGCGAGAACTCCTCGCCCGGCAGGTGGTGGCATTCGTCGAAGACGACCAGCCCGAACCGGTTCCCGATCTCCCCCGCCCGCCGGCCGGCTGATGCGTAGGTCGCCACGGTGAGGTCGGCGAGCCGGCGCTCCTCTCCGCCGAGCCGGGCGACGTCCGCCCCGAACGCGAATTCGATCCGCGCCCGCCACTCCTCCATGAGATCCAGGGTCGGCACGACCACGAGCGCGCTCCTCCTGGCTCGCTGCATGGCGAGGATCGCAACGTGGCTCTTCCCCGCCCCCGTCGGGAGCGCGACCACCCCGCGCCCCCCGGCCCGCCACCATGCTTCGAGCGCCTCGGTCTGGTGCGGGAACGGCCGCCGCGGATGCACCTCTCGCCAGGCGACCTCGGCATAGGCCCGCGCTCTGTCCTCAAACCGCTCGCCGCGATTGGCCAGAAGGACGACGAGATCCCGGTACGCAGGGGCAGGCAGACGGAGCTCGCCCGCGCCGCCGGTCGTCGCGCCCGGCAATTCCAGTGCGCTCCGGGGTGTCGTGCTCCCCCGTACGACCAGGCCCCCTTTATAGTAGAGAATCGTCGACATTCGTCTCCATGTCTACCAGGGATGGTAGACCATGGCTCGCGAATGTCAACCCGCTTCACACGCGAAATAGCGCCCGATGTCCCCGATGGTCGCGGGTCAGGTACTTGGATTCAGGCAGACATCTTCCTGAGTCGAGATGAGGCTTCCCGTGGATTCCCGGACAACACTCTCCTGCCTGCAAGAAGCGGTTGGGTCCCATCCGTGGATCGCGGCAGAGCTCGCGCTCCTTCTCCTGGGCCCCGCTCTCTTCGCGACCTTTCTTCTCGCTGTCCCTCCCGGGCCGGGAAAAGCTGCCAGGGCTCGCGACGCGAGACTCCTTGCTTCTTTCGTCCTTCCCTTGGGCCTGGCCGGCCTGGCCCCGCGACTCGCCCTCGCCTGGCCACTGGTCGCGCTCTGGGGGGGCGCGGCCCTCGCCCTGCTCCTCCTTTTCTTCCGGCGCATGACCAACGCGGGCATGCTGGCTCTTGCGGCCGCGAGTGGCGCGATCGGTGGATCGGGGTTCCTCGCCCTGGCGGGCGAGTTCGGCCTGCCGGCCGAGGCCTTCGCGGCCTACCTGCTCCTGGGCTCGGGGATTCTTCTGGTCGAGCTCGCAGGGCTGGCCGCCGAGGCCCGCGAGCCTGCCGGCGCGTGCCGCTGGCTGCTCGCCGCGCAGGGCGCTGTCGCGGGGCTTCTCGCGGCGCCGACCGTCCTTTCCGCCGCCACCGGGGCCGCGGTGGGGGGCCTTCTCTCCGCCGCGCTCCTCGACGCCGATCGCCCGGAGGACTCGCTCGCGTTGCGAGCGCGCCGCCGCTTCCAGGGGGCGACCGGGATTCTCGGCTGGGCCGGTCTCGCGACCATCGCCGGCTTCCTCTTTCACGGGGCTTCGCCTGGAGCCGCCAGTCTGACCCTGGCCGTGCTGGTCGTCGCCGTGGGCGAACTTGCGGCAGGCGCCGTCCGATCCTCGGTCGAAAACGACGATCCTCACCGGCCGGGCACGTCCGGCCGCCTCGCCCGTTCCTTCCCGCTCGCCGCTCTCCTGATGGAAGGGGCGCGGTTGGACCCGGGTCCCCTGGACCACCTGGCCGCCTCGATCCACGCGCGGCTCCGCGATCCGGTAGCCGCGAGGGTCGCACGGGTTTGCCTGCGGCTTCCGGCTATCCGGACCATCCTCGGAGTCGCATTCTTCGCCCTCTGGCTCGGCCGGGAGCTCGCCGTCTGGGGCCGCGCTGCAAGGACCCATCGCCGGGTCACCCGCGGGGGGACGATGAACGCTCCCCTCTCGCGCTTTGCCCGCGCGATCGAGAACCTCGACGGCCGTGCCCGCGCCCGTCTGGCGGAGGTTCTGCTCGCTCGTGCGCCCGCACTGCTGAAGAACCTCCGCCCCTCGCTCTGGAAAGACCCCGCGGCCCTCGCCGCGGGTTTCGACGGAACGTGCGACGCCATGGTTCTCGCCCGGGCCCTCTCGCCCGCCCCGAGCCCGCAGGCCTGGGCCTCGCTTCTGGAGAGGCTCGATCCCAGCACGATCGCCTCGCTCGCCCGTGCCGCGCTCGCGACCGGGAGGTCCACACGATGAGCTTTTTGGCAGGTCTCGCACGTCTCACGTCGGATGCCGTGAGCGCCGTTATGGCCGAGCTCACTCCCGCGGAGGGTCTCTCCCTGCTCGAGCATCCCGACCTCGCTTCGTGCGCGAAGCACCTCCTCCGGATCCACCTGGAGCGGAGGCCAGCGCATGCCGCGGCGCTCTACGTCGAGAGTCACTCGAACAGCCGGACCCATCTCCCCGCGTGGCTCCTCTCGACCTTCCCGGCCGGAGCGCCTCCCTCCGAGTTCTGGCAAGCACTGTCCCCCGACGTGGCCCGCGCGCTCTTCCGTGAGCTCGAGGCTCCGGGCCGCGCCTTCGTCGTCGCCGCCTTGCCCGCTCCCGAGGCCGGCTCGCTCCTTCAGGGAATCCCGGACACGAAGGAACGCCTCGTCGTGCTCGCCGGAGTGCCCCCGGAGCGGGCCGCCGAGATCCTCCTCTCCCAGCCGCCGGAAGCCCTGAACCAGGCGCTCGCCATCCTGTGCCGGGGCGACAGCGGACCCTCGCTCGCGGACCTCGCGGCGAGGATAGATCCCGAGCGTCTCGAATGCCTGGTCCGTGCCGATCGGGCCGGCCACGTGGACTGGGGTCGCTTTCTCGATGCTCTCGGCTGGTCCTCTGGCGTGCTCCGGGCGCTCGCCGGCGGAATGGACGCCTCCCGTGCACTCGCCCTCCTCGCTCGCGGCCCGACCGGAGACCGCGCCGCCTCCGCCTTGCGCACGATCGAAGCGGCTTACGAGCCCTCCTGGCGGGACGCCCTCCACGAGGCCCCCACGCTCGCGGCCTCGCTTCTCGCGCGGCTCCCCCCGTCCGAGAGACTCGCCTGTCTCGCCCGCTGGCGGCCCGGGGGAGCGGTCGTACAGGCGATCGACCCACGCGCCCTCGCCGAAGCGCTTGAAACGTTGAAGGAAGAAGACGCCGCATGGCTCGAGCCCTGGGTCGCCACCGAGCTCCCCCCCACGAGCCGCGCGAGAGTCTTCCTCTCCCTGTCGCCCGGGAGGAACGACATCTTCGGGCGCCTTCTCGCGAGCTGGCTCGCCGCGGAAGCGGACGCCGTCGGGGACGAGGAGCTCATGGAGATCGCGACCCCTCTCGCGCTCGCCCTGCTCTTCGTGCGGAACCCCGGATGGCCTCCACAGGAGCAGGAACGGATCGCGTCCCGCTTCCCGGCCGTCGATATCGAAGAATCCTCCGGCCCGCGGGGCTGGCTCCTCCGGCTCGGGAAGCCCGGAATCGAACTCGAACTCGGGGCGAGTCGCCTTCCGGAGCCGTTCCGGCTCCAGGATGTCTTTCGCCGCGAGACGTTCGTCCGCGAGCTGGCGCTCGCCCTCCACCCTCCCGAGGGACCCCTCTTCCGCGCCCTCGATGACTGGGTCCGCACGAGCCCCGAGCTCTCTCGCCGCATGGGCTTGGCCCTGCCGGCTTGCCGGGCGGCCTACCGCGCGAGCCCGGACCCCGTGCGATGCTCGTCGTGGATCCGATCGATCCTCGACCCGCAGGACGCGGGACCCTCCGGAAGCTGGGAGCTCTGGTCCGCGGTCGCTCCGCATCTCGATCGCCTGTCCACCTGGGACGATCTCGAGGAGACGTCGGCCCGGCTCCGCGAGATCGCCGCGAAAGCGACGGCCCGGATGGACCCTGGAGCCCGACCGGACGCGCTGGGCCGCGCCCTCGGTTCGCTTCTCGCCTACGCCACCGACCGCAGCTCCGTGACCCTGATCCTGGACGCGGCGCACGACGCGCTTCTCGCGGACGATCCCCTCGGCGTCACCCGACTCCTCGCGGACGGGTTTCCTCCTGTCGCCATCGCGCCGCTCGCCTCCCTCCTCCCTCCCGCACGCCCGTGCGGCCGGATCGCCCGGGTGGCCCTGGCCGCGATCGCGATCCTTCCCCCCTCGCCCTTCCTGCCGGGGCGGCGCGCTCCATCCCGGCCCGCCTCGAACCCGCCCGATCCGTTCGTCCAGGTCGATCCTCCGCCCTGGGTCGCGGGCTTTCGCCTGTCGCTCGTTCCCTTCGACTGCCGGGCGGAGCTCTGGCGGATCTGCGGCAGGCTCCTGGGATCCGATGATCCCCTTGCCGGGATCATCCTGGAGAGTTTTCTCGTCGGCGGCACCCTTCTCCTTTTTGGCCCGCCCGGGCACGGGAAGACGACAGCGGTCGAGCTCCTTGCCGCTCTTCTGTTTGCCCTCACCGCCGATGAGGTCGCGGCGGGCACGCTCTCCTGCCACCCCGAACTCACGAAGGACGATCTCGCAGTCTACCTTGATCTTGGCGCGCTCATCCGCGAGGGAAAAGAGGTCGTCCGCCTTCGCCCTATCGCGCGCTCCAGCTTCGCTTTGCTGGACGACTTCAATCGCGCGTCCTCGGAGATCCAGAACTACCTCCTCGCCTTTCTCGACCGCCGCTCGGCGCAGCTCTCCGGCCGCACGATCCGCTCCGCACCCGATGCCGTCTTCGCCACCGTGAATCGCGATTCGGACGGAGCAATCTCATTGCACCAGGCATGCCGCGACCGCTTTGACGTGGGCGTCCTGGTGGGGATGCCGTCTCCCCTCGTGCTGGATGTGGCTCGCTATGGAACGATGCGGCCGCTCAAGGTGGAGAGCTCGATCGTCGAGGACGAGGACCGGCCCGTCCGTCCAGAGGTTCGTGCCCGATTCGATCTCCTCGGCCGGGCCCGGGAGGAGATCGCCCGAGTCGAGATCCCGCAGGCCATCGAGCGCCGCATCCGCTTTCTTTTCGCCCTCCTCATCCACTGCGCTCTGGCGGGGTTGTCCAGCGTCCGCACCAAAGCCCAGGCGCACTTCGCCTCGCTCGCGCGGATCTGTCTCGCCTGTTCCTACCGAATGGCGCCAGGATCGGGCGGGACGGCGGACAAAGGCGAGATCTGCTCCGCGTCACCGGACACGGCTCCGGGTCGCCGGGCCATCCACGCCCTCTTCCGGTATCTCCGCGCGAGGGCATGGCGGCTCGCGAACGCCTCCGGCCAGGTCGCCATTCGGAACGAGGACCTCGAAGCCCTCGTGTCCAGTGTCCTCTTGCACCGGCTCACGCCCGCCCCTTGGCTCGTGGAGCCCGGGCCCCAGTGCGTCGACCTTGATCGGCCCGGCTGGATCGGGGGACTCTGGAAGCGCGCCATTGCCAAATACGAGGCGTACGCTCAGTGGATCGACGGTTATTTCGACGTGGTCGCCGAAGTCCGCTCCCGGGAGGGCCGCTCCCTTTCCCCGGCTCTCTGGAAGCAGGTGAAAGCGCTCACCCAATCGATCTCCAGTCTCGAATCGGTCGCGCGCTTTCCCATGCTCGCCGACCTCGAACGGATCAGCAAGGGGCTCCCGCCATGCTCCGACCTCTCCTTTTGCGACTAGCGCGGCTCCTCCGCCGGTTCCGGGCGCTCCTCCGGGACGGCCCGCGCCCGGCTCCCGAGGTTTCCCGTCCGCCGACCTGTCCTCGCTCCCCGGACGCTCTGGACGCCGCCGGGATCTCCCGCGAGGCACGCGCGTTCTGGGGAGACGCGTGCGCTCTCAGGAGGTATCGGCCCGCGATCCCCTGGCGGGACCCATGGACTCTCCCGGAAGTCGAGTTCGACCGCCCTCCGGGTGGCGCCCTGGCCTGCTACGACCTCGCCCGGGACGCCGTCCGCCTCGCTCATGACGCGATCGTTCGCGAAGTCGGCGCCGAGCATCTCGTCGCCGTGGCGGCCCACGAGTACGGCCATCCCCTCGAGCTTCCGCAGGATCCGGCGCTTGCCACGGAAATGGACTGCGTGGTCCGGGTCGCCCTCGATCCCGATCTCACCCTTCCCCACCGCCATCTCGTCGTGAACCTGTTCTGCGACGCCGTGATCAATACGGACCTCCACAGGCTGGACAAGAACCGCCCTTCGCGCGTGTCGGCGCTCCTCGCCGCCCTCGATCGCGGAAACCAAACTCCCCTCTGGATCCTCTACGTCTCGACCCTCTCTCGGGTCTTGTGCGAACCGATCGGCAAGCCCCGCCGCCCCGCCAGCAGGCAAGACCTGGAGTCCCTGATCGACCTTCTCGCTCGGGCCGTCTCGCCTTCCGCCACGCGTGCCACCTGGCTCGACCTCCTCGAACCCTTCGCACGGATCATCGCGAAGTATCTCGCGCCCGATCCCCTCCGCACCGACCGCTTCGGAACCGGACGCTCCTCCGCCGGACTCGGTGCGCGGACTGGACATGCGGGCCGGGCCACGCGCGCCGCGGCGGAACTCGAGGAAGTGCTGGACTCCGCGGACGCCAACCTCCGCGGGTCCGCACCCGAGACGAACCCCCGGCGATCGACCTCGCGCGCGGCGAGCGGCGCGGGTGGCGAGGCCCGAGATGGGGGGTCTGGGGGGAAAGCCGCAGGCAAGGCCGGTGGGGCGAAGCCCTCTCGGGGAATGACCCCGGCCGGGGATGGTCGCAATGGGGAGGGTCGCAATGGGGATGGTCGCAATGGGGA
>JACQVV010000397.1 GCA_016209595.1 Planctomycetota bacterium
CCCCCCCCCCCCCCCCCCCCCCCCCCCCCCCCCCAGCCGACCCGGCGTAGCCCATAATGGGAGTGATCGGCCTACATGTGTCCTCCGGGAGGAGAACCCTGTCCATGGTCCACTCCGGCGCCCGCCGTTCGGGCTTCACGCTCCTGGAGGTGCTCGTCGCCTCCACCGTCCTCGTCGTCTTGATGGCCGCGATCTTTCTCGTGCTCCGGTCGTCTCAGGACGATTACGCGGTCGATAGCCGGGCCGTCGAGCTCCAGTCGCAGGCCGCGCGCGCCCGGAGCATCCTCGAGCGCGACTTCACGGAGGCCTCGATCGACTACATCTACACCGCGCGAATCGCGAACACGAGCTCGACGTACTCGTTCACCTCCAAGTTCTACGACGCCTCCGCCGGAGTTTCGCAGTGCCAGAACTCGGCATGCGTCTGGAGTGTCGACGCCCAGGGGGCCCCGATCGAGCCGCGGTCGAACCTCACGAGCATCTACGTCGACTGGACGGGAACCGTCTATTCGTACCGGGTCGGCAAGGTATGGTCCTCGCTCCCGGCGGGCAGCACCTGCCCAGCCTGCGGGCAACCGGTCCTCCCCGCCGCGAACGTCGGAGGCGCGATGTTGCTATCGCCACGGGATTCGCTCGGGGACTTCGTGCTGTCGGACGGCCCGGACAACCGGCCGGACTGGCAGGCGATCCTCCTCTATGTCCCGGTGCGAGATACGAAAACTGGCGTCTCCGCGCTCCGCCGGTTTGCGGTGTATCTCAGCGACCTGGAAAACGTCGATCCCGCGACCGGGAACCCCCCGAATCCCATCTATGCGGCGCCGGGCTCCTATTTCTACGACTACGAGACGCCAGGATGGACCCTCTGGGACAACGACAATCCGGTGGGGAATCCCTCCCTTCTCGACCTCTTCGACCTCGACCAGGACGGGACCGTCTCCTTCGATCCGCAGAACCGGGACGTCATGGACTACGAGGCCTTCGATCTCTCGGGCGACTGGATCTACTACTACCGGTACCGTGCATCGCCCGACTACCGGATGTTCTATGTGTCCATCAACCGCGGGACCGGCGAGACCTGGATCAGCCTGTACTTCACCGCGGGGGCGGAGTACTTCTACCGGTACGGCTACTTCGTCCGGCAGTCGGAACTTGTCGCACGGGGAGTCACGACCGCGGACTTCAGCATGAACCGGACGAACCCCTATTCCATCACTAACCCCGAGGGTGTCGTCGAGGAGAACATCGTACGCATCACGCTGGGGATGGACGCTGCCTTCGCCGGGCCGGGGGGGACCCGCCGGCTCGACCGGGTCCAGATCCTCCAGGTCTGCCCGAAGAACTAGGGTCAGGGACGCTCCGATGAAGGGGCCGACGAAGATCTCGCTCGTGGTCGCTTCCGCCGCGCTGGCGCAGGGGGCCGTTCTCTACTGGTTCCTCGGACCCGGCGCCCAGAAGGCGAGCCCGGAAGGAGATGCCCGGACGATGCGGGTGACCCACAAGCGGCTCGCCGAGGAGGACGTCGCGCGGCTCGAGGGATTCTCCATGGCGTTCGAGGCGAGCCGCTGGAAGGAGAAGATCCCACGCTGCACGAACGCTTCCCAGTTCGTGCGGACGGTCGCCACGCGACCGGATCTTCTCTCGGACTTTGACGGTGGTCCCGACTTCGATCTCGCCGCGCTGCTCGCCACGATCCTGTCGTTCGCCGAGGCGATCGATCTCGATCGGGCGGTCGCCCTCTGGGAAGGTCGCGCGGCCGTTCCCCGTCTGCCCGCCCCGCCGGGCGTGACGCTGCCGGACGAAGTGGCCGATCGGGCCAGGCTCCGGGAAGAAGAGATGTCCGCGGGCGCTCCGGATCCGGCGTCGAAGGCGGATCCCGTGGTTCGTGAGAATCGGGAATTCTATCGCACGCACTGGGCCGACGTGGACCGGGCGCTGGCGAGACTCATCGCCGAGTGACGGTCCGGAGCGAGGAGGGAAACCAGTATGAGCATCCACGGAAGCGATCATGGGTCTCGGAAGCGCGGCTACGTGCTCTTCGTCTCGCTCATCGTGATCGTGATCATCATGGGGATGGCGGGCGCGATGCTCGTCACGGGCGTCTCGCGCAGTCGCTCGGCGAACTGGGACATCGCCAAGGAGCGGTCTCTCCAGGTGGCGGAAGGCATGGTGGAGACCGTCCACAAGGAAGTCGCCGTCGATATGTTGAGTCCGGTCTCGCAGACCTCGGGGGGGAACTACGTCTACGCCGAGACCGCGCTCGACCTGAACGACGACGACACGATCGACCCGAACGAGGTCGTCTACGAACGGAGCGGACTCATCTACGGCATCCTCGGGGCGTCCCAGACGGAATACCCCGGCACAACCGCGCAGGTTGTCTACTACGATGGGGCCGATCCGGTGAAGTTCTCGAACCGAACCAACCCTACCGAGACCTTCTCGACCCTCCGGGTGCTCTCGACCGGGACCGTCGGTTCCGCTACGAGCGCGGTCCAGGTCGAGTTCGAGCTCGTCTTCGATCCCGGCCTCGGAGGAGCGATCATCTCCGACTTTCTGCCGACGACCGCTCCCTCGGGTTCGGGGAAGGGCCTCGCCCAGCAAGGACACGTCGTGTTCGATTCCATGCCGGGACACCACGTCGAGGGGAACATCCTCGCCAACGGAGGGATCTTCTCCGGGGGTACGCCTCTCACGGACGCCAACGTGACGACGTACATCCCGGACATGACGGGGGCCGTCCAGCCCGATCTCGCCGGGACCGGGGACGAGATCCCCGACTACACGGCGCCCGGATCGCCCGACCAGCTGTTCGATTTTGGCCGGTTCATCGCCGTGGCGCAGGCGGGCGGAGGGTACGTCTTCAACACGCTCCAGGACTTCGCCGACGCCATGAACGCGGCCAACGTCGCGGGCGTCCCCCTCGAAGGCGTGATCGTCCTCAATGTCGATCCGGTCTTCGAGGGCCACAACCCGAAGATCTACAACGATGAGTCGAGCGGGCAGATCTACATCCCGGAAGGCATCAACATCCGCGGAACGCTCCTCTTCAACTTCGCGCCGGGCACGGACATGTGGGAGAAGGTCTTCATCGAGACGCCCCTCTACATCAACCTCCCGTCCGACAAGAGCCCGCCCGCCACCCCGAGCGCGACCGGGAGCGGACTCATCGATCCGGCGGACTCATCGACCTGGACGTCGGGGTACTCGCCGACGTACACGGAGCCGGGATCGAAATACGCCTGGCAGGTCGATATCTCCGGCTACACCGACGAGTACGGGGTCCCGTATGTGAACTTCACGCAGGCGGACGACCTGCCGGCGCTCATGTTCAACACGGGGGTCGTGGACATCCACCAGGACACGTACCTGTGCGGCGTGACCTACGGGCCGAGCTTCGCCGAGATCGAGAACAAGCACAGCTACACGATGGTCTTCGTGGGTTCGATCATCATCGGAAACGGCGCCTACCTCGAGGCCAAGTCAGGAACCCAGGTGTTCAAGTACGATGCGAACGCCATCGACAGGCTGGCCACGATGGCAAACAAGGGAAAGGTCGCTTCGATCCTCTCCTGGCAAATCAAGCGATGAGCCTCGTTCCCCTCCACCTGGGCGCGAGAGGACTCGCGCTCGCGGCCACCACCCTGCTCGTGGCCCTCGGTCCGGGCTGCGGAGATGGGGACGAGAGCTCCTCCGAGGAAGCTCTGGCCGCATCGGATGCCGACACGGGCGCGCGGGAAGGGGGTCCTGCCGGCGCCACGGCGGCCCGAGCAGGCGGCGGATCGTGGGCCGGCGAACCGGAGCCGGCCGAGAAGCTCCGGCGGCTCCTCGTCCGGTATCGGGCCGGAACTCGCGCCGAAAGGGAGAAGGTGCTGGGAGAGCTCGATGGCCTCGACTCCGGGCTCGCCCGGACTCTCCTTGAAATCGCGAACACGCCCGACGACCCTCTCGCCCCCACCGCCCTCCTTGTCATGGGCGACTTTCCCTCAGAAAACTGGGAGATCGAGAACTGCCTCGACTCCCCGAAAGACGACGTGAGGTCCGCGTGCGTCGCCTGCCTGGAGAGGCTCGGCCGGCGCCGGGCGGGTCCGAGGATGATCCGGCTCCTCCAGGAGGACGAGAGTGCGGCCGTCCGGGAGGCGGCGGCGAGGGCGCTCGGGGCGCTCCATGTGCGGGAGGCGTCCGGCGCTCTCGTGGAGACCTTCGAAGCCGAGGAGCGTTCGCTGCGGTACGCCGCGGTTCATGCGCTGATCGCGCTCGGCGAGCCGGCGCCGGTCGATCGGCTCATCTCTCTCCTGTCCGATCGTCGTTGGTACGTCGCTCAGGCCGCGGTCGAGGCGCTCGGCGGTCTTCGCGCCGGGGCCGCGCGGGGGGCGATCGAGCCTCTCGCGTCGCACGCGGTCTGGTCGGTCCGCAAGGGCGCGTTCTGGGCGCTGGGCGAACTTCGCGACCAGAAGTCGGCGCCGCTCCTCCTCGCGAAGAGCCTCGACGCCACGCTCGGGCGTTTCGACCGTGTGGAGGCTCTCGAGGCTCTGAGAAAGATCAAGGCACTGGCTGTCGGGCCTCCCCTCGTGGCGGCGATCCCGGCCGAACCGGACCGGTTCCTGCGTTTCTGGATGGCACGGACGTGTATCTTTCAGGGGGTCGAGGAAGCGATCCCGTGGATGATCGAGTGTCTGGGAATCGAGATCGGCGATCCCGTGGAGATCGACGAGGAGGACATGGCCCTGTGCCGGCAGGGCGCCGGGGAGATACTCGCCTGGGTTTCGGGTCGAGACTACGGCACGGACAAGGCTCGCTGGGAGAAGTGGTGGAAGGAGGTGGCCAATGGGTTCCAGATCGACTGGTAGAGGCGCGTCGCGGGGGAGCGGGATCATGTCTCGGGCCCAGGTGGAGCGCGCGGGGTTCAACCTTCTCGAAGTCTCGTTCGCCTCCGCCATCCTGGCGGTGGGGATCTTCGGTCTTGTCTCGGCGATCCTCTCCTCGAACCGACTGAACGAGCAGTCCCGCGAATCACAGCTCGCCCTCCACGGAGCGCAGACGGTGGCCGCGGAGATCCAGGCGTACGCCCGGGGCCATACCCTCGACGAGGTCATCGGGGCTTACGATGGACAGACCGTCGCCGTGAAGGGGCTCACCGAGGTCGAGGGCGCGTCCGACGTGATCCGCATCGACTTCATCCTCGACGAAACGGCGGTCACGCCGGCCCTCGACATCAACAACGACGGCGACACGAGCGACCCGGCGGTCCCCGTCACCGAGGTCGTGATCGCTCCGGTGCGAATCCGCGCTCAGTGGAGCCCGCCGGTCGGAGGCGACCGGACCCTCGAGATCGTGACGACGATCTTCAATCCCGATGGGGTCACCGGGGGCGGTGGCGG
>JACQVV010000375.1 GCA_016209595.1 Planctomycetota bacterium
GCGCACTGGTTTCCGCCCGTGGTCATTCGCCATCCCTGGCCTTGGGAAAGGTTTGCGTGTCAACATCCGCGATAAGAGCCGTATGCGTTAGTAGCGCACGTACGGATCCGTCCGGGGGGGCGCCCCGCAAGGGGCGTCCCTACCGGGATCGGTCACGAAACACGCTCACGGTCACGAAACACGAACACGTGGCCGTGGACCGTGGTCGTGAACCGTGGTCGTGGACCGTGACCGTGACCGTGACCGTCATCGACTCGCCCGCGCGAACTTGACTCATTCGTCAAGATGCCTCCCCTTCTAGGCATCTAGCGCCAGTCCCGGGGAACTCGTCCGGGCGCGCCGCCGCGTGGCGAGTTGCTCCACGACGACGGGGGCGAGAAGGAGGAGAAACCAAGCCGCGAGACATGAGGTGTGGACGACGTTGCGGAAGCTCGTCAGGCGCGAGTTGTCCATATCCACTCCCAGGATGTATCCGCCGGTCCCCTTCCTGTCCCCGATCGGCGCGTATCCGGAGAGGACGAAGCCGAACTCGTCCGCGCTGAACTCGGGGTCATGGCGGGGCACGAGATCGTCCACGGTCTGTTTCATCTCGGGGGACTCGTCCCACACGTACTTCAGGCCGGGAAAGGTCCCCATCTCGGCCTTGTCCTCGAGATCCGCCTCGCCGTCGCCGTCGAGGTCGACGGGGTCCACGTCCCGGTCGACGACGAACTCCCAGTCGTGCTCCCCCTCAAGCTTGCGCAGCGTGTAGATGAACTTGACCTCGGGGTTCTCGGCGCTCACCCGGCGGATGTGGTCATGAACGCGCTTGAACTCGTCGCTCGATCGAATCCGACGGAAGTCCGCGCTCGCGCGGATGCGCTCGACGTCTTCCGGAGAAACTTCTTCGGCGGTCTTCGATTCTCCCGGCGTGGCCGAGCCGATCCGCTCCAGGTCCTCGAACGAGACCCCCTGCGCCGCGAGCTGGGCGAGCCGCTTCACCGCGGGACCCATCTCGACGATGATCGCCTTTTTGGCGATCTCGACGAGTCCCCACCCGAGGCCCGCCATGATGGCGAGCGTCGTCAGCGCGCGGAAGGCGAAACGCGCCCAGACGGAAAGGGCCTTCCGGGGTCCGATCGCCTGCGCGAGCTCGCCCGCCGAGCGGCAGCGGTCCGCCGGGTCCTTCTGGAGGCACCTCGCGATCGCGGCGTCGAGCGACCTCGGGATGGCCGGGTCGAGCGTGCGGAGGCGCGGCGGGTCGCGCTTCAGATGGGCGACGGCGACCGACCCCTCGCCCGACTTAAAGGGGGGCCGGCCGGCCAGGCACTGGAAGAGGATCGCCCCGAGCGAATAGAGATCGGACGCCGGCGTGCAGGGCTTGTTCTGCCACTGTTCGGGGGACATGTACTTGGGCGTGCCCATGAGGAGCGAGGTGCCTTCGCTGTCCTTCTTCTCGCCGGAGACCTCCGAGTCGCTCGAGGGACCGCCTTCCTCGTGGAAGTGGCTGGAGATCCCGAAATCCATGACCACGACTTTCCTACCGTCTTCGACGAGCATGATGTTGGACGGCTTGAGGTCGCGGTGAACGACGTGTGCGCGGTGCGCGGCGGAAAGGGCGCGACAGATCGCGAGCGCAATCTCGCGAACCTCGCGTTGCGCGAGCTTGCCGGCCTCCCTGAGATGCTGCTTCAGCGAGATCCCTTCCAGGTACTCCATCGAGAAGTAGAGGATCCCGTCGAACTCCCCGAGGTCGAAGATCCGGACGATGTTGGGGTGCGTCACCGTGTGGGCGAGGGCGACCTCGGTGCGAAACCGGTCGATGTTCCCCTCGTCCGCGGCCAGTGACGGGCGGAGCGCCTTCACCGCGACCTCTTTGCCGAGGAAGAGATCCTGCCCGAGGAACACGAGCCCCATCCCTCCAGAACCGAGCAGACGCTGGATCCGGTAGCGCCCGGCGACGAGCGTCCCCGGCTCCCAGTCCACCTCCGGCGGCAGCTCGCGGGTCCTGGCGAGCTCCTTTTTCTCTGTGGGCCCGGAAGGCTCGCCCGATTCGGAGATCATCGGGGAGATTCTAGCGCCGATACCGCACCTTGTCAGGCGCCACCCCGCGACTTACAATTCGCACAGAGGAGACCATGGCGTACCGATTCACGCGCTTCGAGAAGTTCCTCGTCTCCGGGATGGTCGTCACGGGCCTGGGGATCGCGACCTATTACCTGGTCGAGATGGACCGGGGCTCGGCGGTCGCCGCGCCCAACCCGCCGCCCGCGGTCGCGAAGGACGCGCCCTTGCGGACCTGGAAGAACGAGGTCCCCGAGCAGGGGTGGGACAAGTTCTTCCTGTACCTGAGAATCGAGGGAAAGACGAAGAGCGGCGAGACCGTTCGGGGGCGCGTGGACGGGACCGAGCTCTCGGGGGAGGGCGTCAAGGTTCTCGACGAGCGCAGCGGGCAGACCCGCTACTATCGCTTGGACGAGTTCGAGTCCTTCGAGGTCCTCGAGTACCGGAACCCGTACGACACACTGTACGAGATCCGGGTGAGGATGCCCGGCGGGAAGGAAAGGGTCCTGATCGGCCGGCTGGTCGAGGAGCGCGAGGACTCCTTCGTCTTCCAGCTCGAATCGGGCTATGTCACGATCGCGAGGGGCGACGTCGCGTCCATCAAACCGCTCGAGGTTCCGAAGAAATGACGCGCCCCCTCACGCGTTTCGAGAAGATCCTCGTGTCGGGGATGATCGTCACGGGGCTGGGGATCGTGGCCTGCTACCTGGTCGAGATGGACGGCGCCACGTCGCCACCGCAGCTCGCCCCGCCGGAGAAGAACACGGGAAGGCAGCCCATCCGGGTATGGAAGAACGAGTTCCCTGACGGAGACGGATGGTGGAAGTTCTTCGCATGGTACGAGATCGATGGGCGCACGAAGAACGGCGAGACGGTCCGTGGACACGTGGAAGGCATCGAGCAGAACGGCAACGGCGTCAAGGTCCTCGATGAGCGGACGGGCCTGATCCGCTACTACAGCCGGGACGAACTCGACACCTGGGAGGTCCGGGAGTACCCGCACCCGTACCCGCAGGACTACGTGTTTCGCGTGCGGCGCCCGGGAGGGAAGGAGGATTGCCTGCTGGGCAAGCTCATTCGGGAGCGGGAAGACTCGTTCGTGATCCATCTGGAGCAGGGCATGGTGGTGATCGCCCGCGGCGACATGGTCTCCGTTCGGCTCGCCCAGCTCGCGAACCGATGAGCGAATCCGGCGACCCCGCCGCCCTCTCGGAGCTCTTCCGCGCAGGCGTAGCCCTGGAGCTCGGCTACCTGACCGAGCGGCAGCTCATCGACGCCTTTGTTGTCGAGGAGAAACTTCGCGAGCTCGGGATGGACGAGGGGCTCGCCAAGGTTCTGGTCAAGAAGAACTACCTCACCGAGGGGCAGGCGGACCAGGTCCAGGCGCTCGCCGCCGACCGGGAGAAGAGCGACCGCGACCTCGCCTTCGCCAAACTCGCGCTCCGGAGCGGCAAGGTGGACCTCGCCGGACTCCGCCGGGCGGTGCTTTCGCGCTCGCGAGAGGGAGTCGCCCGCACGCTCGGCGAGACGCTGGTCTCGCTCGGGCTCATGAGCGAGCCGGAGCGCTTCGCGGTCGAACAGGTCCACCGGATTCTCCACGAGAAGTCGCCTCCGAAGATCGAGCCGACCGTCCTCGGGGTCCCCGGCGAGGTCGACCAGATTCCCGCCCACATCGGGAACTACGAGATCCTCGAGCAGCTCTCGCGCGGCGGGATGGGGGTCGTCTACCGGGCGCGCCAGCGGTCGATCGACCGGATTGTGGCGCTCAAGATCCTCGCCTCGGAGCTCGTCGAGTCGAAGGAGTTCATCGAGCGCTTCCAGCGAGAGGCTCGCGCGATCGGCGAGCTCAGCCATCCCAACATCGTCCAGGTCTACGACTACGGCCGGATTCGCGACCTCCACTACATCGCGATGGAGTACGTGGACGGCGAGAGCCTGGAGTCGATCCTGGAGAAAAAGGGGACGCTCGCCATCCTGAACGCCGCGGTCGTGGGCGAGAGCGTGGCCCGCGGTCTTGCCGAGGCGAACAAGAAGGGCGTGATCCACCGGGACGTCAAGCCCGACAACATCCTGGTGTCGAAGGAGGGCCAGGTAAAGCTCAGCGACTTCGGCCTGGCGAAGATGGATCGTCAGACGGCCGAGGCGTCCGACCTCACGGATCGCGGGCAGCTCATGGGCTCTCCCTACTACGTCGCCCCCGAGCAGGCGAAAGGCGAGCCCGTGGACTTCCGCGTCGACATGTACTCGCTCGGGGTCACCCTCTTCCGGGCGCTCGTGGGTGTCGTCCCCTTCGACGCGCCCGCCTCGATCCAGGTGATCGCGAAGCATCTCAACGCTCCGCTTCCCGCCCTGAAAGACCTGCCGCGGCCGATCCCGGTCCAGGCCTACCACCTCATCAAGTGGCTCATGGCCAAGAAGCCCGAGGGGCGCCCGCCCGGATGGCAGAAGGTGATCGAGCTATGCCGGGAGCTCCGTTCCGCCGCCGACGGAGCGCCCTGCCCCAACTGCGGCGCCCCGCTGAAACCGGGCGACGTGATCTGCGTCCAGTGCGGCCTCAACCTCAAGACCGGCGTCCAGCTCCAGATCCAGATCTCCGGACCCACCTCCCGCCATCGCCGCGGCACCACGGCAAAGGTCGTGAAAGCCTCCGCGCCCGCGCAGCGAGAACCGCGCGAGGAGAAGAAGGCGTCCCCCGCCGTCGCAAGGAAGGAGAAACCGTCCGCGGAGAAGCCGGAGAAGTCGGCGACGGCGAGAAAGGAGAAGCCGGCGACGGAGAGAAAGGAGCGCGTCCCTTCCCACGAGGAGGAGGAGGACAGGAAGCCCGCGACCGGAGCCCCCCTCCGCCGGCGCCGGCGTGTCCGCCGCGGCGTCAAGCGCCGCAGGATGATGCCCAGGAAGAAGGAAGGGGAGTAGCGGGGTGTGGTTCTCGCGCTGAGCGCGCCCCAGGCATTTCCGCACCCGCTCCCGGCCGTTTTTCGTGCACGTGCACGTGCACGTGCACGGGCACAGGCACGGGCACGGAGAACCCCGGGTCACGCTCAGCGCAAGAACCACTCCCGAGCCGGCTCTCCGTGACCTGCCCGTGACGCGCTCCCGGCATCCTTGTCCGGGGTCGCGCAAGCGCTCCGGCGCGCCTCGACACCATGCCGAGGGACGGGGTAGCATCTTCCTCTCACCTCGAACGGGACCGAAGGAGTCGATCGATGAGGTTTTGCGCTCGCGCTCTCACAGCCATCGTCATGCTGTCCTCCGGCCTCGCCGGCGCCGTGTTCGCGCAGGGAGACGAAAAGACGATGGAAGAGTACCTCGCGCTCGTGACGCCGGAGCTCCGGACGCGGATCGAGCGGGCGCGGGCCGACTTCGACCACTGGCCCGACCCGCAAGGGCGCGCCGCGGCGGAGCAGGTCCTCGACGCGGGGGAGGCCGCGATCCCGTTCCTCTCCATGGATCTTCGCGAGGGCTCGCCGAAGGCGAAAGCCTGTGCGGCACACGTGGGGGGGCGGCTCAAGGCGCGAATCCTCTTCGACGAGATCGTGGCGGCGAGCCAGGGGAAGCCGGCTCAACCCTACCTGCGCGAGTTCTTCCAGGCGATGACGCGGATCGACGCCGAGCGCGCGGAAGGTCCGATCCTGGAGCGCCTCTGGGAGAAAGACTCAGGGACGCGGCACCTCGCCTACACTTTTCTCGACGCGCTGGTGTCGCCGCGGATGGTGAGCAAGCTCTCGGCGGTCCTCTCCTCGACCACGCCGGGCACCCGGCAGTACGCGATCCGGCTTCTCGCCCGTCTGGACGACCCGTCGGTCTACGACCCGATCGTCGGGCACCTGGGGGATGAGGCGGCCGTCGTCGCGCGGGAGGCGAGCGACGGGCTCTCGCGGTACAACGACCCCGCGGTCTTCGAACGACTCGACCGGACCTTCCTCGACGTTCGCGACCGGACAGCGGCCTTCGCGATCCGCACGATGGTGCTCGCCGAGGACCGCCACGGGATCCGCATCCTGAAGGACGACTACGCCGGCCGGCTCCTCGGCTGGACGGAGCTCGCCGACGACCGCTTCGTGCGGGCGATGGGGACGGTCGGTCTGGTGAACCTGGGCCTGGCCCTGGATGACAAGAACGTCGTGAACTTCCTCGACCGCTGGGCCGTGCCGGTCCTCATCGACACGGTGGGCGGGGGCGTCTTCTTCGACGAGTACCAGGCCGTCCGCGACCTCTGCTTCGCGAAGCTCGCCCAGGTCACCGGCCGCCCGCCGAGCTTCGACGTGGACGCCTGGAAGGTCTGGTGGGACGGAAACCGGGCGATCTTCAAGGCCGTGCGGGGCCTCAAGGAGGCGGCCGAGGGCGAGGCCGGGAGGGCGATCGTGGAACTCGTCGTGGATGAGCCCGGCCGAGCCCCCAACATCCTCTTCTTCAGCTGCCACCGGATCTGGGCCGAAGATGGGGCAGTGGAGGAAGGGGACGGTGAGGAGGGTGACGGTGGCGGGGAGGCTCCCGTACGTCCGGAGCGGATCGTCCTCGCCGAGCAAGGGATGGGGGAGATCCTCGCCTTCTTTAAAAGGCTCGGCTTCTTCGAGCTGGGCGGCGTGTACGGGGAGGAGTCGGCGCGCGGGCGCCGGATCGAGGTCAAGGTCTCCATCGAGAACCTCATCCGCCGGGTCGTCGTGCACGGGTATCGGGAGAAAGTGTTCGACCCGCTCGTCTTGTTGCTCGGAGACATCGCCCGGGAGAACCGGTGGCAGCGCTACTGGGACCGCCGCACGTTTCCCGAGTGGCAGACCTGGTACGAGCAGTACGAGGGGTTCTGGCGCCAGGCGAAGGACCCCCTGGAGCGGAACCGGAAGCTCAAGTCGATGCTCCTCAACTCCTACGAGTTCCTGCGCCCGAAATGGCGCGAGGAGGCCGCGGCCGAGTTCCGGGGGCTCATGGAGGAGGACGCCGAGGTGACCGAGTCGATGGTCTACATCGTGGGCGCCTACCTCAAGCAGGAGCCCGGCCTCACCCGGGCTGCGGAGGATTGGATCCGGGCGCTCGCGGAGGTGAGACAGATCGACGCAGTCCACACCGCGATCGACTTTCTCTTGGAATGCGACTCTCCCCAGGCGGCCGGCCTCATGGACCACGTCCTCGTGCGTGCGGGCGGCCCGATCTCGGCGGCGATGCTCCGGGAGTCGGAGTCCCGGGTGCGTGCCGCGGCCTGCGAGGCGATGGGGCGCTTCCCGGACGAGGAGATCGACGGGCTCCTCATGGAGGCGACGAAGGACACCTCGACGGCGGTCCAGGCGGCGGCGGCCTACTCGCTCGGCCTGCGCGCCCGGCCGATCGGGATCCCCACGCTGGAGGAACTCGCGACGACCGCGACCGACCTGGACGTGAGGAAAGCCGCCCTCGTCGCGCTCGGGCGGATTGGGACCGACGCGGTCCTGAACGTCCTCATCGGGGCGCTCGCCGAGTCGGACCCCGGGATCCAGGGGGCGGCGATCCGGGGCCTCGGCTTCTCGAAGCGCCCCGAGGCCGTGAGCCCCGTGCTCGCCGTCTTGGAGAAAGCGACGGACCCGGTGATCCGCAAGGTCTCCGTGGACGCGCTCGTCGCTCTCGGGGGGAAGGAAGTGATCGACCGCTTCCTTTACCTCGCGAGCCGATCTCCCGACGCGCCGATGCGGCTCGCCGCGATCCGGGCCCTCGGGACGCTGGAGTTCGACGGGAAACTCGAGGCGCTCCAGACCGGCCTGGAGGACCCCGAGCCGGAGGTCGCGGTGGAGACGGCGCTCGTCCTCGCGCGCCTCGGCCAGAGGATCGCGATCCCGACGCTCATCCAGTCGCTCGGGCGCGGCGTCCGCACGCTCGGTTGCGAGACGGAGCTCGCCCGGCTCACCCTCGTCTCGTTCCCCGACGCGGCGGACCCGGCCGAGCGTGCCGCGCTCTACGCCGAGTGGTGGCAGGGGAATAACCAGGTCGGACCGCGCGTCTGGCTCCTCAACGCGCTGCGCACTCGGGGATACCCCGTCGACACGCTCGTCGCGTGGGCGTCCGGGAACGACGAGGACAAGAGCGGCTGTCCCGTCCTCGTCTCCGCGCTCGGGGACGAGAACTGGTGCCTCGCGGAGGGGGCGAGCCGCGCCCTCGTGGAGATCTCTGGCCGCACCGACCTCCCGGTCCTCACCCAGAATTCGAGCCCCGAGGAACGCGAGGCCGCCTACCTCAAGTGGAAGGCGTGGTGGGCGATGAGGAGTCAGGCCGACGGCGGCGGGGGGGGCGGGAAGTAGCCTCTAGTAGTGCGCAACTGTGCTACGAGCTTGGACTCGAACCTGGACCTGGACCTGGACTTGGACCTGGACTTGGACCTGGACTTGGACCTGGACTTGGACCTGGAC
>JACQVV010000376.1 GCA_016209595.1 Planctomycetota bacterium
GTGGAGAGCTCCGGCACGGACTGCCGGACGACGGCGCGCTTCGTGGAGGAGGCGGGGGACCGCTGGGTCACCCGGGGCGGGCGGCTCGTCGCGATCCCGCGGGGGCGGTGAGCCCTTGGCCGCGGCTACGGCGCCGGCCTCACCGTGGTCTTCTCTTCCTCCCTGGCGAGCCATGGGTAGACGATCCCCGCCACGAGGCCCCCCACGATCGGCGCGAGCCAGAAGGCCCAGAGCTGCTGCAGGGCCACCCCCCGGGCGAAGATCGCGGCTGCGGTCGAGCGCGCGGGGTTGAGCGAGAGGTTCGTGACGACGATCCCCGGCAGGTGGGCAACGGCGAGAGTGAGCCCGATCGCAAGGGGAGCGAATCCCACCGGGGCGCGTTTGTCGGTCGCGCCCAGGATGACGAAGACGAAGAAGAAAGTGAGCGTCATCTCCGCGGCAAGGCCGCCCCAGAGAGAGTAGTTCCCGAGGGTGTAGTCGCTGCCATAGTAGTTTGCGGCGAAGCCCTGGATCGTGGGGTCGAATCTCCCGTTCCGGGTCGCGATGAGCCAGACGACGAACGCCCCCGCGACGGCTCCGAGCACCTGCGCGACGATGTAGGGGGCGAGGTCCTTCGCCGGGAAGCGTTTGGCCGCATAGAGCCCGAGCGAGACCGCGGGGTTGATGTGGCAGCCCGAGATGTGGCCGATCGCGTAGGCCATCGTTGTGAGGGCGAGGCCGAAGGCGAGCGCGATCCCGAGGAAGCCGATGAGCTTTCCCGCGAGCACTGCCGCCCCGCACCCGGCGAAGATGAGCCAGAAGGTCCCCAGGAACTCCGCGGCCGCGCGTTTCTGGATCGGCATGGCGCTTCTCCCTTCCGTGGTCTGTGGTTCCCCCGAAAGCTAGGCGGTGGAAGAGCGATCGTCAAGGGCTCAACGCGGGGGAGTTCTCCGCGACGTCGCCCGTTCAACAGGCCAGGGCGTGGTCCCGGGCCTCCGCGACCTCCGCACGCTTCGCCACCGGGGCAACGAATCGGTGCTTCTCCGTCCCCCACTCCGCTCGGCTGGAGGTCGCGCTCGCGGGCGTCTCGGACCCGGACGCCGATCCGGACCACCGGGTGGTCGTGACCCTGAACGGGCAGGTCCTCGGAGACGTGCGGTGGAACGGCCGATTCGCGCACCGGGCAGTCTTCGAGTTCCCCTCGGCGCTACTCCACGCCGGCGACAACACGGTCGAGCTCTACCTCCCCGCCGACCTCCCCGGCGTGGCGAACGACTACGTTCTCTTGAACTACCTGCGGCTCTCGTACCGCAAGCGCTTCGTCGCCGAGCAGGGTCGCGCTTTCTTCGCGGGCGGCTCGGGGAGCGAGTTCGAGGTCGCGGGCTTCGCCCCGGGCGACGTCCTGGGCGCGGATGTCTCGGACCGTGCGGCGCCGCGGTGGGTCCGGGGAATCTCGGTTCCGGGCGGCGTCGCGCGGTTCAACGACTCGGTCACCCGGACGGGCGGGCGCTACGTCCTCGCGGGTTCGGGGGCGCTCGCCGCGCCGGACCGGATCGACCGGAACGCGCCCTCGAGCTGGCACGACGCGGGGAACCGGGCCGACTGCATCGCGATCACGCATCTCTCGCTCCTCGCGGGCGTGGATCCCCTGGCCGACCACAGGAGTTCCCTGGGCCTCTCGACCGCGGCGGCCGACGAGGACGTCCTCCGGGCCTGGGTGCTCCTCGGGGATCCCGCGACGCGGCTCCGATAGAGCGTCAGGCCTTCATCGCATCAAGAGGTATGCTGTTCTCATGCGCCAGCCCGGTCTTTCCCGCCGAGAAACGGCTCTCGCTGCCAGGGTGCGCCCGATCTTCGCCTGTCACCCCTCGATCGCTGTCGCGTACACCTTCGGATCCCGGGCACGAGGCGAGGCCCGGCCGGATAGCGACCTCGACGTCGGTGTCGTCTTTCGCCGGCCTCGTCCCGACAGGGAGAGACGATTCTGGGAGACCCTGGAACTCGCCGGCGAGCTCGGTCCGATCGTCGAGGCGCCCGCCATCGACGTCGTCGACCTTGAGGCCCAGGGACCGATCTTCTGCCATCGTGCTCTCGTGGACGGGAAGATCCTGTACGAAGGGGATCCGGATCGACGCGTCGATTTCGAGTCCGACGCGTGCGCCCTCGCCCTGGACTTCGAGCTGGTCCAGGAGATCGGCGCGAAGGAGTATCCGAGGGCCTTTCGCCGCTGGCTCGCGCGGCGCGCGGGGAAGGGAACCCGGTGACGCTCGATCGCATCCGCCTGAAGCTCGATGCCTACCGGCGAGCCCAGGAACAGCTCGACCGCATCCCCCAGGCAAGCGACTCGGCACTCCTCGCCGACGAGCGAAACCTCCCGGCGGCGCTCCACCTGCTCCAGATCTCCATACAGACCCTCCTCGACGTCGCCATCTTCGCCGCCGCCCGGCATGCGCTACCCGTCGCCAGGACGAGTCAGGGCATCCTCGACGGCCTCGAATCGGCCGGGCTCCTGCCGGCGGGCGCGGAGGGCGCTCTCGCGAGAGACGGCCGACATGCCGGACGCGCGCTCGAGGCACTCCGACAGGTGTTCCTTGAGGCGCGCGGAAACGTCCGCCGGCGCGCGGGGCTTCCCCGTGGCCCAGAGCTCGGCCATCCGGGCCATGAATCCGCGCACGTGAGAGTCGGCTCGGGGGGCCTCGCGGATCTCCACGTCCGTCGCGGTGAACTCGGGGGCGAGCCTCGCTGCGAGCTCCTTCGCGGTCTGGAAGTCGAGATCGAGAAGGATCACCGGCTTCCCGGCTTCCGCCCGGTCGATCAAGGGCTGGCTCACCCGCGCGATCGTGGGGTCCGCCTTCGACCTCCTTCTCGCGATCGTTGCCGACCCTTCTTCCCGCACGCGATCCAGATCCCGATCGTGACCTTTTCCCCGGAGGAGCACGACTCGCCGCAGCAGGGCTCGGGCGCGGGTTCGATCGAAACGTGCACGAGCCCCGCGGCGGCGAACCACCGGGCGACCTCGCCGCGATCGAAGCCCGGCCAGCGGTCGTGGTGCTCTTCGAGGAGGAAGGCGTGGGAGTGGAGGTCGAGGTCGGTGACGGCAAGAGCCCCCCCAGGCACCAGAACGCGCGCCATCTCGGCGATCGCCGCGGCCGGGTCCGGGGCGTGGTGGAGCATCATGTTCGCGAAGGCGAGATCGACCGAACCAGAGTCAAGCGGCAGGCGTTCCCCGTCCGCCTGGATTGGAAGGAGCAGGTCGCGCCTGCCGAACTTCCTCGCGAGCTCCCCGAGCATGGCGCGGGAAGGGTCGAGGGCGATCACCCGGACGCCTCGCGCGAGGAGCCCCTCCGTGACGAAGCCCGTCCCCGCGCCGACGTCGGCAGCGAGCTGTCCGGCGCGGACGCCCGCGCGCGCGAAGGCGGCCTCGCGGACTCGCTCGGAGTAGAACGCGCTCCGGATGCGGTCCCACTCCGGGGCGACCGTTTCGAAGTAGTCGCGCGAGTCCTTCCGGGACAGGTCCTCGGGGCCCCTTAGATCCATCGCTTCTTCCGGAAGAAGTAGACCATCGTCCCGGCGATTGCGGCCATGACGGCGAGGACGGTCGGATACCCCCACAGCGAGTCGATCTCCGGCATGTGGTGGAAGTTCATGCCGTAGATCGAGGTCACGAAGGTGAGCGGGATGAAGATCGTGGTGATGATCGTGAGGACCTTCATCACCTCGTTCAGGCGGTTCGAGACGCTGGAGAGGTACATCTCGAGCATGCCGGCGAGGAGCTCGCGGAAGGTCTCGATGAGGTCGATCACCTGGACGGTGTGGTCGTAGACGTCGCGGAAGTAGATCCGGTTTCCCGGCTGGACGAGGGAGCTCTCGCCGCGCTCCAGGCGGGAGATCGCCTCCCGGAGCGGCCAGACCGACTTCCTGAGCCAGATCATTTCGCGTTTCAAGTCGTGGATGGCCCGGAGCGTATTGCGGGTGGAGCGAAGGAGGAGCTCGTCCTCGA
>JACQVV010000360.1 GCA_016209595.1 Planctomycetota bacterium
GTAGAGCCTTCCCTCGAAGCGTTCCGCGTCCGCGAGGCACCGGCCGAGCGGCTCGGAGAGCGCGGAGAGCTCCTCGGGCGTCCCGGCCGTCCGGGCGCGCTCGAGCCAGTACTGGCAGCGGAGCGGCCAGCGGCTGGCCTCGATCTCGGCCGCGTCGATCCCGGCGAGCGTCTCCGCCGCCCCCTCCGGCCGCCCGTGACGGCGGTGGACCTCGCCCAGGAGGAATCTCGCCTCGAGCGCGTTCTCGCGGGCGGATTGCGGGCCGGCAGCGGCACGCTCCAGCGGGATCCGCGCCCCTTCGTCCTCGCCGGAGACGAGCGCGAGGTGCCCGCGGGCGATGTCTACCGGCGCCTGGTGTCGCGGGAAAAGCCCGACGGCGGCGGTCCCGAGCCGCTCGACCTGCTCCTTTGCGACGCGCAGGTTCCCCGTCAGGATGGAAACCTTCGCGAGGCGCGCGAGATCCACGACCTTGCCGGCGACATCATCGATTTCCTCATCCTGCGAGATTGCCTTCTGGTACTCCTCCGCGGCCTTGCGGAAGCGGCCCAGGCGCAGGTGGATGTCGCCCATCGCGCGCCGCAGCCGGGCCTGCCCGGCTGCCTCGCCCCGCTCCCGGCAGATCTCGGTCCCGCGCTCGCAGTAGGGGAGGGGCTGCGGGTGGTTCTCGTAGAACTCGGGGTCGGAGACCGACTGCCAGTAGGCTTCGACGCGTACGGCGTCGTCGCCCGACTTCTCGATCAGGTTCAGGCCCTCCCCGAAGAGCGGGGCGGCCCGGTCGTACTGCGAGGCCCGCGCGAAGAGAAGGCCCTTGGCGAAGAGGATCTTCCCCCGGGAGAGGTGGCTCTCCCGGTCCTCCAGGAGCTTCAGCGCGTCGTCTAGGATCGAGATCCCCCGCTCGACTCCCTCGGAGCGTCCCTTGAGGAGGGCGACACCGAGGAGCGCGGCGACGAGCGCCCCTTCCTCGCGCTCCAGATCCTTCTTTTTCGACCAGCTGATCGAGCGTTCGAAGGCCTCCAGCGCCGCCGGGCCGTTTCCGGCCGCCTCGTGGATCCGTGCCAGGAAGTTCGAGAGGCCGATCTTCTTCTCCCGCTCCGCCTCGTCGAGTCCGACGAGCGCCTTCTCCGCGAGGGCCCGGGCCCGGTCCCATTCCGCGATCGAGCGGGCGATCCTGGCGGTCTGGATCAGGTAGTGGGGTTTCTTCGTGTGGGCGGCGATGTCCTCCGGCGCGATCCGGTCGCGGAAGACCTCCTTCGACTGCAGGTAGGCGTCCTCGATCGCCGCCAGGAGCTCGGCCGCCCGCTCCGAGGGGATGCGATCGAGGAGGAGCCCGCGGATGACGCCCGAGGCGATCCGCGCCTCGATCCGCACGCCCGAGCGCGAGGTCGCGAGGACTCCCGCCTCGGCGAGCCCCTGCACGCGCTCGAGGACCTCCGGGATCGGGCGCTTGAGGATCCGCGAGAGGATCGAGAGCGACAGCGTCCGGCCCGCGAGGGCGAGCACTTCCAGGACCATCCGGTTGGGCTCCGGCGTCCGGTCGAGCCGCAGGCGCACGACCTCGTCGAGCGTCCCGGGGAGCTCCATCACCGCCGGATCGGGTGCGTCGATCTTCCAGGCCCCCTCCTCGAAGAAGAGCCGGCGGTCCTCTACGAGCGCGCGCAAGGCGGACTCGACGAAGAGGGGGTTTCCGGAGCTCGCCTCGTAGACCCGGCGACCGAACACCTTGGGGGCGTTCTTCATCCCCAGGTATCCGGAGACGAGCTTCGAGACTTCCGGGGGCCCCAGAGGTTCGAGGTCGATCCGGAGGAGCCCCCGTTCCTCCTCGAGACGCGAGATCCAGCGGGCCGCGGGGCGGGGCAGGCCGCCGGGGCGCACCGACGCGGCGAGGAAGAAAGGGCGCTCGTCCCTGGCCCCCCGAGCGAGGAGGAACGGGAGCGCGTCGAGGGTGGCCGGGTCGGCCAGGTCGAGGTTGTCCAGGACGAGCGCGGTCGGTCGCGCCTCGGCCAGCCGGCCGATCAGCCGGTAGAGGCCGCCAAAGACCCGGTAGCGCTCCTCCTCGGGCGGGAGCGCGGCGAGGGGGGCGAACGACGCGCGCGACTCCAGCGATGGGAAGACCCCGGCGAGGAAGGGCAGGTGCTCCTGGATGAGTTCCTCCCGGCCCCCGGCCGCCATCTCATCGAGGAGCGAGCGGAAGGGACCGAGCAGCGTACCCTGGAGGTGCAGGCAGTCCGTCCAGTAGACCTCCCCCTGCCGCATCCGCCACCACTCGCGGATGCGGGAGAGGAATCGGCTCCGTCCGCTCCCGGGGGGACCTTGCACGAGGACGAGCCGGCCGGAGCGATGGTCGGGCTCGTGCAGGAACCGGTCGAGGAAGGCCCCGACCCTCTCGATCGGTTCGTCGCGTCCGACGAGCGGCGGGTGGAAGAGGGGAAGGCGAGCCGGGGCGGGGACGAGCAAGCGCGCCGCTTCACCCTCCCATGCCGCGAGCTCCTCGGCGACCTCAACCGCGCGGCGGTAGCGGTCGGCGGGGTCCTTGGCGAGGCACTTCAGCGCGATCTCCTCGAGCTTGTCCGGGACGTCCGCCTTCTTGCGGGCCGGAAAGGCCGGCGCGCGATGGAGGTGCATGCGAAGGACGTCCTTCTCCTCCGGCGAGCGGAAGGGAGGCCGGCGGGCCAGCACGTGGAAGAGGAGCGCGCCGAGCTGGTAGATATCGGCCCGATGGTCCACCGGGCGCCCCAGGATCTCCTCCGGGGTCGTGTACTCCGGGTCGGGGTTGGGGATCAGGATTTCGCTGCCGAACGGGGTCGAGAGGGGCCCTAGCCCCGAGAGCTGGATGCGCGGGGCGCCGTCCTGGCTCTTCGTGGGATCGAAACGGTCGATCACGCAGACGTTGGCGGGGCGTAGGTCGAGGTGGACCCATCCCCGGGAGTGCACGAACTCAAGAGCGATCGCGAGCTCGCGGATCCACGGAATCCAGTGCTCCGGAGGGGCGCCGCGGGTCGCCTCGAAGAGGTCTTTCCCCGCGGCGAGCTCCCCGGCGTAGTAGAAGACCTCGTCGGCCGCCGGCTGAGGCCCGCCCTTTCCGTCGCCCGTGGCCGGATCCACGGCGAGGACCCCAAAGTCGTAGATCTCGGGCAGGCTCGGGTGGCGGAGCTGCGCGAGCTTCCGGAAGGACGTCTGGCAGTAGGCGAGGACTTCCTCGCCGGCCGGGTTGGGGCGCAGCGTCCTGAAGGCGATCCGCCGCCGGTTCTTGAGGTGGTCGAGGGCGCTGTAGACGCTCGCGAGCGGCCCCTCTTCCAGCCGATCGAGGAGTTCGTACCGGTTCTTGAGGATCATCGGGCGCGATCGATTGTAGCCCTCCGTCGTGACGGGCGCCACACACCGGGCTTCCCGGGGATGGGGTCGTGTGCTAGCATCGCCGTCTTCAGAAAATCGACCTCTGGAAATCGGAGGAGCTAGGGTGGCCCGAACGTCCGAAGAAAAGGTCGCCATGCTCACGGTCCTGACCGTGGTGCTGGCCGCCATCGCCTTTACCTATTTCGGCACCGAGCTCAGGCTCCAGACGTTCCAGGTGGACCGGATGGGGTACGCGGCAGCGGCTTTCGTTGTCTCGCTCGGCACCGGGCTCGTCGTTACCCGGGCCCTGGCCGACGCGGCGCCGCGCCCGGGGGGCGGGGGGCTCCCGCCATTTGACGCGCCGCTGGCCCGGCGAACGCTGGGGCTCGCGGCGACGGTGATCGCGGCGGGCGTCGTCTCGATCACCACGGAGAGGTTCTCGGTTCCGAAGCCGGAATTCGCCGCACCGATCTGGGGCCTTCTGGCCGGAGCGGCCGCCGTCCTGTCGATCCTGGCGCTGCGCCGGGTCTACCCGCCCCGGCCCGCGGAGCCCGTGCTCGAGACGGTGAGCGGCATCTTCGGACCGTTGCTCGACCCGGCGCAGGTCGAGGTCCTGCACGAGCTCGTCGAGGAAGGAGAGGTCGACCCGGAGGACCTTCCCAACGCCGGCTACGACGAGGTCGCCCGCTGGCTCGCCACCCGCGGGCACGCTCTTCCGGGGGACAAGCAGGAGTGGGAAAAGAGGGCGGACAGCGAGCGCCGCAAGCGTATGAGCCGCGGGGAGGGCGCGGGCCGGCACGAGGGGCACCCGCAGGTCTCCCCGACGCGCATGCCCGGCCACCAGAAGCGCGGCGCGAGGTAACGCCTCCGCCGGCCATCCCACTCCACCGGGAGGGAGACGAAGATTCCTCAACGCGACTACCTGCGCGCCAAGAGCCTGTTCGAGACCGCGACGCGCGCGAATCTGACCGACAAGCACCGCTCGGGCGCGCTCGTCCAGCTCCCGGCCGAGGGCGACCTCCTTGTTCTCGGGGATCTCCACGGGAACCGCGAGAACTACAGCCGGGTCGTGGAGGCCGCGCGGCTCAACGGGAACCCGAAGCGCCATCTCGTGATCCAGGAGATCGCCCACGTCCTGGAAGTCGGGGTGGACACAAGCTTCGACCTCATAGAGGAGGCGGCGGGGCTGAAGATCCGGTTTCCCGACCAGGTGCACTTCCTGATGGGGAACCACGAGTACGCCGAGCTCGTGGGCGAGGAGATCATGAAGGGCGGCGTCTGCCTCAACATCATCTTCAAGGAGGCGATCAAGAGGAAGTACGGCGAGCACTACGAGGAGGCCCGCCAGGACCTCTCCCGATTCCTCCAGACCTGGCCGCTCGCCATCCGTACCGAGACGCGGCTCTTCTTCTCCCACTCCACTCCCGAGACGGAGTCGATCCAGCACTTCACGCTCGACTTCTTCCGGAACCGGAACGAGAACTTCTACGAGGACGGCGACCTGATCTACAGCCTCCTCTGGTCGCGCGACTACGCCCAGGAGGGGGCCGACGAGTTCGCCCGCCGCATGGATGCCGACGTGCTCGTGGTCGGGCACACCGCCTGCAAGAACGGCTTCAGCATGCCCAGCAAGCGCCACGTCATCATCGACTCCAAGGACCGGAACGGCTGCTTCCTGCACGTCAAGCTCGACCGCCCCTACACGGCGGCCGAGGTGGCCCGGGCCGTCAAGAGGATCTTCCCCGAGCGCGAGCGCCAGGCGATGGCCGAGACTCAGGAGGCCGAGGCGGAGGTGGGGGAGTAGGGCGGGGACTTGTCCCCCGCCGCGCAAGGGCCGGGATAAACCCGGCCCCTACTTCGCCTTCTCGTACTCCCGCCGCACGTTTCCGAAGCCTTCCTGGGCCATCCAGGTCTCGATCTCGTCGGTCTTGCGGGGGATCCAGCCGGAGAGGACGAGCGGATCTCCGTCGGTCACCAGGACATCGTCCTCGATCCGCACGCCCAGCTCCTCATTGGGGAGATAGATCCCCGGCTCGACGGTGAGGACCATGCCGGGCTCGAGCGGTTGGGAATAATCGCCGACGTCGTGCACGTCGAGCCCCAGCCAGTGGCTCGTGCCGTGCCAGAAGTGCTCGGCCATCCCCGCCCGGGCGAGGACGCGTTCGGCCGCGGCGTGGACCTCGTGGACGGTCTTGCCCGGCCGGCAGGTCGCGATCCCCGCTTCCTGGGCCGCCAGGACGAGGTCGTAGATCTCCTTCTGACGCTTCGAGAACCTGCCCGAAACGGGGTAGGTGCGCGTGACGTCCGCGGTGTAGACGCGGAACTCGGCGCCGATGTCCATGACCACGAGGTCCCCGTCCTCCATCTTCCGGCGATTGTCGCGATAGTGCAGGATGCAGGAGTTCGGCCCCGAGCCAAGGATCGAATCGAACCCGTTCCCCTCCGACCCGCCGCGGCGGAAGAGGTACTCGGCGACCGCCTGGAGCTCGTATTCGTGCATCCCCGGTTCGGCCGAACGCATGGCCTCGAGGATGCCGGCCCCGGTGACGTCGATTGCCCTCTGCAGCAGGGCGAGCTCGTGGCGGTCTTTGACCAGGCGCATCCCGTCAAGGATTCCGGCCGGGCTCTCGGTCTCGACGCCCGATCTCGCGAGGACTTCGGCGACCGCGCGGATCGTCCCGTCTCCCTCAAACTCGGCCGGGTCGAGGAGGAGCCGCCTCGCCTGGCTCACCAGGGTCCCGAGCGACTCGGCCGCGGAGTCGAGCGGGAGCGTCTTCAATCCGGTCGTTTTCTGGGCTGCCGGCCCGTGGGCGAGGATCGGCCCGTTCCAGATCTCGTCGCCCGCACTGCTCTCGGGCAGGAACAGGAGCTCCCGGAGATCCTTCTGGGAGCGGTAGAGCGCCAGGACGCCCGTCTCGCCGGTGACTCCGGTCAGATAGTAGAAGTACTTGTTCCTCGGCTGGAATTCGCCCGCGACGTTTCCCAGGACAATGAGGGAGCCGTCGCCCGCGCTCTCGGCGAGCCTGGCGCGCCGTTCCCGATAGACCTCCGGGCCCGGCGTTTCCGCCCTTGCGTCCGGGGACTGGGCGAGCGCCGCCGGCGCCGCGAGGAGAAGGCAGAGGATGGGCAGGGCGAGGATTCGTTTCATGGCGGCGGTCCCTCTTTTTGCTACTTTTCTTGCTACTCCAAGACTTCGCGTCGCGCCCTTCGCGACCGGAGGCGGGCCATCATACGGGCGAGCTCCGGCGACCGGAAGAGAGCGGCCGCGCCGAAGTAAACGATCCCTCCGGCCGCGATCGACGCGAGAAGGGCGCCTGCGCGTGCGAGCTCCCCCGCCACCTCCCAAGGGAAGGCGAGCGCCGGAAGCGCGAGCGCGCCTCCCATCGCCGCCGCGTAGGCCGCTGAACGCGCGAGCGAGCGGGCGACCTCGACGAGCGGCAGGCGCGAAGGGGACGCCCGATCGGCGCGCACGAGGAGAACGAGGTTGAGGAAGGAGGAGAGCGTCGTCGCCGCCGCGAGGCCGGCCTCGGCGAAGGGCCGGACGAGCGCGAGGTTTAGGGCCAGGTTCGCGGCCACGGCTGCGAAGCTCGTCCGGAACGGGGTCCGCGTGTCCCCCCGGGCGTGGAAGGAGCGCGTGAGCAAGACGACGCTGGAGAAGCACCAGAGCCCCGCCGCGTAGCAGGCGAGGACGACGGCGGTCCTCCCGACCGACGACGGGTCGAACTCGCCTCGCCCGAAGAGGGTCACGATCATCGGCCGGGCGAGGACCGCGAGCCCCACGGCCGCGGGGAGGTCGAGGAAAAGCGTCACTCGCATGGCCTCGCCGATCGTCCGGGACTGCTCCTCGCTCGCGCCGCGCGCGGCGAAGCGCGCGAGGTCCGGGAAGACCGCCGTCCCGATCGCGACCGCTACCAGGGCGAGCGGAAACTGGATCAGCCGGTTGGCCAGGTAGAGGACCGTGATCGCGCCGCGGTCCGGGACGAGCCACCAGGCGATCAGCCGGTCGGCCAGCACGTTCACCTCGAAGACGGCGAGCCCCAGAGCGACCGGGGCCATCGCGTGGGCCACTCGCAGGACGCCGTCGTGCCTCGGCTCCCAGCGTGGCCGGGGCAAGGCGCCTCTCGCGGCGAGCGAGGGGAGGAGGATCGCGACTTGAAGGACACCCGCGCCGAGGACCGCGCCCGCGAGAACGAAGAGCCCTTCCTCGCTGTCGCCCTTTCCGGCGAGCACGATCCCGCCAAGCGTCCCGATCCAGACCACGTTGAAGAGCACCGGCGCAAGCGCGGGGACGAGGAACCTACGGTGCGTCTGGAGGGCCGCGGAGAAGAACGCCGAGAGACAGACGAGGAGGAGGTAGGGGAGCATGCCCTGCGTGAGGAGGAGCGCGAGCCGCCCTTCGGGCGTCGGACTCGCGAAGAGGAGGAGCCCGCAGATAGCGATCCCCGCTACCGCGAGCAGCGCCAATATCACGGTGAGGATCGTCGTCACCGCGTCCACCAGACGGCGCGCCTCGGCCTCGCCCCGATTTTCGATGTAATCGGAATAGACCGGGACGAAGGCCGCGGTCAGCGCCCCCTCCCCGAAGAGCCTCCGGAAGAGGTTCGGGATCGTGAAGGCGAGGAAGAAGATGTCGAGGAGCGCGACGTGGAAGACCGCCGCCATCGCCATGTCCCGGACGAACCCGCAGATCCGGCTCGCTAGGGTGAAGAGACTCACCAGCCCGGCGGAACCCAGGTAGCCCCGCTCCTCGCGGGGGGGCGGCGGGAGCGTCCCGGTCTCCGGCATGGCGCAGGAGTATACCCAACGCCGCGCCTCAGTCCGCCGGTGCCCTCCAGACGACGGCCCCATCCGGGCCAAAGAACTCCAGTCGAGGGGAGCCCAGCTCGTCGAGGAAAAGCTTCAAGCGGACCTTGCCCTGTTCATCGAGGAACTCCAGGACCGGTCGCTCCGCGGCGTCCAGGCGGAGCGACATGCGGTCCGTCATGCGCGGTCCGCGGAAGAGGAGCCGCGGCGATCCGTCCGATTCGACCGACAATGAGGCCGGGATGTTCGTTTCACCGTCGCGCAGCAGAACGCAGGCGTTTTCTCCCGCGGAGACAAGGACCCGCACATGGCCGGAGCCGTCGGCAAGCGAAAGGCTCGACACGCCCTGTGGTTCCTCCGGCGCATCGATCGCGACTCGTTCAGTTCGACTCGTGTCCACAACGAGGACCGACTCCGTCACCACGAGCTTCCGGGACAGGATGTAGAGCGCGATCAGAGCGGCGAGAGCGACCACCAAGAAGGCGAAGCACACGTGCAAGCCGCGGCGGAGCCGCCGGAACTTCGTTTCAAGGAGCTCCAGATGGTCTCGGAGCGCCTGGAGATCGGCGATCTCTCCGGTCATTGGCAGATCAGGGCCAGAACCAGAATCCAGAACGGATTCATCCGTTGCCTTCCAGGCAGGGGCGGGAGCCGCGGCTGATCGGCTCATCATGCCCTTCAGAGTATGGTTGAGGCACCCGGGGGCGTCAAAGAGGGAGCCGCGCCGCGCGGCGACTTCGCTGGGGCGAGGGCCGGCAGCTCGGGTGCCTGACTCCCCGACCCGGGATTCTCCGGCTCGCGGACGAAGACACGAAGAGGAGGTGCCGTGATGGGGTAGAATCTCACCATGAGCCTGGACGCCGCGATTCGGGAGCAGGTGACGACAATCCTCGGTCGGTATCCGGAGATCGCGGGGGCGTACCTCTTCGGATCGCTCGCCCGCGGCGACGCGAGGTCGGATAGCGACGTGGACCTCGGGATCGTTTTTCGGAAGCGCGGAGAGACCGCGCTGGACCATCATCGGACGATCGGGGACCTCGCCAGCCGGCTCGAGGACGTATTCCCCGGCCGCCGCCTCGACCTGGTGGTGCTGGAGTCGCAGGGTCCGATCTTCGGGCATCGAGTGCTGATGGAAGGAGAGCGGATCTACGCCGCGGACTTCGAGCGATGCGTCGACTTCGAATCCGACACCGTGGTTCGAGCGTTCGATCATCGTCCGACGCACGACATGGTCTCGGCCGAAGCGCGGCGCTCGATCCAATGTTGGGTCCGGGAGAAGATGGCGCGGTGACCCGGGACGACATCCAGGCGAAGATCGAGTACTTCCGGCAGAACGTCGAGGAGCTCGAGGGTCTGCCTCAGTCGAGCTTCGACGAGTTCATGAGCGATCCTCGCAATCTGAAGACGGCCATCTATCTCCTTCAGACATCGGTCCAGGTCCTGATCGACCTCTGCGGATACTCGGGGGCCCGGCTCGGCCTCCCGACCCCGCCGACAAGTCGCGGCTACCTGGAGGCTATCGAGTCGCGCGGGTTCCTGCCCCCCGGATCGGCGGATCGATTCGGTCCGATGTTCGCCTTCCGCAATCGAGTGGTCCACCTGTATGACCGGATCGACCCGGCCATTGTCTACGCCCTCCTGACACAGGAACGAACCGACCTCGTGGAGCTCTTCGGCCGGCTACTCGACCTCCTCGAACAGGCGTAGGGAGACACCAGAAGGCGGAGCGCGGAATGCGGAACGGCGACGGTCACGCTCCCCGCGCCCCTTCGCTGTTGTTTTTCAGTTCCGCATTCCGCACTCCTCATTCCGCATTGTAGATGGCCCTGGCGGGGCGGACGCCGACGATGATGTCCCGGCCCGACGCGGCGTACTTGTAGCGGATCGCCGACCGCGCGCCGACGGCGAGAACGGAGCAGCCCCCGCCGCGGAGCACGCGGCCAGAGGCGCCCTTTTCCACCCACGGGGAGCCGTCCGCGGGCGCTCCGCCATAGGTGTCGTGATAGGAGTCTTCGCACCACTCCCAGACGTTTCCGATCGTGTCGTGGAGGCCGAACGGATTCGCCCGGTAGCTCCCCACCCTCGCCGGGGGACCCTCCCCGTCGTCCCACTTCTCGCCCTGAGCGAGCCCGCGCTTCACCCCCGTCTGGTCCGCCAGATTCCCGGCCGTCGCGAGAAGTTCCTGGTGGTCGTCATCGCAGATCCACCACTCGGTCGTCGTGCCCGCCCGAGCCGCGTACTCCCACTCGGCCTCGCTCGGGAGCCGGAGCCCGAGTCGCGACAGGACACCTCGGCAATCGTCCCAGCTCACCTGCTCCACGGGGCGGAGCGGCTCCCCTTTGTAGTAACTCGGCTCCTCTCCCGTCGCCCGTTTCCACTGGGTCTGGGTCATCTCGTACTTGGCGATGAGGAACGCGGGCACCGTCACGGGGTGAGCCGGTCTTTCGTCGGCGTACTTCGACGTGTCCGAGCCCATCTGGAAGCTCCCTGGGGGCACGAGGACGAGGACGATCCCGGTCGCCTCCGCGATCGTCAAGCGTCCGTCCGCTCCCCGAACGGGCGGAGTGCCCGTCGCCACGTGCGCGAACTCCCAGAGATGGCTATCCGGGTCCTGACCCAGCGGGACCAGGCCCTCGATCGCGGGGAGTCGAAGGCCGGCGTACATCGGACAGCGGCTCTCGTCCGCGATCGAGTTCCTCGCCTGTTCCCATTCGGGCGAGTATCGCGTCTTCGCGGCCTCCACCTGCCCTGCCATCTCGAGCCAGCGCTTGACCTCCGGAACCGCCTCGCTCTCGAGCTTTTCGAGCGCCGAGAGGATGGCCCCTTCCATTCGGAGCGCCGCGGTCTCCTCCTCGGCCGGGGACGCGAGGGCCTCGAGCCGCGTCCGCTCGTCCATGTGGGAACCACGTTCCGCCACCAGCGCGGACACCTCGTCAAGCCACTCCCGATACCTCGGGGTCTTCGCCGGGGCGACCGGAGAGAACTCCCCCGATTCCAGGGCTTCCCACGCCAGCCGCGTCGCCTTCCCGAAGGCTCCCTCCCGGCGCGCCTTCTCGTCCCCTCTCGCCTTCGCCTCCCTTTCCTTCGCCAGCGCGGCCTCTGCCTTCGTCGCGTTCTCTTCCGCCAATTCGAGGTTCGACTGCGCCTCGGCCTTCGCCTCGAGCGCCGCCTTCTCCCCCCGTGTCGCTCGAACTGCCGTCGCCACGACCGCTACCACGAACCCCAGGATCACAACGAGCGACACCCCCGCGACCGCGCTCACCGCCTTGTTCCGCATCACCCACTTGGCCGCCCGCTGCCAGGGGGTGTACCGCGCGGCGGCGAGCGTCCGGCCTGCGAGATACGCCTCGATGTCGGCGCGGAGCCCCGCGACGCTCGGGTATCGTTTCGCGGGGTCCTTCGCCATGGCTTTCAGGACGGCGGCCTCGAGCTCGCGCGGGATCTGGCGCGCCGGCGCGCGCTCGGAGGGGGGGACGAGCGCGCCCTCCATGACCTTGTGCAGTATCTTCCACTGGTTTCCCCCGGTGAAGGGCGGCACGAGCGCGAGAC
>JACQVV010000362.1 GCA_016209595.1 Planctomycetota bacterium
CAGCTCGCCCTCTGGCACAAGGCCCTCAAGAATCAGTGGTCGGCGAACGACCTCGACTGGCAGAAGCCGGTTCGCATGACCGCTGCCGCGCGGAAGACGCTCGCTCGCATCCTGACGCCGATCCTCATGGGGGAGCAGTCGGCCCTCTACTCCGTCTCCAGCCTCATCGACCTCGAAAAGGAACTGCGCGAGATGGGGGCCGACCACGAAGAGATCGTCGATCGTCTCGACCGCGAGACGCGGGCTCACCTGGATCGCGTGAAAAAGGGTGGGGCGGCGCTGGTGTTCGAACCGGAAGCCACGGCGTGAGGCTCCCGGACCCGTACGCGCGACCCGGCGCCACGCTCCGGGACCTCCTCGCCGCGGCGGCGGCGAACGAGAGGAAAGGGATCTCCCTCTACGATCGCCGCGGGAAGAACGTCGACCGGAAATCCTGGTCCGAGGTCGTGGCGTTCGCCGCTCGCTGGGCCTCCTGGGCGAGCGCGAGGGGCGTCCGGGCGGGCGACCACGTCATGGTGAGCCTGCCGACGTCGTTCGAGTTCGCGGCGGCGTGGTTCGGTGCCGCCCTCCTGGGCGCGAAGCCGCTCGCGCTCGCGCTCCCCCGCGCGCTTGGCGGGGAGGCGGCTTTCCGGCGCCGGATCGATGGCCTCTGGAAGTTTCTCGAGCCCGCCTGGCTCGTCGGCGAGGAGTGGGTCCTCGAGCTTGCGAGAGGCTCGGATGCGGCGGCTCCCTACGCCGGCCGGATCTTCGCCTTCCCGGATTTGCCCCCGGAAGCGCAGGCCGCGCCCCCGGGAGTCTGGGCAGAGCCGGAGGCGGACGAGGTCGCCTTCCTCCAGCTCACGAGCGGCTCGACCTCGTTCCCGAAGGCGGTCCGCATCGCCCACCGGGCGATCCTCGCCAACTGTCGCGGGATCGGCGAGTCGGGAGGGGGGCTCTTCGAGGGCGATGTCGTCGTCTGCTGGCTCCCCCTGAACCACGACATGGGGCTCGTGGGCCTTTTCCTGCTGGCCCTCTACTGGGGGCTCGACCTCGTGCTCCTTCGGCCGGAGACCTTCCTCGCCATGCCGGTCCGCTGGCTCGATGCCTTCACGCGCTTCCGCGGGTCGATCACGGCCGCCCCCGATTTCGCCTACCGCTACGCGGTCGAGAAGGTCGCGCCCGAGGAGCGCGCGGGCCTCGACCTGTCGAGCTGGCGGGTCGCCTGCACGGGCGCGGAGACCGTGTGGGAGTCCACGCTCGACCGGTTCGTGGAGGCGTACGCCCCCTTCGGCTTCCGGCGCGGGTCGCTCATCCCTTGCTACGGCCTGGCGGAGGGGACGCTCGCGGTCACCTTCCAGGAAGCCGGACGCGGGCCCGTGATCCGTGAGTTCGGACCTGGCGCCTTCTCCGTGGCCCAGGACGCCGCTCGCGGGAGGCGCGTCGTATCGGTCGGGAGGCCCCTCCTCGGCATGAGGGTCGAGGTGCGAGGCCCCGACGGCCGGCCGCTCGGCGAGGGGCTGGAGGGGGAGGTCGCCTTCGCCGGACCCTGCGTTTTCTCCGGCTACCACGGGGACCCGGCCGAGACCACCCGCGTCATGGACGGCGAGTGGCTCCTCTCCGGCGATCTGGGCGTCCTCGTCGAGGGCGAGCTCCACATCACCGGTCGCTTGAAGGAGATCCTGAAGGTCGGCGGCCAGTCGATCGGCGCGCACGAGATCGAATACGTCGGCCAGGAGGTCATCCGGTACGCGGACGGAAAGTCGTGCGCCTTCGGGATCGTCCGCGACGGCCGGGAGCTACCCGTTCTCGTCTGCGAGGTTCCAGCGGGCGACCCCGACCGGCTCTCGGAATGGGCCTCCTCGATCCGGCGGGATGTGGCGCGAGCTTTCGGAACGCAGCTTGCCGACCTCGTTTTTGTGAAGCGAGGTGCGATCCCCAAGACGACGAGCGGGAAGGTCCGTCGGAACGAGGTCCGGGATCTCTACCGGGACGGGAAACTCGAGACGGTCGGTCCCCCGCGAGTCCTGCGGAGTGGAACATGAGCGAATCGAAGAAAGACGTGGTCCTCGACGTGGTGGCCAGGCTGACCGGCGTGGACCGGGGGAAGCTCGCACCCCAGATGGACCTCGCGGGCGATCTGGGGATCGACTCTCCCAAGGCTCTCGAGCTCCTGGTCGAGCTCGAGAGCGCGCTCTCGGTCGAGATCTCCGACGACGACGCCGCGCGGATGGAGACGCTCGGCGACGTTCTGGAGCACGTCTCGAAAATCGAGGCCTGCGCGTAGGGCCCCGGACGCTATATCTTCCGGATCAGAAGGAAGATGCGTCACCCGCAGGCCGGACTTGTCACCCTCGGTTGGTAGACTCCTCTGCTCGCGCACTTCTACATGGAGGAGGGGAGATGGGTCACTGGCCGGTCCGCCGCACGGCGATCGCGGAATGGTTCCTCGCGGTCAGCGCGTTGACCTTCGTCTTCCCCGGTCTCGACCTTCTCATGGTGGTCGTCCACGAGGGGCGCGCCTTTCGGTGGGGCTACTCTCTGCTGTTCCTTCTGTTCTCTGCGATCTTCGGAGGCCTCGGCGTATACTGGATCAGGAAGGAGTAGAGGTCGTGGTGACCACATGGACGGCATTCCTTTGGCTTCTGACCTCGCTGGCGGCCAGCCTGGTCTTCCTTGGGCTTGCCTACTTCTTCTTCGGTCCTCATACGGAGAAAGAGGAGAAGAAGGCGTAGCGGCGGCTGCCTACGTCGCCCGCGCTAGCTCCCGGATCTTCTCCCGCACCCTTTCGGCCACCCGGTCGGCGAAGGCCATGATGGTGACGTAGGGGTTGATGTCCGCCGCGCCGGGGAAGAGACTCGCGTCGGCGACAAAGAGCCACGGACACCCGTGGACCTCTCCCCAGGCGTTCGCGACCGAGTCCGTGGGGGAGGTCCCCATCCGGCAGCCACCCATGAGGTGGGCTCCGGAGATCGAGATCCGGCCGAGATGGAAGTGGCGCCGGTCTATGAGGCGATCGAGATCGTTCGCCTGCTCGGGGTGAAGGAAGAACGCCGGAGCGGCTGGAGCGTGGACGCGGCGCGCCCCCGCCGCGAAGAAGATACGCGTGCTCGCGCGCATCGCGGCGAGGAGGCTCCGGATCACGTCCTCGCCCACCCGGTAGTGGACGACCGGCTTCCCCTCTCGGTCGACCGCAACGCGGTTTTCGGGATCGGCCCGGTCGAGGGCGAGGACGAGAATCATCTGGAGCCGCTCGTAGGCCGATAGGAGTTCCGCGGGTTCGGCGCCGAAGCCGGCGAGGTTCTTTGCCGTCGTGAACGGGAAGTACATGCAGGTCTCGAGGAGGAAGCGGTCCGATTCCTCAAAGTGGTCGCAGTAGTAGCTCTTCGGGTGACCGTGGTAATTGGTGATCCTCCGCGCGTGTTCGCCGACCAGGATGAGCGCGGGGTGGACGGTGAGATAGCGTCCCAGGGCGGGAAGCCGGTCCCCGAAGCCGGAGGCAAGGAGGAGGGAGGGCGAGTTCACCACTCCGGCCGCTACGACGATCGCCCGGGCCCGGATCCGGTAGCGGCCCGGCTCCCACTCCGGCGGAAGTCCGAAGTCGCCCGCGGGGTGGACGGTCGCCTCGACCCACCGCTCGCCGATCCGCGTGACCTGGCAACGGGTCACAACCTCCACACCGCCGCGCTCGGCGGCGGGGAGCTGGACGCGGTTGGTTCCCTGTTTCGCCGCGTTTGGGCATCCCAGGTTGCAGAGCCCGCTCCCCCGGCACCCTTGGACGTTCACGGGGAACTGTTCGACCCGGTATCCGAGCTTTCGGCAGCCAGAAAGGAAGAGCCGGTTGTTCTCGTTCACCTCCTCGTCCAGCAGGAGGTGGACGTTGTTCTCCTCGATGTACTTCGCGCTCCTGTGCCGGAGATCCTCCCATCCCAGGTCGGGAATCCTCCAGCTCTCGACGACTCTCTTCTTGATCGTGAGCGAGGTTCCGGTGTAGACGACGGTCGAGCCGCCGTAGGCCCGGGCGAAGGCGAGCGTCATGGAACGGTCGCGCGTCAAGAAGCCGCCCGAGTCGAAATACAGCTTCCCCGCCATGTCGAGCTCGCGGCCCGTGAACTCGTCGTCCCGGAAGCGCGGCCCCCATTCCAGGACGGCTACCCGGAGCCCGTCCTTGGCGAGCGGCACGAGCTCCTTGGCGACCGCGCCTCCGCCGGCGCCGGATCCGACGATGACGACGTCGTATTCCCTTTCTCGGGTCGCGCAGGCGGGCCCTGGGTCCCAGAGAGGACCGCTCATCGGCCCTGCTCCCGTGCCGCCGCCAGTCCGCCCCCGCGAAGCAGCGGCCGGTAGCCCAGCTCCTCGTGGCAGGCCGGCCGGGCGTAGTAGCCCATGAGGAGGAGCGTCTTCAACCCCCAGAAGCCCTTGCGGAGGAGAGGGATCGGCGCCCGGTCGAGCCAGGCCAGGATGCCGTCACGCGCGCCGGGGGGGAGACGGCGAAACGTCCGGAACCGGCGAAGAACGGCGAGGACGTCGACGAGGACGAGGAACAGTCCAAGCTGGCGCTGAACGGCGGCGGGCCGCTCGGCGACGGCGCGGTCCACGATCCGCAGGAACTCGATTCGCGCGGACTCGTCAAGACGCGCCGCGGGAGGGACGATCCGTTCCGCGATCGCCCAGAGATGTTCGCGGCGGGACCCGGAGGCGAACCCCTCCTCCCGGGATGCCGATTCCTTCGCCCTATCCATCGAAACGGGATCGTATCAGTTCGTCCGGCGACTGGCGAATGGGTCTCCCGGTCATTACCATGAGGCGCGCCAGACAAGTCGGGAGAGGAGGGGAGGGGGACGGGAGGGGAGGAGAGGAGGGAATGGAAACACAGTACCTCATCAACCTGGTAAGCCTCACGAGCTCGGCCGTGGCGACGGTCCTCACCATCTACTTCTGGTTGGTGCGGGCCCAGAGGGAAAGACCGTGGCTCGCGGTCTACCTCGCGCCGGGGCTGGGTGCCGACCAGAGCTCGAGCGGCAGCGGAACGGAGGGCGCCGTCACCTGCCACTACTACTGCCGTGCGGTGCTTGCCAACTATAGCTCGCTGCCGAACGCGGTCATCGGGATCCGGGCGTGGCTCCGCTCGAGAGACAGGGGATGGCTCGCGGCCCGCGTGGAGACGGAAGCCCGCTCGTCCGTCCCTTTCAACCTGGCGCCGATGCAGACCTGCGCGGTCGATCTCGCGCTCTCCGTCGAGCTTCCGGGGTCTCTCTCCGGTTCCACGACCGCGAGCCGCAAGGAGAGCGCTCTCGGGTCGGTCGGGAGCCCCCTCGCGCTCAAGGTGGAACTCCTCGCCCTGGGGGAGCGGCGCTTCACCCAGATCCTCGAGGTCCCGAAGTAGGCACGCCGCGTGGCTATAATCGCGTCATGTGGCCCTTCAGTCGAAGTCGGGAGAAGGTCCGCCCGCTCGCCGGATACGTGCTGATCGAACGCCTCGAAGAAGAGGAGAGGACCCAGGGCGGGATCCTCCTGCCTGAAACCGCTCGCGGTCGATCCACTTCCGGAGACGTTCTCGCCCTGGGGAAAGGGCGTCCGCTCGATGACGGCGCATTCGCGGAGTACACGGTCCGGAAGGGGGACCGGGTCCTGTTCAGCGCCCACGAAGGGACGGCGCTCTCGATCGGCGACAAGGAGTACCTGCTCCTCAAGGAAGAGGACATTCTGGCGATCGTCGATTGAGAGTCTTCATCAGGGGGAGGGGAACAGCCCCCTCTTCCGGGCGACGGGGTTCGGGGTTCGGGGTTCGGGGGTTCCGTCCCCGGTCCCCCGTCGCCCGTCGCCCGGTAGGTGCCAGCGGCCCCCTCCCCGTCCTTTTCCTGGCCGCGGCGCTCGTCGCCGCGGGGTGCGACGCCCCGTCGGACGAGGAGCACGTGGGGAAGCCGCTCGAACTCTACAAGGCACCGCCCCCGCCCGAGCGATACCGGCTGGAGTGCGCGCTCGGGAGTCCCGCGCTCGTTCCGCCCGGCGAGAGCCGGCGCGCCGTCGCGCTCGCCTTCCTGGACCAAGGGACCCGGATCGTCGTGGCGGGCGAGGACGGCGGATTACGCGCCGGACCGGCCGATCCGTACGGCGCGATCGAAGATCTAGCCGTCCCGGGCGCCCGCGTTCTGGGGCTCTCCGCGGACCGCTCGGGCCGGATCCTGGGGGTCGCTCCCTCGGGCGGGCGGCCTCGGGTTCTCGTCGAGGGGAGAGTCGTGGAGCTCGATCCGGAGCGCCCGCGCCACCGACCGAGCTGGCGGATCGCGCTCGATCCGGAGGGAGCTCGCGCCGCGACGGCGAACGACCTCGAAGGGACCGTCCGTCTCTGGCGGCTCCCGGGCGGAGAACCGGAGGCCGAGGTCGAGCTCGACCTGGGAGGGGTGACGGCCCTCGCCCTGGGTCGTTCTTCGGCCGCCGCCGCGAGTATGGCGGGCGAAGTGCGGGTCTTCGACGTGCCTTCGGGGCGCGGGATCGATCGCTTCGGACTCGGTGGAGCCCCCCGCGAGCTGGCGTTCGATCCACAAGGGAAGTGGCTGGCGGGGCTCTCGACGCGCGGCGCGCTCCGGATCCGGGAAGTCCTCTCGGGGAGGGAGGCCGCCGCGATCCCGGAGAGCTGGACGCCGCGGGCCATGGCGTGGACGACCACGTCCGAACTGCCCGCTCTCGCGATCGGCGCGTCCGATGGCGAGATTCGGCTCTGCTTCCCAGACTCCGGCAAAGTGCGCGGACTCGAGGGGATCAGCGTGCCTCCCATCCTCTCGATGGCCGCGTGCGAAGGCCCGCCCAGAGTCGCCGTGGCAGGCAAGGGATGGGTGCGGGTCTGGGACGCGGCGACGGCGGCCGAGATCGGTTCGCGCGCGCATCCGGCGAGCCCGGCCGGCTGCCTCGCCTTCGATGCCCAGGGGAATCGCCTGGCCGTGGCGGGCTGGGGGGGGGAGATCCTCGTGTGGGATATCGGGATCCAGAACCCACTCCTTCTTCCTGAGAACCTCCCCCGGCCGGTCGCCGGCGTGGCCGCGTCGCGCTCGGGGTTTGTGGTCGCGGGCCGGAACTCCTTTTCCTCGCTCCGAATCCGGGAAAACGACGCAAGACCCTCGGAGGTCGGTGCGGTGGTCGTCGGGATGGCCGTCCACCCCCTCGACGATCGGATCGCCGTCGCTTGCGAGGACCGGACGGTCCGTGTCTTTGACGCCGAGGGGAGGTCGATCGAGCCTCTCTTCGGACCGCACACCCTCCCGATCGTGGCGCTCGCCTTCGATCCGGCCCGCGAAAGCCTGTTCCTCGCCGACTCGGGCGGGGGTCTCCTTCGCTGGGACATGCAATCCCCGGAGGCGAAGGTCGCCAAGACGCGTCTCGCGCGGCCCGCTCGGGCCCTCGCCTTCGCGCCCGAGGGAGCGTGGCTCGCGGTGGGGGACTCGGCGGGCGAGATTCGGATGCTCGATCCTGTGAGCCTCACTTCGCTCAGATCTCTCCCGAGCGAGGGCGGCGGACTCGAGGCCCTCGCCGTCTCCCCCGACGGACGGAGGATCGCGTGGATCGACGGACAAGGGGTACTCTTCGTGGTCGAACCCGTCTCGGGCCGCGTGCTCTCGCGAGTTGCACCGGGCGACGTCCGATTCGTGGGCGTCGCGTTCTCGCCCGACGGCGCGCGGATCGCCGCGGGCACGGACGACGGGACGATCCGGATCTACGTCGAGGTCCCCCCGGCGGGAAACTGACCTTCATCCCGTCGGGTGTGCCGGCGAGTGTTGAAGCCGTCGGACTTGCCAGAGTGGCAAGGGGCCTCGCCCCCCGTTGACAGAATGGCTCTGCCGGAGCGGCAGCGCGGGACGGCAGGCACCGATGGGGACCGGGGAAAGCCGTTTCCAGGCGCGAGGCCGGAATGGCACGAACGTTGCACTTCACGTGCAAGAGAACTCGCGAGCTGGCCGGCCACAGCCGCCCGGCGAACGAGGACGATACCAAGGAGGCAATCCGATGCTTTGGCAAGAGATCGCGAGGTACGGGAGGGCGATGGATCCCTTCCGGGAGTTCCAACGAGAGTTCGGGCGGCTCCAGCAGGAGTGCAGCGAGCTGTTCTCCAGGCGCGGCGCGGGCCGTGCCGATGGCGGGACATATCCGGCGCTGAACGTCTGGATGGACGAGGAGGACGCGACCGTCCAGGCCGAGGTTCCCGGGATCGATCCAAAGGATCTCGAGATCTCGGTGGTCGGTCAGACCCTCACGCTCCGGGGCGCCCGGAAGCCACTGGAGCTCAAGGAGGGAGAGAGCTACCACCGGCGGGAGCGGACGTCCGGCGAGTTCACGCGGACGGTCGAACTCCCCTTCCGGGTGGACGGGGACAAGGTCAGCGCGTCGTATTCGAAGGGGATCCTCGAGATCCGCCTGCCGCGCGCGGCCCAGGACAGGCCAACCAAGATCGCCGTGAAGGCGGAGTAACCAGGAGAAACCAACCATGCCGAACAAGGAAGCCGCTGTGGTCGAGAGAGCAGAACTCCAGGAGAAGGACAGCCTGGAGAGGACCCCGGCGCGCCGGGTCTATCCTCCGCCCGTGGACATCTACGAGACGGACGACGCCATCACCCTGGTGGCTGACATGCCCGGGGTGGACGAGAAACAAGTGGACATCACGCTCGAAAAGGACGTGCTCACCATCGAGGCAAAGGTCGAACCCAGGATCCCCACGGGGCACGGCCTGGCGTCGGCCGAGTTCGATGCCGGCGACTACCACCGCGCCTTCACGCTCGGAAGCCAGGTCGACCGCGAAGGGATCCGGGCGAGCGTGAAGCACGGGGTCCTGCGCGTTCACCTCCCCAAGGTCGGACCGGCGAGGACCCGGAGGATCGCCATCCAGGGGGAGTAAGCCAGCGTTTCCCGGTTCTTGCCCCACGGTCACGGTCACGCTCGACCGTGACCGTGGACCAGTGTTTTTTTTATCTGAGACTGTTTTTCGCCTGAAGTTCTTTTTGTCTTAAGCCTGAAACCTGGAAGAAGCCCGAGCTTTCTTCTTTCCTGAAGCCTGAAGCCTGAAGCCTGAAGCCTGAAGCCTGAAGCCTGAAGCCTGAAGCCTGAAGCCTGTCTACAGCGGCGCCTCCATGGCGGGGCGCTCGAGCGTGAAACCGTGATAGCGGGCCATGTCCCCGATGCGCTCGACGTGGCGCTTGGTGACCCGGCCCCAGCTGAAGTGCTCCGTGGTCCGTGACAGGCCGAGCACGAGGGTTTCCGCCATGCACGCGAAGACGCAGTCGGGCTCGAGCGGGACCCCCGCGAGCGCGATCCCGCGGCCTCCGGGGAGGCGCACGATCCCGCCTCGGATCACCCGGACGTCGGGTCGCTCGGAAAGGACCTCCGGCGCCGTATCCTCGGGGACCGCGAGATCGCAGATCAGGCGCGGGCCCGGCCCCAGGTGGCGGGGGTAGATCACGGGCTCGGGAGTCGAGCTCGCGGTGACGATCAAATTGCACCCGACGAGCGCGTCCGGTTCGGTCTCGATCCGGATCGGGGAGTCGCCGCCGAGCTCGCGCTCCATGCCCTCGGCGATTCGCGGGCCGACCCGGTCGAACTCCAGGTAGGCCTCGGAGACTCGGCGATAGGTGTGTGTCCGTGCCAGGACCCCGGTCACACCTCGATGGGGGACGTCGGGTTCGCGGCGGAGGATCTTGAAGCACTCGAAATAGATCTCGCTCGCGACGTTCCGCACGCGCGACTCCATCTGGGGCCGTCCCACGAGGACGATCCTGGGGACTTCCTCGGCCATCATCTGAGCGTACAGGCTGCAGATGTTCCCCGTGGCTCCCACGGCTCCCAGGGTCGAGCCCGCGAGATCGATCCCCATCTCGGCCGCCGTCTCCTTGAGGGCCTCGACGCCCATGGCGACGGTCATGGCGTTCCCGCTCGTGATCCCGAGCCGGTCCTCGGAGATGTGGGTGCCCTGGCCGGTCAGGATGGAGGTGTAGCCGCCCAGCCCGACAAGGCCGGAGCCCAGCCTCCGCGCCAGACGGACCCCGGCGAGGATCTTCTCCTCCACCCAGCGAACGTCCCCCTCCTGGAAGGCGCGGTGCATGTGGTCGGGGGTGAGCGGGATCCCGATGAAGGAGAGGTGGACCTTCTCGCCCGTCACGCTCTCGACCACGGCGGTCTCGGAGACGAAGGGATCGAGGACGCGGTGGGTGCGGTCGAGGTAGCGCGCGAGCTCCTCGTCGGAAAAGTCGGAGAGGGCGGGGTCCCACCGGCGCATGTGGCCGGGCCGGATGAAGTGCCCGAGGAAGGAGACGCGCCCCGAGTAGGCGGGGATCGCGTCGGCCCGCGTCGGGCGGGTCGCGCGGCGCCGGACGACGAGCGTCTTCTCCACCAGGGCCGCCCTCTCCTGGACGGGCATCGGGCGCGTCTCGTCCACCGGGCCGACGCCGGCGGGTTCGGGGGGTGCCGCGGCCGGATCCTCGACGCACAGGTAGCGGATGAGCTGGTCGCTCCGGTCGAGGTCGAGGACCCGGCAGACGCGCTCCATTCCGTCCAGAAACTGGTCGATCATCTCCTCGGAGATTCGCGCCGATGGCTGGATGCGGATCGTCTCCGGCCGCGAGAGGGTGGGGAGGACCCGGATGCCCGCCGCGTGGAGCAGGTATCCCGCGACCACGAAAGCGAGGTGCCCCTGGCTCGACAGGACCCGGATGGTCGGTGAGTCCGAATCGTCGCACCGCGCGAACTCGATCCCGATCATGAGGCCCCGGCCGCGGACGTCGACGATGAGATGCGGGTACTTCTGGCGCAGCCGCAGGAGCCCGGAGATCAGCCGCTCGCCTCTGGCCTTCACCGCGTCGAGAGTGGCCCCGCCGTCGCCGGCGATCCGGTCGAGGGCCGCCAGGGCGACGCGCGAGGAAATCTCGTCCTCCGCGAAAGTCGACGTGTGGAGCGTCCCGAACTCCTCGCGGTAGCGTTCCTCGTCGACAAGGAGGGCGGCGACCTTCGTCAGGCCGCCGCCGAGGGCCTTGGAGAGGACGACGTAGTCCCCCGCGACGCCGTCCTGGGTGGAGGCGAGGAACGTTCCCGTGCGACCGCAGCCGCACTGGATCTCGTCGAGGACGAGAGGGAATCTCGATTCGCTCGCGATCCGCCGGACCGCGGCGAGGTAGTCCTTGCCAACGATCCGGATTCCGCCCTCGCCCTGGATCGGTTCCACGAAGATCGCGGCGATGTTGACGAGGCCCCTCTCGGCGACGCTGACGGCTCCCGAAGGATCGATCTCCAGATCGAGGTAGGTGAGCGTCGCCTCCCGCACCGCCGCCTCGAGCGCGGCGGTGTCGCCCAGAGGGAGGAACCGGACCCGGATCCCTATCCCCTGGAAAGGAAGGCGCACGGAGGGGTTGTGGGTGAGTTTCAAACTTCCCGTCGTCTTCCCGTGGAAGGCTCCCTCGAGGGCGAGAAAGATGGGCTCGTTCTCGGCGATCTTGAGGTTGTGGCGGAGGATCTCGTGGTAGAGCTCCTCGACGTCCGGTTCCACCTCGGACGGGAGGCCCAGCGTTCCGGGCACGCCGGAGAGGACCCGGGGCACGATCCGGCAGGCGCGGTTGCGGAGTTTCTCCTGGATCGAGCGGTGCCGCTCCCGGCACCCGTCGACGATCGCCTTCACCTTGGCGTCCCGCTCCAGCTCCGCATGCTTGATCGCCGCCTCGACCGCCTCGGTCCCGGAGTTGGTGAGGGTCACGATGTAGCGCCGGCCGGTCGGCGCGCCGGCGAGCTCCGAGAGGCGCCGGCAGAGTCGGCCCGCCGCCTCGCGGTGGGAGCCCTGGGCGTGGAAGGGGACCTTCTCCGCGAGGGCCTGGCGCATCACCTCCACGAGCTCCGGCGGGTTGTGGCCGAGGAGCCCCACGCCGAAGCCGCCGACCATGTCGAGGATTTCGACCTCGTGGCCGGTCTCGTCGCGCGTCCAGAGCAGGTCCCCCTCGCCGCGGTGGTAGACCTTGTCCAGGCGGCAGGCGGCGAGGAGCTGCATGAGTTTGGGCCGTGCGAACCGCGCGTAGTCGGAGTCGGCGGCCCGGACGACGTTCACGCCGTGTCCCCCGGGAGGTGCGCGGCGGCTCGCTCCACAAAAATCTCCCGCGCCCGGGACCGCTGCATCTTCCCGCTCGTCGTCACGGGGAGAGTGCCGGGGGGGACGAGTTCCACGTGGGCGACGGGAAGGCCCGTCTCCTCGTAGACCCGGCGGCGGATCGCCGTTGACAGCTCATCGGGATCGGCGCTCGAACGACGATCGACCTCCGCGAGGAGGCAGAGCGTCTCGGTTCCCTCCCCGGGATCGACGACCCCGAAGGCCGCCACGCGCCCCGCGCGCACGCCCTCGACTCCCGAGGCGACCCACTCCACCTCTGCCGGATGGTGGTTCTCGCCGCGCACGATGATGAGGTCCTTCTTCCGGCCGGTGACGTAGAGATCGCCCTCGTCGAGAAAGCCGAGATCTCCCGTTCGGAGCCACCCTCCCTCGACTCCTGTCTCCGCCAGGCCGTAGTAGCCGGAGAAGAGCGCTGGACCCTGGACCAGGATGCCACCCAGGCGGAGGTCGGGGAGGTCGGCGCCGTCCTCGCCGACCACGCGAACCGCCGTCCCCGGGAGTGGGCGGCCGCTGGAGACAAGGACCAGCTTGTCGGCGGCGTCCCGCGGCGCTTCCGCGACCCCGCGCTCGGCGAGGTCCCGCCGGCTCACCGCTCGGGTGGAGAAGCGCCGCCCGCAGGGGGAGAAGGTGACGGCGAGGCACGACTCGGCGAGCCCGTAGCAGGGAAGGAGCGCGGTCTCGGCGAAACCGCAGGGCGCGAGCCGGCGGTGGAATGCCGCGAGCGCGTCGGCGTGGATCGCCTCCGCGCCGACGAAGGCGACCTGCCAGCTCGACAGGTCGAGGCCCTCGAGGTCCTCCTCGGAGATCTTCTCGGCGGTGTAGCGGAAGGCGAAGGTCGGAGCCGGGGAGTGGGTCCCGTGGAAGCGGTCGATGGCCTCCAGCCAGGACCGCGGGCGGCGCAGGAACCCGAACGGGCTCCACAGGACGAGGTCGGCGCCTCGCAGGAGCGCGGTCAACACACCGCCGATGAGTCCCATGTCGTGATAGAGAGGGAGCCAGCTCACGATCACGCTCTCGGGGCCGATCCCCGTCGCCTCTCCGATCTGTCGGACGTTGGCCGCGAGCGCCCGGTGGGAGAGCTGGGCTCCCCTCGGGACCTCGGTCGTTCCCGAGGTGAACTGGAGGAAGGCGGTGGCTTCCGGGTCGGCGGGAACGGCGGGCAGCTCGTCCTGGGCGGAGGCGAGCCGCGACGGAAGCAGGATCTCGACGCCTTGCGGGATCCCCGCGGCGACCATCTCGGCCAGGTCCTCCTGCGTCACGACCGCCCGGGCCTCGACCGCGCCGGCAAGCTGCCCCACGCGCCGGAGGAACGTGTCCTTCGAGCCGAACCCCTGTGGAGGGCTCACCGGGCACGGGATCGCGCCGGCAAGCATCGCGCCGAAGAAGGCGGCGAGGAACTCCTCTCCCGTGGGCAAGACGACGAGGATCCTGTCGCCGGGCTTCGCTCCGGCGGCGACGAGCCCGGCCCCGGCCCCGCGCGCGAGCGCCGCGAGCTCCGCGTAGCCGATCTTCCGGTCGCCCTCCCGCTGGCCGAGGAGGGTGATTCCCCGCGCGTCGCCTTCCGCGGCGGCCTGGGCAAGCGCGTCGAGGATCGTCGCCGGTGAGTCCCCTGTCACCCTGCCCTCTTGCGCCGTTCGACGTACCGGGCGATGTCCTCCAGGGTCTCCAGCTCCGTCAGATCCTGGTCGGGGATGGACACATCGAAGACCCTCTCCAGTTCCACGATGAGCTCCAACGCCTGGACGGAGTCGATCCCGAAGTCGATGAGGCGCGACGTCGGCCGGACCTTCGACCGATCGATCCGGAACTTGTCGACCACGAGCCCTGCGATGACGTCGCGACGCTGCTTCTTCGTGGTCAAGAACCTCTCTCCGCCTGCCGGCTGTCCACGGCGTGATCTTACTCTTGTCGGTGGCCCGGGCATAGGAGGGATGGCACGTGTCCCGTGATCGTGTTCCGTGACCGTGTTCCGTGACCGTGATCGTGTTCCGTGACCGTGACCGTGACCGAGGGGGGTGACATCCCCTTCGCGGAACGCTCGCCAGCCGGTAGCCTGTTCCCCATGGACGCTTCGCGCGCGAATCCCCCGCTCGTCCTTCCCCTCTACGAATTCATCCCGGAGCACCGCCGGGTGGTGGGGGAGAAGGCCTGGAACGTGGGGCTCCTCGCCTCCCGAGGGTTCCGGGTGCCGGACGGGTTCGTCATCACGTCGGCCGCCCGCGGGCGGCTCGCGGATGCCGCGCTCCGGGAATCGCTCGCCGGGGAGCTCGAGCGCCTGGGGGACGGCCGCGTCGCGGTCCGAAGCTCCGGCGCCGCCGAGGACCTTGCCGGGGCGAGTTTCGCGGGGATGTACAAGACAGTCCTCGGAGTGCGAGGGCTGGAGGAGGTCCTCGCGGCGGCGGCAGAATGCTGGAACGCCCTCGGCGAGGAACGACTCGTCGCCTACGCGCGCCGTGCCGGACTCGACCCCGCCCGGCTCGATCTCGCGCTCCTCGTCCAGCGCCTCGTCCCGGCCGAGAAGGCGGGGGTCCTTTTCACGGTCGATCCTACGTCGGGCGACGAGGGCCTCATGGCGGTCGAGTGCTGCGAGGGCCTGGGAGAGGCGCTCGTTTCCGGGCGCGTCACGCCCGACCGCTACGTCCTCGACCGGGCGACTGGGAAGATCGGCGAGACCAGCCTTGCCGGCGATTCTCCCATCCTTTCGCCTGGCGAGCTCGCGGCGCTCGTGGAGTCCGGCCGGAAGGTGCAACGCTCCTTCGGCTCCCCGCAGGACGTCGAGTTCGCCTTCGCGGGCGGGGAGCTCTTCCTCCTTCAGTCGCGAGCGATCACGGCGCTCTCGTTCGCCGAGCGCCTTGGGGAATGGACGACAGCCGATTTCCGGGACGGCGGCGTCTCGGCCGGTGTCTGCACCCCCTACATGTGGAGCCTCTACCGCGCGGCGTTCAACCATTCGATGCCCGCCTACTTCGCGGCCCTCGGGCTCCTGCGCCCTGGCGAGGAGTCGGTTGACTGGGCGCGGATGTTCTTCGGCCGGCCGTACTGGAACGTCGGGGCGGTGAAAAACTGCGTCGCCCGCCTCCCCGGCTTCGTCGAGCGGAACTTCGACCAGGATCTCGCGATCGACGTGAAGTACGAGGGCTCCGGACGGACCACGCCCACGACCCTCGGGCGGATCGTTGCCGCGCTCCCGGTTCTCTTCCGGCTCCGCCGGCTCTACAGGCGGCAGATCAAACTCAACCGGGAGATCGTTGCCTCGTTCGACGCGCTGGAAGCGGGCTACCTCGCGACCGACCCGGCGACCCTCGACGACCGCGCGCTGCTGGCGCGCTGCCGGCGGCTCGTGTCCGAGGACCACTTCCGGATCGAGACGAACTACTTCACCAACATCTACAACCTCTCGAACGCGAAGCTCGAGACGAAGGAGGTCCTGGACCGGCTGGCGCGGCGAGGGACGCTCTCGAACTACTCGGCGCTCGTGGCAGGCCTGGAGAGGCTTCGGACTCTTGAGCCGACCCACGACCTCTTCCGTCTCGCCTCCCGGGCACGCGAGGATCCGAATCTCGTCCGCCTCTTCGAGAACGGGGGGATCGAGGAGATCCTCGCCGCCTTCGAGGCCGGGCGAAGCCGACCGGACTCGATCTGGGCGGGCATTGCCTCCTACATCTCGAAGTACCGCTACCACAGCAGGACCGAGCTCGACATCACGGTTCCTCGCTGGGACGAAGATCCGGGTTTCGTCCTGGAGACGCTCCGCTCGGCGGTTCGGGGCCACGACCCGGAGAGGTCCCCCGAGAGCCTCGCGGCGAGGCAGCGCGAGGTCTACGAGGAGGAGCGGACGCGGGTCGCGAAGGCACTCGGACCCGTCGCGCGAATCTCCTTCCGGCGACGCCTGGCGAACGTCCGGCGCTACACCTGGTGGCGGGAGGAGATGCGGGACCGCTCGACCCGCACGTACTACCTCGTGAGGAGGGAAACCCGCGAGCTCGCGCGCCGGCTCGTCCGGCAGGGGAGACTCGCGGCGTGTGAGGACGTCTGGTTCCTCTCCTGGGAGGACGTGCTCGCGCTCGCCGGGGGAGAGCTCCCGGCGGCAGAGGCCGCGCGCCGGATCGAGGCGGCCCGCGAGACCTACGAGGGCCATGCCAACTACGCCGCGCCCGGCGAAATTGGATCGAGATACCGGACAGACGTCCCCCTGGCCTCGGGAGCCGATGAGTGGAAGGGGACCGCGGCAAGCCCGGGTCGCGCGCGCGGCCGGGTCCGCGTGCTCGTCGGAATCGCGCACGCGGATCGGCTCCGGAAGGGCGAGGTCCTCGTCGCCCCCTTCACAGACCCTGGCTGGACGCCCCTCCTGGGGATCGCCTGCGCGGTTGTCACCGAGACGGGCGGCCTTCTCTCCCATGCGGCCGTCATCAGTCGCGAGTACGGCATCCCGGCCGTGCTAGCGGTGAAAGGCGCCACTCGGTTTCTCGCGGACGGCGACGAGGTCGAGGTGGACGGGACGGCGGGCGTGGTCAGGAGGACCAGTCGATGAGGAGGAGCCGGACGAGGACCGCGACCGCTAGAAGGAGGAGGATCCCCAGGACGATCTTCCCGGGCTTCCTGATCCGGACGGGCGAGACCATCCCAATCGCCAGAGCCGCGTAGAGCGCCCGGAAGATCCAGCGGAGCGTGTCGCCGGAGACGAGTCCGGTCGCGCAGGTGGCGAGCGGAACGAAGAGGGCGGCGAAGGTCGTCGGGAGCCCGCGGTAGTAGCGGCCATCGCCGCTTCTCTCCAGGCCGAAGGTGTTGAACGCGGCGAGGCGTCCCACGACCGCGAGGAGGAAGAGAGCCAGGAGCGCGGCCTCGGCCGGGGAGGCGAGGCCGAGCCCCGCGAAGGCGAGGACCGCCGGGGCGAAGCCGAAGTTCAAGGCATCGGCGAGCGAATCGAGATGGAGCCCCAGGTCGCGGGCTTCCTTCGGGCCGGGGAAGGCGCGGGCGAGGGGACCGTCGAGCATGTCGAGGACTCCCGAGAGCACGAGGCACGCGGCCGCGAGCGGGACGCGGCTGGCCACGGCGAGGAACGCGGCCGCGAGTCCCGCGACGATCGCGAGCGAGGTTGCGACGTTCGCGGGGCGCAGGAAGAAGCGGATCCAGCGCGGGCTCACGGCGCGTCAAACGGGGCGCCGCCGGAGACGGGCGGCGTAGAGGAGCGCGTTCAGGGCGAGGTGGAGGCCCGTGCAGACGGCGAGCGTGGAAACGAAGACGTGCCACGGCATCCGCCAGAAGAGAAGGATCGCGAGGAGGCACCCGAGGACCGAGTCGCCCTGGTCCACGACGAGGAAGATCCAGCGAAGAACGCCCGTCGCCTCCCGCCCCGCTCCGATCCCGAGCCGGCGCTTGACAAGTGAGTTCGGGAGCTCCGCGAGGGCGTAGCCCAGGCCGTAGACCGCCCCGGCCGCTATCGGGGACCAGATCCTTCCAGGGAGAGTGTAGTCGAAGAAGCTCGCGCTCCTCGCCCACTCGAAGCGCTCGTACAGGATCGACTGGAGCTGGAAGAAGAGGGCCGTGAAGAGGGCCATGGCGAGGAGGCCGCGCACGGTCTTGTTGTTGCCGAAGACCCGCTTGCCGCGAAAGATGGCGCCCCCGTCGAGCGGGATCTTGAGCCAGGGGGCGATGTCGGCCGAGACGACCCCCATGTGCGCCGCCCCCGCGAGCACCACGGGCAGCGCGAGCCAGAGGATCCGGCCGAGGTAGATCGGGATCTCGACGAGCGTTTCCAAGGCCCCGTGAGAGTAGCCGATCGGAAGGGGATCATCCAGGGAGGCGCGCGGGACGAACACCGGAGTAGAATAGGTCGCATGGCGAGCGAGATATGGGTGGAGGTTCAGGTTGTCAATCCCAGAAACCCCCGCCGGAGATTCGTCCTTCGTGCGCTGGTCGACAACAGTTCCTTGGACAGCGCGATGCCCATGGGCCTACTCCGAAGGATCGGAATCGAACCGGAGGGGACCGAAACCTACGAAGCATGGGCCGGAAAGACTCATCGCCGCCGCTGGGGAGAGGCAAAGCTCGTCATCGAGGGGAAGTTCGGAACGACACGGGTTGCCTTCGAACCCCAGTCCGAGATCCCAACCGTGGGGGCGCTCGCCCTGGAGACCCTCGGCTTCGACATCGACATGCTGAGAGGGCGCCTGAGGTCGGCCCGGAGGATCGGCCGGGGCCCGAGGAGGAGAGCGAAATCCACGCTGCACGGGTCACGGAGGACGCCCTGATCCTGTTCAGGGTTGCTTCTCACTCCGCGACGCTCTCCGGGAGGTGGTATCGGATGTACCGCTGGAGGATGCGGCGCTTCTTGGAGCGGGGGAACCGCTCAAGGTAGGTGCGGTAGTCGGCCGCGGCGCCTTCGGGGTCGCCCAGGGCGTCCCGGCATGCGCCCAGGAGGAGGTGGACCTCGAGGCGGTCGGGGCTCTCGGCGAGGAAGGCGGTCAGGTCGTCCAGCGCCTCGCGGTGTCGCCGGAGGGCGATGCGCGCGCGGCCGCGATGGAGGAGGGCCTCGGCGGGCGGCGGGGTGGTCGCGAGTGCCCGGTCGAAGTCGGGAATCGCCTCCTCGTACCGGCCGAGGGCGTGGAACGATCGTCCGCGGCCCAGGAGCGCGCCGGCGTGGTCCGGGCGGGCCGCCAGCGTCGTGTCGTAGTCGGCTACGGCCTTCTCGTGCTCCTTCCCGGCACGGAGGGCGTTTGCTCGAAGGTAGTAGAGGTCGGCGTTTTTCGGTGAACGAACGAGGGCGGCGGAGAGGTCGGCCGCGGCCTCGTCGGTGCGGCCCATCGCGAGGAGCGCGGTCGCCCGGCCCTTTCTGGCCAGGACGTTGGCGGGGTCGGTCTCCAGCCGGTGCGAGAATTCGTTCGCGGCCGCCTGGTACTCGTGCGCGCGGAGGAGCGCCCACGCCCGGTACTCGCGCGCGTCGGTGTCGCCGGGGTCGATCTCGATCGCGCGGTCGAAGCTCGCCGCGGCGCCGTGCCAGTCGCCGAGCTGGCCGCGGAGGAGCCCCACCTGGAAGTGGAGGTAGGCGCGGCGCGGCTCGTGCAGAAGAGCCGCGAGGAAGCATGTGAGGGCGCCCGAGGGATCTCCTTTGGCCGCGCGCTGGTTCCCCTTCTCGATCAGGGCCTCGACCTCGGGGATCCGCCGGAAGGCCGCGAGGACCCGCGTCTGCGAGGGGGGGCGGACGCGCCGCGCTCGCTTCCCGGCGGTGACGCGCCCCGAGGGCGCGGGCGGGAGGCCCGTCTCGGCGATCTCCTCGGGGAGCGGGACCTCCTCGCCGCGGGCGAGCTCCTCGTCCTCCTGGCGCCGGCTCCGGGCGAGCGCCGGCTCCACCTCCTCCGGAGCGGGCCAGACTCCCTTCCGGAGCCAGTGCCAGGTTCGCCGGAAGTCGTTGAGGACGAGGAGAAGCGCCGGCACCAGGA
>JACQVV010000363.1 GCA_016209595.1 Planctomycetota bacterium
GGGGAGGCACTCCCCCCCGGTCGCCAGGATGGCGCTTGGGGGAGTCGGAGGGGGCGAAGCCCCCTCCGGGAGGAGCGGAGGCCAGGATGGCCGGAGCGACGATGATCGTCCAGCTCCCGCCGTGGGGAGTCCAGCTCGTGCCCCGGTCCTCGGGCGCCGTCCTTTTCGCCGCCTCGCTCTGGCAGTCGCTCGGTCTCAACGGTCTCGCCGATCGCGGGGACTTCCGAGGCATCGTCCGGATCCTGGGCGGTGAGAGCGACCTCGTCCGGTGGCTCGCCTACTTCGCACGGGCGAAGCAGGTTGCCGCGCGCCTCGTGCCCCGGCCGCGGCGTCAGGCGCCCGGGGACTCCGGCGACCCGGAGAGCGATGCGGAAGAGCCGGGACCCGAGGACGAGGGAGAACCCGAGCCCGAGGTCGGCGAGGAAGAGGGCCCGGCCGCGACCGGGCCGGAGGAAGGGGAGGAGCCCGGCGAGCCCACGGAGTCCGACGCCGAGCCCGTCGCGGGCGAGCCGGAGCCGAGCGACGGGGAGGAGGCCGGCTGCTGCGCGCAAACGACCGGGGACGAACCGGCGGACGACGTCGAGGACGAGGAAGGGGAGGGCGACCGAGAGGGGGCACGCGACGAAGAAGGGGAAGGACAAGAGGTGGGAGAGGAAGAGGAATGATCTGCGGTCGCGGTGTTCCGTGGTCGTGTTCCGTGACCGTGTTCCGTGACCGTGACCGTGACCGTGACCGTGCGCTTAGCGCCCCCCGAGGTAGCGCCTGGCCTCCCCCTGGATCCACGAGAAGCGCGGCTGCCAGTCTCCCCTGGCGATCCGCCGGTAGAGGGACAGCGCCTCGTCGTGGCGACCCGACTGCTGGAGGTTCTGCGCGCGGTCCCAGAGGATCTGCGCGTTCGTCGATTCGGCCTCGAAGGCGAGCTCGTAGGCCCGGTCGGCGAGGGCGAACTCCCCGTCGGCGCGGAGCGAGCGGGCGAGGTCGAGCCACGGGGCGGCCTCGTTGGGGCGCATCGCGAGGGGAGTCGTGAGATACTCCCACGCGAGCTCCCGCGCTCCGATCGTGCCCAGGACGCTCGCGGCGGCCTGGCAGGCGCCCGTGTCGTCGTCGTCGAGGAATCGCCATCGGTCGGCCGCGCGGACGACGCTCGCGACGAACTCGAGCGGGATCTCCGACGCCAGGGTCGCCATCGCGTTCGCGAGGTCCTGGTAGCGCGCGAGGAGGTTTCCATAGTCAGCCCGGACGGCCGATAGGTCGATCACGTCGGGGAGGGCCTCGTACTCGAGGTCCATCGCTCGTTCCAGGCATGCGAGCGAGCGGGCGAGCCGGCCGCGCTGGCTGGCGACGGCCGCGGCGATCCGCCAGATCCGGGGGTCCGCGGCGTGGGCCTCCTCGGCGAGCATCGAGTCGGCGAGCCCCTCGGCCCGCGCGAGCTGCCCGGTCTGCCAGAGGTACTCGACCGCGGCGAGCGAGGTCCCCCGCCTTTCTTCGGCCGGCGGGCCGGCGAGCGCGCTCTCCACGATCTCTTCCGCGAGGGCGGCGTCGCCGCATTGAAAGACCTGCCACGCGAAGCGGACGGCATCTGCGCTCCGGCCTTTCGCGGCGAGCCCGCTCGCGGTCTCCCGCACGAAGGAGGTCCAGGCATCGCCGGAGCCGTCTGGCGCAAGGAACGCCTGCCGGAAACTCGAATCGAGGGGCGGGAGTGCTCCCGATTCGAGCGTCCGCCCGTGAAGTTCCCGGAAGAGCTCGCGTGCCGCGGCCGAGTCGCCCGCGCCGAACGCCGCTCTCGCTCGCTCGTAACGCCCGGCGTAGGCGAGCCCGGGTTCCTCTTCGAAGGCCGCGTAGAGCTTCGCGAGCTCTGCCAGGAGCGATGCGTCGCCCGTCTGGTTCTGGACGATCCCGAGGATCGCCCAGGCGAAGATCCGGACGGGACAGGACCGCACGAAGTCGAGCGCCCGTTCGCGCTCGCGGCTGTCCGCGGCGTCGTCGCCTTCCAGGGCCTTGCCCGAGTTCCAGCGACCGAAGAGGGCGCGGAACCCGGCCAGACGGGAGAGGAAGACCGATCCCTCGACTCCTTCGATTTCTCGGTACGGGTCGCCGGACCGCAGCGACCGGACATGCTCCGCGACGTAGCGCGCGAGGGGCAGGTCCGGGTGGTCGGTCCGCGGGTCGAGCCGGACCTTCTGTCCGTTTCCGACTTCGAAGGGGCTCTCCAGCTCCCAGTTGTTGCTCCCCACCATGAGAAGCGTGTAGAAGCCGATCCGCCGGTCTCCCCGGGCCATGAATCGCTGCCCGATCGCCTGGAGGAGCTCCCAGTGGTTCGAAGCGAGGTCGGCGGCGACCAGAGCGAGGGCCTCTTCGTCGGTCCAGGAGTCGAAATTTCCCGTCTGTTCTTTCTTCGCGGCGAGGAAGACCTGCTCCCGGGTGCGGAGCGGAAGAGGGAGGACGACGAGGTCCGAGAGATCCGGGGAGAGGTCGGGGGATTCGGCGGCGAGGGCGCTCGAGGGGTCGGGAAGCTCGAACTCGAAGCGTTCTTCCTCCCCGCGCGGGACGAGTCCTATCCTACGCTCCGCCACGAGCCGGACGTCCGCGCCGCGGGCGAGCTCCTCGACCGGCGGGATCGCCTGCGGGACGAGCGCCCAGAACTCCTGGCGGTGGAACCGGCTTGCCTGCCGCCGGGCGCCGATCCCGAGCTCGGGGTAGAGGGCGAGGATCGTCTCTCCGTCGCAAGAGACCTTCTCGATGAGGCCCCAGGGGAGGGTACGCTCCCAGGCCCAGCGGCCGGCGCCGTCGAAGATCACCCGGAAGGGCTGCTCGCCAGGGGGCTCGATCGTGACCGCTCGCCAGCCTGTGCCACGTGCGGCGTCGAGGAGCTCCCTCGCGGCGGGGTCGATCTCGCCCGGGGCGTTTCCCGGGTCGGGCTCGGCCTCGGCCTCGAGGACCGCGAAGACGTCCGCCTCGCTCGTGTTCATTCCCGGACAGTACGACACGAGGTCACCGAAGACCTTGTAGTCGCCCGCGAAGTAAGGGCGCTGGTAGAGGAGCGAGTTCCAGCCGCCGCCGTAGTAGAGGCGCTCGAGGAGATCGTCCCCGTCGAAGCCGGGGGGCATCTCGTGGAGCCGGTCCATGTACTTGCCGCCGAGGTAGCCCTTGCCGCGGAAGCCGAGCCGATTCTCGCGCGTCTTCTCGCGGAGTTCGAGTCGGGAGACGGGGCGCTTGGCATCGGAAGGGCGCTGGTAGTACCGATCGAGGAGATCCATGTACCGTTCGGGGAAGTTCGTGCCCATGAGGGCCCGGATCTTGCCGGGTTCGTTGCGGAGCGTTTTGTCCCAGGCGAAAGTGTCTCGATGGGCGAAGGGGATTCGCATCTGCGGTCCGCGCGGTCGATAGACGACGCTCGCCGCGCCGACGACGCGCTCGCGAGATGAAACGATGGTCTGCTCCGCCGTCAGCGCGTCCCATCCCCGGTACGGGTCGGGATTGTTCGGTCCGTAGAGAAACTGAGGGCCCGTCCGGAAGACGATCGTCGCGAGGATCTGGCTCGCGGTCGGTCGCCTCGTCGCGACGACGTCCTTCGGGGCGTTCCGTGCGTCCACGCCCTGTGAGGGATCGGGCTCGTAGACGATCGGGATCTCCTCGGGCGCGGGATAGAGCGCCCAGTGGTCGTTGCGGCCGCGGTCGATCCCGAACTGCTCGTACATCTCGTCGCTTTCCAGGACGAGGAGCGACGTGAAGGGAGACATGACGTACGTCGCCTTCGAGAGGGCGACGATGGCGTCCTTGTTCTGTTCGGCACCGGCCGAGACCAGCCGGTCGATCTCGAGCTTCGCCCAGGTCCGCGGGAGATAACCCGCGCCGCCGGCCACGTCGCGGACGGGGAATGTTCGCCGCCAGGGCTTCCCGCCGAGCGACCCGGCGACCGTCACCTCCGCGGGGAGGACTCCGTGCTCGGGGAGCCTCGCGACGGCGAAGAGCTCCTCTCCATCGGCGAGCGAGTCGGTGTCGAGAAGGAAGGAAAGCCGCTCGGCGTCATCCACGACGGAGACGTCGAGGAGCCGGGGCGCCCGAAGCGACGACAGGATTTCGAGCGCCCGCCAGGCGACGCACTCATCGGGGTTGACCTGGACGAAGAGCCCGCCGGTCGCCCGGGCGGCGGAGCGCATGAGGCCCCGGTTCCAGCCCTTCCCGACGCCGATCCCGACGTAGCGGGCGCCAGCGGGAAGGAGCGACACGAGGGCCTCCTCGCGGCGCTCTCCCAGGATCGGGAAGCCGGCGCCGAGGTGGACGATCGAGGGGTTCTCGCCCAGCGACGAGGCGCGAACGGCGGCGGCGAGCGCGCCCCCGAGATCCAGGGCTCCAACGAGGTGGGCCCGCTCGAGGAACTCGATCGCCCGCGAAGCGTTCTCGGGGGTGGCAGGCAGGGGTCGCTCGGCGAGGAACCGGACGTTCGTTCCGCACGCGAGGACCGAGAAGGTGTCCCCCTCCTCGGCGTTCGCGAGGATCTCCCGGGCGAGCTCCACCTGGACCCGAGCGAGCAGCGGCTCGCGGTCCCCGGAGGACTCGAAGAGGAAGACCCAGTGGCGGCGCTCCGCGCGCGGTGGGCCTGCCGCCGGGTCGCCGAGTTCGGGCCGGAACCGGACCGCGAAGTAGCGGTTCCCATCCAGGACCGCCGCGAGGAAGCGGGGCGGCTCGTGAGAGACGCGCTCCTGGCTTCGCGGCGCGAGCCGGATGACCACGTCCCGGTCGGGCTTCGTCTTGTGCGCCTCGGCCGTGAGGACGAGGTCGTCTCCCTCAACGCCCGCGCCCAGCTCGTGCGACTCGGAGCGCCACTCCATCTCACGCCCGCCGGCCACCCGAACGGCGAGCGACCAGTCGCGGACGACGCCCTGGCCCGCGCCCCCGGGAAACCGATAGGTCAGCGTCCCGTAGGCCGCCGGGAGCCGCTCGGTATAGGACAGGACGATCCGCTTCTCCTGGCGTCCCTCCAGCGGGAAGACCCGCATCTTGAACGTGCTCCCGTCCACCCACTCCAGGAGCGCCGGGTCCTTCTGCCGGTAGACGATCTCCTCGTAGACGTCCCGCGCGCGGTCGCGCTCGGCCATTCCACCCTCCATGAGCTTCCCGGAGACGTACATGGCCAGGCGTGAGAGCGACGCGCCAGGGGGGAGCGGGAAGTAGAAGGTCCCCTCCGTCCGCCGGGCGTGATGGTTGAAATAGGTCTGGTCGATCGTCGTCCGGGCGAAGCCGTCCTCGATGTGGACGTCGACGTGGTAGCGGCGGAGCTCGAGCTTCCCTTCCTGGCCCCAGGGGTCGATCGCGACGAGCGTCCCGCCGGCGTGCTCGCTCCCGGGGACGAGCGGGCTCTCGGCCGCCGCCATGAGCTCCTTCGTCCAGTCGAGGAGGAACGAGGCGCGGGGGGAGGGGGAGACCTCGACCGCTCCCTTGCCGGTCGCCGCGAGTTCCTGGCCGGCGAGGAGCGGGTCCGCGACGCCATCCACCCGCACCATCCCGTGGGTCACGACGACGCGGGTCTCGTCCTCCCGCGCGGTGATGCCGAACTTCGTTCCGAGCGCCGCAACCTCGCGCGAGGGGGTCGAGACCAGGAAGGGCTCCGCGCGCGGCGCGACCTCCAGATAGAGTTCCCCTTCGGCGAGCGAGACCTTGCGCTCCCCGTCGATCGAAACCCGAGTCCTCTCGTTCGCGTAGAGCGTCGAGCCGTCGGGGAGGGCGAGTCTCCGGCGCTCCCCGCCGGCCGTCGCCACGTGGTCTCCGACGGCTGCCGGCGTCGTGGCGGGCGCCTCCGGCCGCCGCCCTGCCGCCAGGCCGCCTTCGACCAGGGGCGCGATTTCCTTCTTCTCGGGGGATGGAAACCCGAGGCCCCCGGGCAGGTCGCTGGCAGGGACGTACGGAGTGCCGTCGATCCAGACGACGTCTCCCGTGCGGAGGAATCCGGCGTCGGACCGGGCGAGACCGCCGAACGCGAGGACGAGCCCCAGAGCGGAGAGGATGACGACCGCCGCGAGCGCGGCCATCGCCGCGATCCTCGCCCGCCGTATCTGGACCGAAAGGTCGGGCCTCCCGGGAGCGGACCGGTCCGACGCGGACCCGCCACGGCCGCGGGCGAGGGCGACCATCCTGTCCTCGACCCGCCGGACGAACTCCGGGTCGGGGAGCTCGGGACGGTAGGAGGTGGAGAGGAGCCGCTCGACGTTCGCGTCGGCGATCTCGCGGGGCTCGGGGGCGGGGGCGTCGGAGTTCGTTTCCATGTGGGAGTCTCTAGACGATGGGTTCAAGGTTGCGGGCTAGTGCGAGGAAGGTCGCGCGGAAGGCTTCGCGCGCCCGGGAGAGCGTGCTCTCGACGGCCTTCTCGGAGACCGCGAGGGCCGCGGCGATCTCTCGCACGCTCTTCCCCAGGACGTACTTCGCCTCCAGGGCGCGCCGGTAGTGCGGCGGGATCTGCGACATCGTCGTGTTCACCATCTCGCGGGTCTCCTCGCGTTCGAGGAGCTCGCCCTCGATGGGCTCGGTCTCGAGCTTCCTGTAGACGGCGAGGAGTTCCCGGTCCATCCGCTCCCAGAGGGCCTCGAGCGAGACGGCCGATTTCCTGCGCGAGAGGACGCGCTGGATCTCGTTCCGCGCGAGGCCGGTAAGCCAGGGGAAGACGTCGCCAGCGGCGCGGTCCGGGTCGTAGCGGTCGAGGTCGCGGATCGCTCGAAGGAGCGTCTCCTGGACGATCTCCTCGCAGAGGTGGCGGTCCTTCCCCACACGGTAGAACACGAACGAGTGGAGGGGTTCGAGCACCGCCTCCGCGAGAGATCGCACGGCGGCGGGCTCGCCGGCGAGCGCCCGCCGGCGCCAGGCTTCATCGAACGTCTGTCGCAAGGTCCAGCCTCCCGGTGGGTTGCTGAGGAGAGCGCCGCCGGAGGTCGCGCGTCCGGCCGGCCCCTCACCCCATCATGTGGGCCCGGGCGCCGGATCCTTCGCGAATTCTACCGCCGGAGCTCCGCGACGGCCTCCTTCGAGAGCCGCCCCCTCACGCGCAGGGAGTCGATCCAGATCTCCTGAACACCGACCCAACCCACCACGAGCGTGCCGCGCGTCGAGCGATCGTCGGAGGCCGAGACGACGAGCGGCATCATCCCGGCCGTCGCGAGCTCCACCCTGTGCCTGCCAGCTCGCGACCGGAGCCTCAGGGTATATCGGACTCCGGGCTTGACCGTGCCCCGGAGGGGCGAGCCTCGAAGGTGATCCTCCACCTTCTTCGACTCGTCCTTGATCTTCAGCACGAGACCCGGAGGAGAGTCCGGTGACGGGCCAGGGCGGTCTCCCATGACGGTCGCCTGGTACTGCGGCCCGCCGGCCTGGTTGAAGAAGACGATCCCCAGCCCCAGGTTGTTCTTGCCCTCGAAGCCGCAGACCATCTCGACTTCGAGCTCGCCTTCCCACTCGATCAAGAGCGAGAACCCGCCGAGGAGACCGCCCCCGCGGTAGGTGCCTTCGCGGATGCTCTCGGGGTTGGCGAGGAACAGGAACTTGGCTTCCTCCCGGTCCGTGAAGTCGTGAAAGACCTCGATGGCGACCAAATCTCCCTCCTCTTCGAGAACCCGCGCACCCGGGCCGAGCTTCGCGCGGAGCTTCTCCTCCAGGTCGGACCGTGGACGCTCCGGTCCCGGGTCCGGTCCCGGCTTCCCCGGTTCGGGAAGCCAGGTGATCTCCTCGCGCACGATCCCGCACGCGTGGAGGATCCGAGCCCGATCGCGGGGAGGAAGCGCGGCCGCGATCGACTCGGCCTCGTCGGGCCGGCCAAGGCCCAGGAGAAGCGTGGCCGCGAAACACGCCTCTTCGATCGCTGGAGGAGGTGGACGTTCGGACCCTCCGAGGTCCCGGCCGAGCGCGAGCGCGAGGAGGTCGCCGGGATCGAGATCGAGAAGGACGACTTCCTCCCGCTTGGACGATTGGAAACTCCGATAGACGATGACGGTCTCCTCGATCCGGGCTTTGTCCCGCACCTCGGAGACGCAGCGCTGGACGGGCTTCTCCTCGCCCTTCTTGCGAAACCAGAGCGCCGATCCGTCCCGCGCGACAGCGGAGAGGCGAAGGACGACCTTTCGGAGGGAGTCCTCCAGGACCCCGATCGGGGCCTCTTCCGTCTCGAGCGGGTACGGGCGCCCGAGGATCTCCAGGGGGCGCGGGAACGCAACCCAGGGGGCGCGCGCTTCAGCGAGGTTCCTGGCAAGGATCCCTCGCCACATCCCTCGTCGCGCCTCTTCGAGCGCGCCGGCCCACTCGCCGATCCGGGGGGACGCAAGGCCTACCGATCGTTCGATCGCGGGGTCGCCCCATGCCGACGCGGCCTTGACCCGCAGCGTGGCTGGGTTGGCCTGGCCCGTCGACAGAAGGAAGAAGACCTCCTCGACGAGAGCGTCCCAGGCCGCGGCGACGAGGCCGTCCGCCTCCCGCCGGCGTTCCTCGACCTGGGCTCGGCTGGCGCCGGGCTCGCGCTCGAGGACCCGCGCGAAGTCGCCGGCGAGGATCTCGTCGAGGAGCTCCCGGCAGCGCACGAGGCTCGCCGGGTCGCCGGCTTCTCGCCTACGTTCCGCCTCCTCCGCGAGCTTCTCGACGACTCCCTCTCCGAGGGCCATAGTTTCGGACTCCGCCCGGCCGAGCGCCTCCTGCCATTCCGGGAGGGAGAACTCGGAGCGAACATCTTCGATGTGCCTGAGCGCCTTTCCGAATTGCCGCTCCGCGACGAGGCTAGTGAGCAGATCCTCCAGCGCCTGGAGGCGTTCTTTCACCCGCGCCGGATCGCTGGTCTCGAGCTCCACGATGCGGTCACGGGCGCGGCTCGCGGCGAGCGTCCCGGGGAAGCGCTCCACGATCTCGCGAAACTTCTCGATCGCTCTCTTCCGGAACTCCGGACCCTCGGGCTGGCGAGCCAGGAACTCCTCCGCGTCGGCGAGCCAGGCGTCGGGGTCGTCCACCGGAGGCGCGGGTCGCTCGGTCGGGTCCGCGTCGCGGGCGACCGGCGTCTCGACCGGCGGTGATTCGCCGGATTCCTCGCCGGAGAAGGCCCATGCCAGCCCCACGGCGAGGGCGGCGAGGAAAAGGGCGCCGCCGGCGAAGAGCGCGGGCCGGGCGAGGATCCTCCAGATCGGCCGGCGGGGGCCCTGGATCCGCCGTTTTTCGCCGATCGCGCGGATCGCCTCCAGGACCTCCTCCATCGAGGCCGGTCGATCGGCCGGCTCCTTCACGGTCATCCAGCGGAGGAGCCGGGCGGGCTCGCCCCTCGCCTCCGGGTTCCGGGCCGCCGGATCCGGTACCGGGTCGCGGCGCTGCCTCTGGAGCACGGCCGAGGGGTTCTCGCCGGCGAAGGGCGGCGCTCCGGCGAGCAGGAAGTAGAAGGTGAGCCCGAGCGAGTAGACGTCGGTCCTCGCGTCCACGGGTTCGCCTCTCGTCTGCTCGGGCGACATGTAGTGCGGCGTCCCCAGGACGGTCCCCACGGCCGTCAGGTTGGAGCTCGCGATCGTGTCCCGCGCGAGTCCGAAGTCGGTCACGAGGACTTTTCCCTGGCGGTTCACCAGGAGGTTCTCGGGCTTGACGTCCCGGTGGACGATCCCCGCCCGGTGGATCGCCGAGATCCCACGGGCGGCCTGCGCGAGGATCGCGAGGGCCTCGCTCAGGGAAAGGCCGCGGCCGCGCTTCTTCACGAACTCGGCCACATTCTTCCCCTCGACGAGCGGCATCACGCAGAAGTGGAGGCCGCGCTCCTCGCCGAAGCGCAGGATGGGGACCACGTGCGGGTCCTCGATCCGGCTGGCGAGCTTCGCCTCCTCCCGGAAACGGTCCACGAACCCCGGAAGCCAGGAGTACTCGGGGAGGATCACCTTGATCGCGAAGTGCTTTTCCAGTGTCGGATCGAGGGCCTTGTAGAGCTCTCCCATCCCCCCGCCGCCGATCCGCTCGACGATCCGGTAGCCGCCAAGTTCCTCGCCGACGAGCGAGGACGTGGACGCCTCCGCGGCGAGCGCCCCGAGGATCCGGGTCACCTGGTCGGCCCGAAGCGCCCCCGCCTCGACGAGGGCCTCCGGCATCGGGACGGTCTGGGCGTTCGGCCCCCGGCTGCCGAGGTGACGGTCGAGATCGGTCTCGGTCAGGAAGCCAAACTCGACAGCCTTCGCCGCGAACCGCTTTTCGAAGGATCCCTCTGGCATGGCGTCGTCGGGGGAGGGGCACAGGACGTGGGCCATGATACCTCCGTCGGCCCGAACTCATCCACCCGCTTGCTCCCCGCGGGAACCGGGCAGCCATCGGAAGTAGAGCGGGATCCGCTCCCGCCTCCTAACAGCCTGTGGAAAAAGTCATTTGGGCTGCGCGCGGCTCTTTCGGCCGATCTCTTCGTTGCTCGGCCGCGGCGTAGCAGGGCTACGCCTGGCGGCCTCGCGCCTCGATCTCGGCCGAAATAGCTCGCGCTCGCCTTCAAAGCACTTTTCCCACAGGCTGCTAACCGTCGTCGCTGCCGCCTTCGCCCTCCCGCGCGGCGCGAAACGCTTCGTAGGCCTCGTGCGCCTCGGGCGGGAGGGGGCCGAGCGAGCCCAGGGCTCGCCAGGCATTTTCCCGCACCAGGTTGTCCTCGGATGGCGAGCGGAGGGCCTGCACGAGGGCGGCGGTCACCGACTCGTCCCGTCGCCCCGCTACCTCGCAGGCGTAGGCGGCGCCGGCCCGGACGGCCGGGTCGGGGTCGTGGGAAAGGGCCTCGAGCACCGGGCGGAACTCGTCGTCCCCGCGGTGCCACCGGGCCAGGAGAACCGCGGCACGACGTCTCGCCTCGGCGTCGGAGTCGTGGGCGAGGATCTCGCCGAGACGATCGGCGACCGGGGCGGCCTCGTCCCAGGAGGCGCCCGTGGGGTCGGGGATCGATCGCAGCGCGGCGAGGCGAACCGCGGCGTCTGGCTCTCGGGCGAGTGTCTCGAGGGCGGCGTCGATCGCAGCCGGCGTGTCGAGGGCGTCGAGGACGTCGAAGGCCGCGGCGCGGCGGGAGGGGTGGGCGTCGCCGCGCGCGATGCGCACCGCCGCCTCCTCGACCTCGGGGTCGGCGACGCGCCCGAGGACCGCCGCCAGGAAGCCGAGCTCGGCGGCGTCCCGGGTCGTGTCGAAGCGTGCGAGCGTCGACGCCAGCGCTTCGGGGTCGTCGAGGACGCGCTCCGTCCATTCGGCCGCCGCTCGATGGACGACCTCGAGAGCTCTTTCGTCCTCCGGCTCCGCGGCGGCGCGACGGGCGGCGAGGAGAGCGGGTTCGAGATCGAGAGGTCGGGGGGCCGGCTCCCCCGTCTCGCCCCGCGATGGATCCCCGGCCGGCTCTTGCGGGGATCGGGGGGCTGGCGCTTCGGGGCCGTAGCCGCGCGAAGCCCGCGGGCCGCGGTGCTCCTCGACGGGCCGAGCCGGAACTTTATCGGAACCCTCCTCCGCCGGCGGGGGCAGAGGGTTCCCCGCCTCTGGAGCTCCCCATCGCCCGCCGAGGAACGCAACGACGATCCCCGCGGCCGAGATGCCGGCCCAGGCCGCGAGTGCCGGCAACCGGCCGGAGTCCTTCATCGGGCTCCTGCGGAATCCGGGCTACTAGCGGCGAATCCGGACGTGGAAATGGTTGTCGTGGTTCGGCCAGGGAGTCGTGTGGCTCGTTTTCTTGTCATTGAAGAAGATGTATGTCACGGGCAGCTCGGCCACGAAGAGATCGATGACCCGCTGCGTGAGCGTCCGGCTGTAGGCGGCGTCGAAGATGGTGACGCGATCCTCGCGACCGTCGTTGCGAATCGGGCGGAAATCTCCGTCCACGCCCAGCTGGTGGCTCACGTGGCCCGAGATCGGACCGCCGTTCCGGAGGCTGATGTCGCCGACGCCGATCCTCGGGCCGCGGTTCTCGAGGGCCCACCGGCGCGCGATGCGCTCGAACCCGTAGACGAACGCGGGGCGGCCCCAGCGGCGGTCTGCCGGTGAATAGCAGAAGAAGCCCTGTCCGCTTGCCGCGAGCTGGATGAAGCCTGCGTCCGACTGCGGCGGGTTGCTCGGCGGCGGATTTGTCCCGTTCGGAGCAAGGTAGTTTCCGTGGGCCCATGCCTTCCGGGTCCCGAACGTGATCTCCTTCCATGCGCCCGAGGAGCCGAGGACCGCGACGCGCGTTCCCTTCGGCAGGGAACCGAGCACGCGATACTGGGTGCCCGCCCCGCTCCGCACGTTGAGGGCGCCCGCCGTGACCACCGAGACCGGGGTCGAGGAGCCGCGCAGGTAGGCCCCGTGGCTCCAGCCCACGCCCGAACCGAACTGGATCTTCGTCCAGCTCCCGCTCGTGCCGAGCACGGGATGCACGGTCCCATCCTGGATGACGGCGAGCACGTTGTTGCTGGTGCCGGGGCCGCTTCGCACGTTCAGACCTTGCGCCGTGACCTGGACGGCATCGTTCGCCTCGGCGAGAGCTCCGAGGAAACCGATCGCGAGCGCGATTCCCTGGACCGCCGCGCGCGAGGAGCGAGTCGATGAAAGCCGCATTTCCGTTCCCATTCCCGATTCGAGTCGTGAGCCTCCGTGCTTCCCAGAGCGCGGAGGGGGCCGAAATGCGCAAGCCGCGTGCCACGACTGCCAGATCTTGAGGATTCTCAAGGTTCTGCAACAGCCTGTCTTATGGAGCCGGAGTGGGGCTCGCATGGCGCAAGGCGTCAAGGACGACTTACGGTGGAAAGGCGCATTTACATCCCTCGACCTCCCGCCTTCACCGCGCGGCTCGATCCGTTTTCCGCCGCGCGCGGGGTATCCTGGTGCCCATTCACGGATCCTCCCGCATCGGGCGAGAGACTCTGCCGGGGCGCATCGAGGCGTCGAGGTAGCGGCGGTCCGCCGCAAGAGCACTCGAGGCGGATGGCCACCGCCTTCCTCCCCCGAGTCTCGATCTCCGACCTCAGCGCACCTCGATATCGGCCCAGACGGGGTAGTGGTCGGAGGGCCAGCGGCCGTCGACCTTCTCCTCGATCTTCCCCGCCTCGACCACCCGCACCGGGCCGCCGGCGAGGATCCAGTCGATCCGTTTCTTGGTCCTCAGTCCCTCGAAGCCGTTATAGGTCCCCGGCATGCCGCGCGGTTTCGCCTCGTCCCACGCGTCGCGCAGCGTGAGCCGCTCGACGAGGACCCCGTGGCTCTCCACGCCGGCGTCGGAGTTGAAGTCGCCCGCGAGCACGACGACCAGGCTGGGGGGCTGGCCGGCTCTCTTGATCTCCAGCCGCCGCGCGAGCCAGTCGGCGAGGATGCCCGCGGCCTTCGCGCGCCGGGCCTCGTCGTCGCCCTCGGGAAAGTGGGCGGAGAGCGCGAGGATGCGTTTGCCCGAGCCGGTCCGCAGGAGCGCCCAGGTGACGACGCGGGGGTATTCGTCCCCCTCCATCCGGCTCCCCGGCTCGTCGGGCGTGTCGGAGAGCCAGAGGCTCCCGCTGTCCACGAGCGCGAGGTGGCGCTTGTGGTAGAGGACCGAGCAGCGCTCGCCGCTGCCGTTGGCGTTCCGGCCGCGGCCCGCGAACCCGTAGTCCGGCAGAAGCCCCTGGAGGTCCTCGATCTGGTCCTCCTTGTCCTCCTGGATCGTTACGATCGAGGCTCCGGAGGCCGAGATCGTCTTCGCCACGGCCTCCTTGCGGCGGGCCCAGCGGTTCTCCCCGTCGTCCTCGAAATCGAACCGGACGTTCCAGGTCATGACCCGCAGTCGGGTCTCCTGGGCCCGGACGAGCGGGAGGAAGAAGGAAATCGCGATCGCGACGAAGGCCAGCGCGACGAGGAGGCGACGAGGACGGGACACGGGCTCTCTCCGCTACAGAGGCGAACGGGTCAAAACGCAGCCGACAGGATACACCAGGGGCGTGACAATCCGAGCGCCGCCGGCGACTGGTAGAGGCTCTACCCCGTCGATCCGGTCGTCCCGCTCTCGAAGCCGCGGAGCTTCCGCCACAGCGTGGTCCGGCCGATGCCGAGGACGCGGGCGGCATCGACCTGGTTCCCCCCGCAGGCCGAAAGGACCGCGAGGACGTGTTCGCGCTCCACCTCGGCGAGCGTTCGCAGCGGCGAGCCGGCTGGACGCACCTTCCGCGGGTGGATGACGTCGTCGGGCAGGTGCTCGAGGCCGACGTCGCGGCCCCCGGAAAGGGTGGCGCCGTGACGGACGGCGTTCGCGAGCTCGCGGACGTTCCCCGGCCAGGGACAGGCGAGGAGCGCCCGCTCGGCCGCGGTCGAGAACCTCCCGGTGGGGTGGCGCTCTTCCTCGAGAAACATCCTGGCAAGCGACAGGATATCCTCGGCCCGCTCGCGGAGCGGCGGAACGTGGAGGGTGAAGACCTTGAGACGGTAGTAGAGGTCCTGCCGAAAACGGCGTTCCTCGACGGCGCCGGCGAGGTCCTGGTTCGTCGCCGAGATCACCCGGACATCCACGGCCTGCGCGCGCGTGTCACCGACCCTCCGGACCTCGCCCTCCTGGAGGACGCGGAGGAGTTTTGTCTGGAGGGGGAGCGGCATCTCCGCGATCTCGTCCAGAAGGAGCGTCCCTCCGCCGGCCGCCTCGAACAGGCCCGGCGTGGGTGCGGTCGCGCCGGTGAAGGCCCCCTTCGCGTGGCCGAAGAGCTCGCTCTCGAGGAGCTCCGCGGGGAGCGCGGCCACGTTCACGGCGACGAACGGGCTGGCAGAACGCGGGCTGTTCGCGTGCAGCGTCCGTGCGAGAACCTCCTTTCCGGTTCCGCTCTCACCGAGGACGATCACGGTCGCGTCGCTCGACGCGATCGGGGCGGCGCGGAGCATGAGCGCGCGCATCGCGGGACTCTCGGCGACCAGACGGGAGCACTTCCGGAGGCCGGGAGCGGCCGGGACGAGCCGGCAGATCGAGCAGAGCCGGGCCCCGCGGTCGAAAGGCTCCCGGCAGACCTGTGGGGATGAATTCTGTTTCGCCATGTTTCAGTTTGAATCATACGACCCACGTGAGATCGAAGCCAGCTCCCGATAAACGAGACCGTGCGCCGATGGCCCGTTTCTTGCGACATACCGAGGGAGAGGAGACGACCATGAACGAGCCCCGACCCATCGGCGCCGAGACGACCGTCTCGGAGGTCCTTGCGCGCCACCCCGAGCTCCGTCCGGTGCTCTCCGCGAGATCGATCGACGCGTGCTGCTCGGGCTCGCTCACCCTGGCGCAGGTCGCGCGCGCGCGGGGGATCTCCCTCGAGCTCCTGCTCGGCGAACTCCTTGCGGCCCTGCCGGCCCCGGCCGGGGGGCCGGCGCGCGCCGCCCTGCCCTCCGACTCCGTGCGAGCGGTCCTTGCCCGCTACCCCGCGACCCACGAGGTCTTCAGTCGGCACGGACTCCTCGGCTGCGGTGGAAAGGCGGGTCCGGACGAGCGGATCGATCTCTTCGCCGCCGTGCACGGGGTCGACCTCGAGCGCCTTCTCTCGGAGCTCGACCTCGCCGCTCGCCATGCTGGCGAGTCCGTCCCCTCGCCTTCGCCCTCTCCCGCTCCCGCGAGCCGCGCCCCCGAGCCGCCGGCTATCTACAGACGATTCCTCGAGACCGCCCTGTGGGCAACCATCACCTTCGGGGCCACCTTCGGCGCGTGGAACCTCTGGGCGACCCACGAGTCGGCGGACGGGGTGCCGGTCGCCCACCACTGGGCCCACGGGGGGTTCCAGATCTGGGGCTTCGTCTTCCTGTTCATCGCCGGGGTGTCCTATCAGGTCATGCCGCGGTTCGGCGGGACCAGCCTCGCCCGACCCGGCCTCGCTCGGGCGAGTTTCTGGGTCGCGCTGGCCGCGCTCCTCCTCGCGGGCTACGGCCGCCTCGGCGCCCTCCTCCCCGGGACCGAGATCTCCTTCGCGCTCGGCGGGGCCCTCGAGCTCGCCGCGGTCCTCGCCTGGGCCTTCATCCTCTCCGAGACGCGGCGGTCCTCCCGCTCCCCGTGGATCCTCGCCGATCGATTCCTCGCCGCCGGCACGCTCTGGTGGATCGTGGCCGCGGGCTTCCTCGCCTCGGGAGGAATCGCCGCGCTCGTCCGCGACGCCCCGGAGCTTGCCTTCCGCTGGAACGAGGCGAGCTACTCCGCGGCGCTCTTCGGAGGGGCCCTTGCCTGGATCCAGGGGATGTACCTGCGGACGGCCCCCGCCTTCCTCGGACTCCGGCCGACGCGGGAACTCCCCGCGCGCGTCGCGCTCGTGGCGGGTTCCGCGGGCGCCCTCCTCCTCGTCCTCGGGGGCGCGCGGTTCGGCCCGGAGATCGCGCCGCGCCTCATCGACCTCGGGCTCCTGGCCGTGGCCCTCTCGACGGTCGCCTTCGCGTTCGCGCTCCGCCCCTTCCACGGCTGGGCGAGCAGGGGCTCGCGCGAGGGACGGGATCTCGCGGTGATCGTCCGCCTCGCGTTCGCCGGGTCCCTCCTCTTCGCGTTCCTCGCCTCGGCCTACGCCGGGGTCGAACTCGCCGGCGGCTCGCTGACCCGTCTCACCTTCGACGGAGCGCGCCACGCCTTCACGATCGGTTTCATCACGCTCTCGATCTTCGGGATGGCGGGAAGGATCGTCCCCGTCTTTCGCGGCGTGGGGCTCCGCTGGCCGCGACTCCGGCTGTGGGGCGCGGTCCTGATCGCGGCGGGGCTCGTCCTGCGCGAGGCCCAGGTCGTTGCCGTCATCCGGTTCGAGCCCTGGCTTCTGACCGTAGCGAGCCTCTCCGGCGCCGTCGCCGCGGCCGGTGTCCTCCTGGCGAGCGCGTCGATCCTCGGGACGCTGCGTTCCTCGCCGCGCGAGGACGCCGGGGCGGTCCGGGCGGAGGAGGGGCCCGTCACGGCCGACTCGAACGTCGCCCGCTTGCTCGCCGCCCATCCCGAGGCGCTGCCGATCCTCATCGAGGCTGGCTTCGCTCCCCTCGCGAACCCGGTTCTGCGCCACACGCTCGCCCGGGCGGTCACGCTCCGCCAGGCTTGCCGGATGCACGGGGTCGACGCGGACCTTCTCGTCGAGCGGATCCGCGGCGCCGGACGGATCCCCGCCGGGAGGGATGCATGATGCCCGATCGAAAGAGGAGCGTCCCGATCGCCGGGCCGGCGCCCGAGGGCGCGACCCGGGCCATGGAGTTTGCCCTCCGGGCCCCGGTCCTCGAGTTCCGCGATCCGCTCGCCGAGTTCCTGGGCGTCCTTCCTCCCGCCGGAAGATTCCGCTACACGTACTGGGACGCCGTGCGGCTGTCCGGCCACTCCTGTCCGACCGTGGCCGGAGCCTATCTCATGACCGTTCGCGCGCTCGGGGCGCTCTACCCGGGAGAGGTCCCCGTCCGGGGCGAGGTCGAGGTCGTGGTCGGCGGCGAGCCGGGCGACGGGAGCGCCGGCCCGATCTCGCAGGTGATCGCGCTTCTCACGGGCGCTGCCACCGATACGGGTTTCCGAGGCCTCATGGGCCGATGGTCCCGGCGCGGGCTCCTCCGATTCGACGGCGAGTTAGCCGGCCGGGTGCGATTCCGCCGCGCCGACACCGGCCGGACCGTGGAGGTCATGGTCGAGCCGGGCAGCCTCCCGCACGACCCTTCGCTTGGCGACCTCTTCGCCCGGTCGATGTCCGGGGGGGCTTCGGAAGAGGAGGCGAGGCGATTCGGCGAGCTCTGGCAGGAGCAAGTGGCCGCGCTCCTGTCTTCCGACCCGGGACGTTCCGTCCGCCTCCGGGAGATCGAGTCCGGGCGCTAGCGGCCTTTGACCGTCCCCCTCCCTTCCCGAACGACCCCTCACCGCATCTGGAGAAACCCCCGATGTCCACGAGCACGCAGGAACTCGACGTCCGATCCATCCCGCCGGTCCGAAGGCATCCGGAGATCTTCCGGACGTTCGACACCCTCGCCGCGGGCGGAGCGTTCGTCCTCGTCAACGATCACGAGCCGCGACCGCTCCTCTACCAGTTCCAGGTGGAGCGGCCCGGGCAGTTCGAATGGAACGTGCTCGAGACGGGTCCCGAGCTCTGGCGGGTCGAGATCGCCAGGCGCAGAGAGGTCGGCTCGCGGAGCGTGAGCGACTTCCTGGGGACGGACCACCGCCGTCTCGATGCGATCGCCGTGGAGGTGGATTGCCTGGTGCACGCCGGCTACTTCGCGGAAGCCCAGAGGAGGTTCGCCGAGTTCCGCTGCGGGCTCGACCGGCACATCGAGGAGGAGGAGAAAGTGCTCTTCCCGCTGTTCGAGGAGAGAACGGGCAGCGCGGACGGTCCGACCGCCGTCATGCGGGACGAGCACGTCCGGATCCGGCGCGGGATGGGCCAGACCGCCACGGCGATCCACGACATGGACCGAGAGGGCTACGCCGAATCGACCCGCGCGCTCCGCGAACTCCTCGAAGAGCACAACCGGAAGGAGGAGATGATCCTCTACCCGATGACCGATCGCCTCGCGGGCGGCGAGAGGGAGAGGGACGACATCGTCCGCCGGATGCAGGCGATGGCGCCGGAGGAGTGACGTCGCGCCGCTCCGGATGATCCGGAGGCCCGAGTTCAGCCGCCCGCTTGCCCGCCGCAGCCGCCGAGCGTCGCCTTTCCTTCCTCGAAGGTGGGGTAGGCGAGGTCCGCGGCGAGCTCCTCGCGCGCCCGGCGAGTGTCTCCCCAGTAGGAGACCCTTCCGATCTCGACGAAGTCGCGCGTGAGCCAGGCTCGTGTCCCGAGAACTCCCGCGCCGAGCTCGCAGAGGGCGGCCGCCAGGCGGACCATCCAGAACGGCAAGCGCCGGGGAGGAGGGACGCCCCACGCGCGGCAGGCACCGTCGAGGAACTCCTGGAGCGTGATCGGGCGCTCGTCCCCCACGTGGTAGATGCCGCGGATGCCGGGACGGATCGCCGCCGCCGCGGTCGCTCGGAGGTAGTCCTCGGTCGAGATGAGGTGGATCGAGGTCGGCTCCCGCCAGACGCCGAGGAGCCTGTGGCGCGCGAGCCACCGGGCCGCCTCGACCATCAGGATCCCGCGGCCGTAGACCATCCCCAGCCGGAGCGAGACGGGCGCGGTCGGGGACCCTTGGGTCCGCGCGAAGAGGAGCCGCTCCTCTTCCAGGCGGGTGCGGGCATGGACGGAGACGGGCTTCCCGTCGAGGCGTCCGGTCGCGGGGCGTTCCGGGGTAGTGGGACCCTCCACGTGCGGGAACGAGACGAGGACGACGCGCTCCACGCGCGCCGCGAGACACGCGTCGAGGAGGTTCGCAAACCAGCGCGTGTTGGTGACGGGGAGGAACCGGTCGGGGCGGGGCGCGAAGAGGACCCCCGCGAAGTGGACGACCGAATCGACTCCGCGGGCGGCGGGTTCGAGCGTCTCGGGGCGGGCGAGGTCCGCGCGAACCTCCTCGACGTTCGCGGCGGCGAGGAGGTCGGACGGGAGAGGCTTCTTGTGGGTCATGAGCCGCAGCCGGTGCGGGCTCCCGGCGAGATGTCGCGCGAGGATGCTCCCGAGGTTTCCCGCCGCCCCCGTGATGAGGATGGTGCGCGGCTTGTCGGCGTCGGGTCTCATGTTCCTCGCACCTCGAACCGGCAGCAGGCGTCGCCCCGGGACTGGCAGAAGGTTTCGCTCGCCTCGACCGATCCGCCGAAGAGCCCCTCGGCGAGCCCCGACATCACGCCCCGAGTGAGGTGGCAGACTCCTGACTTGGAGGGACCGTACGTCGCCGCGAAGGGGGAGCCCTGGACTTCGACAACGAGCCTTCGATCCGCGGGGTCGAACTCCAAGAGGAGCATCGCGCCCCAGCCGATCCGGGCCCCCATCCGGCACATGAACTCGGCCGCCTCGCGGTCGGACAGGCCGAAGGCCTCCTTGAATCGCCGCGAGGAGAGGAGCCCTCCTGTCCTGCCCCCCGCGAAGAAGAGATCGCCCGCCCGCTCGCGGCCCAGAACCTCCTCGGCCGCCTTCTGGACGTCCCGGAGCGTCTCCGGCCGCACGAGCAGGTAGCGCACGTCGCGATAGAGGAGCGCGCCTCGCGCCGGGTCGAAACGCATCTCGGAGAGGATCTCGTTCTCGTTCATGGTTCCTTGCGGACCTCCGCCGGAATGGTAACCTCGAAAGCAATGAAACGAGTCACCGCGTTCGCGCTCGCCTTGTACGTTTTCTCCGCGGCGGCGTCCGCCCAAGAA
>JACQVV010000035.1 GCA_016209595.1 Planctomycetota bacterium
CCGCCCACTTTCCGGCCTCCTGCGGCATGTCCCGCCCGGAGATGGCTCGCAGCACCTGCCAGGCCCCGAAGCGGCGGCGCTCGTGCTCCTTCGGGTTCGCCAGGACCTCGATCAGCGCCACGACGAGCCACCGGCTCGCCATGCGCCGGAGCGCGACCTTGATCGCGAGATTCAGAGGATCCGAAGGGTGCCCCATCTGGCGAAGCAGTCGTTTCGCCACGTCGTCCGAGTCCGGGGCGATGTCCGGGAGCTCCCCGGCGGCCACCCCGCGGACCCCCTCGCTCTCACCCTCGTTCTCCACGACCGCGAGGAGGGGCTCGAGCCCCTTCTCGCGAGCCATCTCGCTGTAGATCCCGAGCGCCTCGGCGGCGAGCGCCCTCGCCTCCTCGCCCGGGTGCGCGAGCCCCGCGACCGCGCGCTCGATTCCCTCCGGGACCCGGAGCTCGGCGAGCGCGAGAAAAATCCGCCCCAACGCCGTGGGGTCGGTCTCGCGCGCCGCGGACTCGAGCAGGAGCTCTCCGCCGTCCTTCCAGCCCGACCAGCCGATCGCGCGGGCGGTCCAGCCGCGCGTCGACGGGTCGGGAGAGACGACGAGCACCCGGAAATTCCTCTGGGTGCGCTCGTTGTCCCCGAACCGCGAGAGCGACCGAGCCGCCGGACCGTGCAGGCGAGTCTCCTTCCCCTTGAGCGTCTGTACGAGCGGGATCACGACCCGGTCGTCTCCAAAGTTCCCCACCCGCTCGAGGATCTCGGCGCGCACGCGGTAGTCCTCGGCGGGGTCGTTCATCGTGAGCATCAGGGGGTAGACCGACTCCTCCCGCCGCCAGGCCTCGAGCACGCGGACGGCCGCGATCTTCTGCGACTCGGGGGTCCCGATGTCCATCAGGATGTCGTGGAGACGATCCAGCTCCTTCGCGTCCCCGGAGTCGATCTCCTGGAAGTGCGGCGAATCCCCGAGATCCCGGCCAGCCACGACCACTTCCTGGTAGAGGAGTTCGAGCGTCTGGCGGAGCGCCTTGGTTTCCGGGTCCTCCGGGCGGGGCGGAGGAGGCTCCTGGGCCGCGGCCGTCCCACCGAGAAGCGCGAGCGCAAGAACGAGCGCTGCCGACCTCGTGAGGGGGAGGGGAACTGCCCCCTCCCCCTTCCAACCGCCGGCACTCCCCTTGCGGAGCAAGGGTCGTGCCAGCGGCCCCCTCCCCTTCCTCGTGCCGGTCACCCTCCGCCTCCTTCCTCGCCGCTCTTCCCGTCTTCCATCCGACGATCCTCCTCCCCGCCCGCTCCGTCCTCCTCGGGCGCGGCGAGCAGCGCGTCGAGCCGCTTCCGCGTCGCTGCGATCTGCTGGAGCACGGCGGGGCGCGAGAACAGCGCTCCTCCCTCGGCGGTGCGGTCCTCGGGGGCGAACGCCCGCCCGTGATGCTCGTAGACCTCGCGCGAGTCGATCTTGTGGAGCTCCTGCTGGTAGGAGGCGAGCGTCAGGATCGCCTGGAACGCGTCGGGCAGGATGAGCGCGAGGACCTTCTCCTCGCGCGCGTCGAGAAGCTCCCGCGTGACCTCGCGGTCGAGAGACTCGCGCCACTCGCTCGCCCAGCGGCGCCAGGAGAGCTCGTCGAAGTCCCGGTTCGCCCCGATGGTGTACTTCTCCTTCAAGGCGGCGGCCCTCGCCTCGCTCTCGTGCGCCGCGGCGAGGCGGTCGAGCGCTTTCACGTATTCCAGGTAGGCGCGCCGCTCTTCCTCCTTCTCGGCCGCCTCGCCCGCCTCGTCCCCCACCCGGACGAGGGTGCTCCACGAACGGGACTCCTCCGGCGTTCCCGGGTGCTCCTGTACCGAGACGGGTTGGCGCTCTCGGTCGTAGGCGACCAGGAACGAGTAGACGCCCTGGAAAACCCGCTTATCCCGGTACGGTCCGAAGAGACAGTCGAAGGACCCACCGTCACCTACCACCGCGCGGCGAGTCTCGACGATCTTTCCCTCGTACTGGAGCGTGACAGAAAGGACCGAACGCGCGGGGAGGAGGGATGCGCCGGCAAGGTAGAAGCCGGCCCCGGCCCGCTCCACCACGCCGAAGACCGCCACGAGACGGACGAGCTCTTCCGCATCCGGCCTCTTCGCAAGCGCGCCGGCCAGCCGAGCTGCGAGCTCCCGCCGCAGAACCGCTTCGGGGTCGAGGGTGCCTGGATCATCCCCGCCGGCCTGGGCCATGGCGAACCAGGCGGGGAGGCAGAATAGAAGCACTCCCAGCAAGATCGCTACCTGCGGTCGCCCATCCATCCCCATGGACTCCTCGCAAACCACGGCGCACCGAGTCGCGCGAACGCATTATTCCGCCACGACCGCTTCCTTGCAAGCCTCTTTTGGGACTATTTTTCGCCGAGCTGGAACCGGATCGACCCGGCGAGTTCGCGAGCTCTCTCGCCAGGAACGGCCGCTCGTTCGGCCGCTTTTTCCGGTTCGGAGAGCGACCCGGCCAGGATGCGCCCCCACGCGAGGAGCGAATCGTGGTACTCGACCACTTGCGCGAAGAGCGTGGGGAGCGGCACCTCGACCAGGAGCTCCTCGAACCTGTCGACCTCGTCCCTCGACTCGATGATCGCCGCGACCGCCTGTTCCAGGCGACCCGTGGCCGCACCGGGGGCGAGCTTCCCGCTCGTCAGGTCTCCCTCGATCGTCCCGAGGGCCTCCCGGCAGGGATCGAGACGCGAAAGGACCGCCCCGAGGTAGGAACGGATCTCCGTCTCTCCCTCGAGCCGCGCGGCTTCGAGTCCCTCGCGGGAGGGATGGAAGTACTCTTCGGCCGCGATCTCCCCTTCGAGAGGGAGGCCCTTCGCCTCCACTCCCTCGCGCCACGCGGAATCGGCGGAGGGGCGAACCGCGAGCCGCACGACGTACTTGCCCGCGGGAAACCAGGGGAGCTCCACACCCTCGAAGGAGCGGGGAAGCTCCGCGGCGAAGGGTCCGAAGGCGGCCTCGAATCGGACCGTGGCGGTGGCGCTCCCCGTGCGTCGCACCTCCGCTCTCTCCTGACCCATCGTCCGTCCGAAGCCATTGAGGGAGACGAAGAGGTCGGTCTTCTCGGGGTAGAGGGTCTCGCCGGCGACGAGGATCCGGAGGCGCGGCGTTTTTGAGTACTTGGAAACGGCCGACAGGTGCGCGCGGACCACGAACACGGCGGCCGGTGCGGGCGAGGCCGCGAACCGGGCGAGGAGGTCTTCGGGAAGGACGATGGCCCCGAGCGCGTCCCGGAGCTCCGCCGCTTCCTCGCCCTCGCCCGAGGGGGGATGCCCCTCGCCAGGGCCGGGTCCCCCACCGGGCCCGGGCCCGCCGCCCGGAGCGGGCCCGCCCGGTCGGCCCGCGCCCGGGTCCGTGGGGGCGGGCCCCATGCGCACCTCGCCGGACTCCGCGGGCGGCCCCTCGTCCCCGCCGGAGCGCGTGACCAGGAACGCGATGGCCGGGAGAGCGAGCACGAGGAGCGCCACGATGGAGGCCGCGAGGAGTTCCTTCCGGCGCCGGCGCGCCGGCGAGGCCTGCACGGGCCGCAGCGAGACGCCGCTCGCGCGGCGAAGGACGACGCCGGAGGTCGGTTCTCCGGCGGGCTTCTCCTCGGGTTCGTCCTTCATCCGGGAGAGGATCTCCTCGTACGCCTTCTCCAGGGCCACGCTCTTCAGCATCGACCCGACCTGGACGGGGCCCTCCTCGGCGGCCTGACGCTCTGCTTCGGCTTCGACGCGCCGTTCGTCCTCCTTCTGGATCGACTCCACGAGCTCCCGATCGAGGCAGCCCTTCTCCCAGACCACCTGGGCGAGCGGGAACTCCAGGCCGAGATCCCGCATCGCCTTCTGCACGAAGCGGCATTCGTCCACCTCGTCCTTGGAGAGAATGCCGTTCTCCACGAGGATAATGCCCAGGCGAACGTCCTCGCCGGCGAGACTCTCGGTCCGGATCATCTCGCCCCAGCGGATCTTCCCCATCCTCTGCTTCTGGAGCTGGAGGATCCGCCGGACGTCGGGTTCGCGCAGGCACCCCTTCAGGACGAGGATCTCGCCGATTCGCTTGATGATCCCGAATTCCTTCAGACGGAACTGGGCGTATAGCGCGTCGGCGAGCACGTCCTGAGTCACGAGCCCCTTCTCCACCGCTAGCCGCCCGAAGCGGAAGCGCCGGCTCTGCCGTATGGCCTCCGGCTCCACGCGGCCCCGGAGCGCCTCCAGGAGCCCCGAGTCCTCCCCCGGCCCTTCCTCCTCCACGGCCGCCTCGTCCTCGGACACGACCCTCTGCACGAGCCTCGTGCGCACCGACTCGTGATGGGCGAGGATGTCCGCGACCACGCTCCGATCGAGGTAGCCCTTCTCGATCGCGATCTCGCCGAGCAGCTTGTCGATTCCGTAGCCATCCAGGGCCATCTGGATATCGAAGCATTCGTCGACCTGCTCGGGCCGGATGAGCGCCTTCTCGCGCACGCGCGCGACGAGTTTGTCGTGCTCGGCCGGCGTGAACTTGACGATGTCGATCGAGGTGTCGAGGCCCCCGGGCTGGGAGCCCCGGTGGGCCGCCTGAGCCCTGAGGAGCGCGTTCACGCTCACACGATCGAGGTAGAACTTCTCGATCAGGATCTTCCCCAGCGACATCGGGAAGCCGCGCTCGGTCATCTCCCGCTGGATGGCGAGGCACTCGTCGAGCTGATCCTGCTTCAGCAGCTTGTTGTATACGGCGATCTCGCCCAGCCCCAGCTCGCGTGCCGGGGCGGGTCTTCCGCCCTGTGTCTTCCCGGCCACGTTCATCTCCTACGCCCCCCCGACGAGCCGGTCCACGAGCGCCACGTAGGCCTCCATCGCCGCCTCGGAGCTCATCCCCTTGCGGGCCGCCCAGGCGTCGTACTTTGCGCGCCCCAGGAGATCGAACAACCCGGGACGCTTCCCGGAGACGTCCCCCGCGGTTGCCTGCTTGTAGAGCGAGTAGATCTCACGGAGCTCGTCATCGGTCGGACGATTCGTGAGAGTCTTCACTCGAGCCGCCGCATCTTCGAACCGCGCCTTCAGGTCCATCGTTCCTCCCGTGCTTTCGAGCGTCCCCTCGCGGATCCCGACTTTTGCCCTCGCCGCCTGGCGGAGGAGAGTATCCGCTGGACCTCGGCCGGGGAAAGCTCCCGCGCCGCTCCCTCCGGCAGGTCCCCCAGGCCGACCGGCCCGATTGCCACCCGAACGAGTTTCACGACCTCGTGCCCGACCGCGCGGCACATCCGGCGGACCTGGCGGTTCTTTCCCTCGCGAATCGTGAGGCGAAGCGTGGTGTAGGAGCCCGTTCGGGAGAGGATCTCCACCTCGGCCGGAGCCGTGGGGCCGTCGTCCAGGGATACGCCTCGCCGGAGGGCCTCCATCGCTTCGTCGGTCATCCGCCCCTTCACCCGCGCCTCGTACGTCTTGGGGACGCCGCCGGCCGTGACGATCTCCGAGAAGGCCGAGTCGTTCGTGAAGAGAAGAAGCCCCGTCGTCGGTCCGTCGAGCCGCCCGACAGGAAAGACCCACGTTCCATCACCGGGAAGCCGGTCGTACACGGTCGGTCGTCCGCGAGGGTCCGCGCGAGTCGTGAGCACGCCGCTAGGCTTGTGGAACGCCCGGTAGACCCGGCGCGCGGTCGCGAGCCGCCCCCCGTCGATCCGGATCTCCTCGCCCGATGCCGCGGTCGGCCGTTCCGGGTCCCGCACGACTCGCCCTGCGACCGAGACCCGCCCCGCGCGGATCCACTCCGCCGCCTCCGTCCGGGAGGCGATCCCGAGCTTCGACAGGACGCGGGCCAGGCCGTGCTTCGCGCCGGGCTCCTTCGTCTTCACGCCCCGGCTCACGGGATACAATCCCCCGCATGGAGGACGATCTGCCGCTCGACGCGGACCCGCTGGATGAGCTCGCGCGCTGGTGCGAGGAGGCGGAGCGCTCCGGCTCCCCCCAGCCCGATGCCATGGTCCTCGCCACCGCGACTCGCCAAGGGATCCCCTCCGCCCGGTTTGTCCTGGAAAAAGGCGTCGATCGGCAGGGCATCCGATTCTATACCAACTTCCAGAGCCGCAAGGGCCGGGAGCTCGATGAGAATCCGCGCGTCGCCCTCGTCTTCTACTGGGCCTCGCTCGCACGCCAGGCCCGCGTCGAGGGGACCGCGCTCCGGCTCTCCTGGGCGGACTCGAACCGCTACTTCCAGACGCGGCCCCGCGAGAGCCAGCTCGCGGCCTGGGCCTCGCCGCAGAGTTCTCCCGTGGGAAGCCTCGAAGAGCTCGAGGCGAAGGTCGCCGAGCTCGCGCGCCAGTACGAAGGGAAGGAAATCCCGTGCCCGCCCTTCTGGGGAGGCTTTCGGGTCGTCCCCGAGACGATCGAGTTCTGGGTCTCCCGGCCCGCCCGCCTCCACGACCGGGTGCGGTACACCCGAATCGCTGAGGGCTGGCGGGCCGAGAGGCTGGCTCCTTAGAGCGAATCCTCCCTACCGGATCGCCTCGTAGGGAACGCCGATCGTCGTGACGAGCGCGCGGGCGCCCTTGTCGCCGCGCTGGAGCTTCAGGAACTCCCAGACCGCGGGAGTCACGACTCCGCCGGCATAGAGGTACGGCCCCAGGACCGCCGAGAGGCGGGCCGCGGAGCTCGACCGCGCCTCGGCGGCGTCGTCCCGGACGATCTTGACGAGCTCCGCGAGGCGTCCGAGCGTCTCGTCGGTCGGCCGGAACTCCCGGATGCCGCCCGCGATTCCGGCGAACCCCTTACGGGCCGCCGGGGAGAGTTCAAACCGCGAGAGCTCCTCCACGAAGGCCCGCACCTCCTCGGGAGGGGCCGCGCGCGAGGTACGCACCTGCGCGAGCGAGCGGAGGAGCTCTTCGAGTTTGTCCGCACGGGCGATCGCCCCCCGGAGGGCCGCGAGGAGCGCCTCGACTTCGTCCTTCACCACGACCTCGCCCGAAGGGGGCAGGGTCCTCGCCCGCAGGGCCGCGATCTCCTCGGTCTCCAGTGCGAGGGCATCGACCATCGCCGGCGTCAGGGGCTCGAGCGCCTCGATCCGCGACTTCAGGATCTCCAGGACCTGCGCCTCCAGGCTCTCGCGCACCTCGGCGTTCTTGAGGCGCGAACCGCCGAGCCGCGCCAGAACGGCCTCGAGCGCCGGATCGAGGTCGTAGGAGAGAACGAGCCCCACGCGCACGAGCGCGTTGGGCGAGGGATCGATCGAGAGGGGATAGATCCGGTCGTAGGTCTCCCGCGGAATCCGGTAGAGCACCCGCGTCCCCGCGGCGTCCAGGAAGCCGGTCCCCCAGACGGAGGCCGCCATCGCGGCCGCCTCGTCGGAGAAGAGCCCGGCCTCCGCGAGCTCTCCCGCGAGCCCTGCCTCGTCGAGCTCCACGTTCCCCTCGGCGCCGGCGGGGACGATGGCTTCCGTCCCCGGTTCGATCCACGGGATCCGGAGCGGGCGCTTCGACCCGGGGGCGAAAACCAGGACGTCGAAGATCGGCTGCGAAGTCAAGTTGGCCAGGTGCCACCCGTCCCAGGAGAAGTGCCGGCCGAGCATCGAGTCGGTGCTCACCGTCCCCTCGTAGAAGAGGTAGCGGTCGGTGACGTTCGCCACCTTGACGGGGCACGAATCCACCTGCCGCGCTCGCTCGAGTCCGAGCCGGAACGCGCCGGTGGAGCTCCAGGGTCGCAACGCGGCACGGGACCCTCGCGGCAGGATCTGGACATCGGGCCACTCCAGGCTCGAGCCCCCTCCCTCCGAGGCCACCCGGGCGACCGGCCACCAGAAGAGCGGGGCGCCTCCAGGGAACCGGACTCGCACGTCCACCTCCCGGGCCCGGTCCGAGTAGAAGTAGAGGTAGGGCTCGCTCGACGCGGAGCGCGGGCGAGGGGCATAGCGGTTCTGAAGAACCTGCCGGACGCTCGCGTCCGAGCTCGACCATCTGGAGCCGGTCCCGGCCGAGCCGGTCCCGGCCGAGGACATGCCCGCGCCGTCTCCGAGCGACAGCGCCCCCGTCACGAGGTCGAGGTCTCCCCGCGAGGCGAGGAGTTTGAATCGCCCGCCGTACGGCGTCCAGGTTCGGAAGTTGGGAACCTCGCCGGGCATCGAGTCGAGGATCTCCACGGGGTCCCGAGAGCCGTTCTCGATGAAGTAGCCCCACTCGTGGACGACGAAGTCGTCGGCCGGGGCCTGGAAGGAGGAGAGGAAGACGAAGACGGACGGAACGAGCCAGCTCATCGTGCGGGACATGGGGGCTCCTTTTCGGCGCGGGTCGATCGGTTCGGGCGCCGGGAGAGCACCTCGCAAGTTCCGTTCCCACCCGTCCGCCCAGGGTGGAACCCACCCACAACGTCCGACAGCCGGGGCTGCCCGGCAACATGGGTTCCGCCTGGCGTAAAGTGGCTTTACTCCTTGTCCTGGGTCGCGCTTCCGCGCTCCGGCGGCGCCTCGGCGCTCCGCAGCGCGAGCTCCAGCGCCCACGCCACCGCGAGGGCGTGCGGGAAACGCTTCCGGGGATCCGGGTCCAGGGCCCGGTCATGGACGGCCCGGATCGCCTGATTCCCGGCGATCTCACCCGGTAGGTCACGCCGGAGAGGCTCGATTGGAGGGGCGGAGATGCTCGTCTTGCCCAGGAAGAAGTCTTCCGTCTCCAGGTCGCCGAACGGGACCTTGCCGGTTAGGGCGAGGTGGAGGAGGACCCCGATCGAGTAGACATCGGCTCGCGGGTCGGGATCCGGGGTGAACTCCTTCAACCGTTCGGGGGCGGCGTAGGGGAGGGTCCCCACGAAGTGCCCCTTCTCGTGCGAGGGCGGAGTCAGATCCCGGCGGAGCGCCAGACCGAAGTCCACGAGCCAGGGCTCGCCCTGGGGATCGATGATGATGTTCTCCGGCTTGACGTCCCGGTGGACGATCCCGTGCCGGTGGACCTCGTCGAGGATCTCGGCCACGCGACAGACCGTGCGGAGGAGTTCCTCCGTCTTCGGGCTCCGCAGGTGCCATCGCGTGAAGAGGTCCTCCCCGTCCACGTACTCCATGAGGATGTAGGGCAGCCCTCCTTCCTCCCCGTAGGCGTAGACCTTCGGGACGTTGGCGAGGTCGAGCATCTTCCCGATCTTGAACTCGCGGTAGAGGTAGTCGTTCTCGATCGGGTCGTAGGCGAGGTCCGGGTGGAGCTGCTTCAGAAGGAGCGGCCGCTCGTAGTCCGGATGCCCGACGAGGTAGAGGATGCTGTGCCCCGTCTCGACGAGCTTGCGGATCAGCTTTACCCGGGGCGGGAGTTCGGTCATGGCGCGAGAATCATACCACCCGCTATACTCAGGCTTCAGGCTTCAGGCTTCAGGCTTCAGAAGAGAAGAAAAGGCTTCGGGCTTCGGAGAAAACGACGTGAGGAGATTCCTTGTCTGGGGTCGCGCACGCGCGCTCCGGCCCGTCCCCGCCCGGCGCGCGGTCTTTTCCGCACTCCTGGTCGCCCTCGCCCCGCTCGCGGCCGCCCAGGAGGACCCGGAGGAAGGCCAGCGTTCCTCGGTACCGGTGACGCTCACCGACGGCCGGGGGTTCGCGTGGGACGTCCAGGGAGACGGGACGATCAAGGACGGAACGAGCGACGCCTACGACGACGGGCTTCGGCTGACCGTGAACGGGCAGAACTTCCCCGGTGTGGACGCCGCCCTGCTATCCGCGGACGGACGGGAGATCGTGCTCGGACCGCGGGCGATCGGCGACCTCGAGGTCACCCGCCGGATCTGGATCTCCCCCACCGACGGCTTCGCCCGCTACCTCGACGTGGTCCACAATCCCGGGGCCGAGACCGTTCCGGTGAGCCTCTCCGTCTCCATCGACGTCGGCTCCGACTCCTCCACCCGGATCGTCGCCACGTCGAGCGGCGATCGAGTGGTCGATCCGGAGGACTTCGGCCTGGTGACCGACGACGGGGGCGGAGGCGCGAACGACGCGGTCGTCGTCACGATCTACGCCGACCGGATGGCTTCCAGCCGCCCGACCGTCAGCGCGGCCGACGGGACCGACCGGATGACCCTCTCCATGACGGGGGTCTTCCTGCCGCCGCGGAGCCGCGGCGCCTTCCTCTTCATCGCCGCGCAGCGTTCGTCGACCGATGAGGCGCTGCGGTTCCTCTCCGCCTTCGACCCGAACCCCGTCCTGGAGGCGATCCCTGACGACCTCCGCTCGGCCGTCTGGAACTTCGGGCCAGGCCTTCACATGGTGGCGCCTCTCGTCCTCCCCCGGGAGGAAGGCCGGGAGGCGATCGAGCTCATTACCGGCGACCGCCTCCGTGGCGAGGTCAAACCCACCGTCTACCGGCTGGAAACGGCGTTCGGCAGGATCGAGGCGAGCACCGAAGATCTTGCCGGGCTGGAGTTCGGCCAGCCCGGGAAGACGCTCGACCGGATGGTCTTCGAATCGGGCTCGGTCTACAGCGGGCAGCTCTCGCCCCGCGTCGTGACGATCGCGGTCCCCTCGACGGGCACCTTCGAGGTGCCGGCGGCGCGGGTCGCCCGACTCTTGCTGCGCGTGCGAGCCGCATCGACACCCCCGGACCCCGGCGCGGCCGCCCCCCACCTGGCGATCCTTCTCACGGGAGACCGGTTCCAGGGGGAGGTCCTTTCTCCCACCTTCTCGCTCCGCACCCGCTACGGAGTCCTGGAGTTCCAGGTCGGGGAGGTCGTGGCGATCCACCTCACCACGGGGCGCCCTTCGCTCCATCAGCTGACGCTCTCCGACGGTTCGACCTCGACCGGGCTCCTCGACTCCGGTCCGATCCGCATGAAGCTGGACGTGGGGCTGGAGACGTCGATCCCCGCGCCGCTCCTGGAGGCCCTGGTTCGGCCGCTCGGCCAGAAACCCGAGGGGCTCGCCGGGCGCCCTGTCGTGCGCCTCTCGGATGGCGATGTCTTCGTCGGCAGGCCTGCGCCCGGAACCTGGCGCCTGGAGACCGTCTTCGGCGAAGTCCAGGTCCCGACCGAGAGGATCTCCTCCGCGGAGTTCTCCCGCGGCCAGTGGCGCGTCGTCCGGCTCGTGATGTGGGACGAGGGCGAGCTCTCCGGACGCGTCCTCGACGAGACGCTTTCCTTCCAGCTCTCGTCCGGGAAGACCCTGTCGTTCGACCCCGGCCACATCCAGGTGGTCGAGATCCCCTTCCCCGAGATCCCGGAGGAAGCCAAGGCGGAGGTCCTGCGCTGGATGGCCGAGCTCGGCGACCCCGACTGGAACCGCCGCCAGGAGGCCAAGCGGCAGCTCGTGCGCATCGGGAAGCCCGCGATCCCGATGCTGCGGGAACGGCTCGCGGCCGAGGAGGACCCCGAGGTCCAGGCCGCGCTGGAGTCGATTCTGGAAGAGATCGAGGGGAAGTAGGGCCTGACCGAGAAACCGGGATTCGGGTTCGGTCGAGTTTTCGAGTACGAGTACGAGTGCGAGTCCGTCTTCGAGTACGAGGACGAGTACGAGTGCGAGTTCGAGTGTGAACCGACCCCTCGTCATCATCGACCTCGACGGGACCACCGGCCTCTACCATTTCGCCCCGCGCATCGGGAAGGTTTTCCTGCGTCCCGATCTCGCCGCGGGGCTGGCCGAGCTCGCCACCGACTGCTGCCTCGCCCTCGCGACCCGGGCCGAAGAGTCCTACGCGAGGGCCGTGGAAGCGATCCTCGCCCAGCGCGGCGTTCGCTTCGACGGCGTCTTCAGCCGGAGCCAGGTGGCGCTCGTCTCCCCGTCGCCGTGGGCGGAATACTTTAAACACTTCCGGGTCATCCAGGAGAACTTTGGTGTCGCCGATCCCGAGCGCGTGATCGTCGTGGGGGACCTCATGAACCTGGCGGGAAACCCCTTCTTCCTGCCGCGCGACTATCGCCGCCGCCGGTTCGAAGAGGAGCCGGACCTCCTTTGCTCCGGCATGAGCCTCACCGATCACCCCGTGGAGCGCCGGATCGTCTACCTCGTGGTGCCGCAGGTCCTCACGCCGGACGCCGACGGGGCCCCGCGCTCGCTCTCCATGCGCGCCGTCGCGCGGACGATCCACACGCTTCTCGACCGGGGTTCCGGCTCCTTTCTCGCCGGCTACCGCGTGAAGAAGATCCTCGACCCCCCCGACGAGCGGGTGGAGTGCGACCTCCTTTCCCAGCGGATGGGTCTCGAGATCGCGGCCGGCCGGTCTGTCCACGATCCCCAGGGGCGCTGCCTGGACGAGGAGTTCAAGGGAGGAGAGCCCCACCGCTACATCGTTCTCAAGGGGCGGCGCGGGGACTGGAAGCCGCTGGAGGAGGTCGAGGCGGAACTACGGATCGAATGAAGGATCCGGGATGGGCCCATCCGAAAATCCTTTCAAGCCGGCTTGAAGCCCCTTCCAATCCCGCAGCCCCTCGACCGAGCCGGTTGTCGAGACGTTGCTCTCCCCAGCAGGCGTAGAGTCAGAGACTTACGCCGCTCGTGGGTCTTGCGCTCCAAAGTGGCCCCCGATTTGCGTTCTCCTCCTGGCGAAACACTCAGCTAGGAGGTGGATCGAGATGAAGAAGCTCATCCTCATCGGGGTTGCCGCGGTCGCCGTCCTCGGCCTCGCGTGGAACGCCAAGCGGATCGAGTCGTGCTGGCTCCGGCTCAAGGCGAAGCACGCCCAGAAGCAGGAGAAGGACCTCGTCGCCAACTGGGAGGTCCACTTCGACGAGGAGCTCGCCAAGATGGAGGATCGCGGGAAGGAGCTCGCGAAGAAGACCTACGAGCAGCGGGTCCGGGCCGAGAAGACCCGGATCGAGCTCGCGGGCCTGAAGTCCCGCGAGGCGGAGTACGACGCCCTCGTCCGGTCCTTCGTCGAGCGGATGAAAGCAGCCGAGGGGAACGTCTCCGGCGGCGAACCAACCTTCGCCTTCGCCGGGAAGACGTTCACGCTGCCCCAGGCTGAGATCCAGCTCAAGAGCTACCTCGTCGAGCTCAAGGCCCTCTCGGCCCGGATGGAGCAGCTCTCCGAGCTTCACGCGGCCCAGACACAGGTCGTCGGGGGCTACGAGGAGGCCCGCGAGAAGCTCGCCGCCAAGATCGCCGAGCTCAAGATCAAGCGCGAGGAGTACGCGCTCGAGAAGGACCTGCTCGCGCTCCGCTCGGAGACCCAGAAGACTCGCGACCTCGCCTCCCGGCTCGAGGAGTGTGACTTCGAGGCGGAGCAGGGCGAGATGGAGGTGCTCCTTCGCGCGATGGACGACGCCGTGATCGCGCAGAAGGCCGAGCTCGCGGTGAACGGGGACGGCACGGAGTCGGGCGCGACGCCGCTCTCCCTGTCGGAGACCGCCAAGCGCGCCGAGTCCGACGAGGACCGCACGCAGATCGACGAGCTCCGCAACCGCTACTGGAACGAGGTCCCGGCCCCGAAGAGCCAGCCCAGATAGCTCCAGCGCCTCTCGATCCCCCTGGTCCACCCGCGGGGAGGGGCCTTCTCTGGCCCCTCCCCGCTTTTGCGTCGGAGATGGAGGAGCGGCGAGTTCCGGGCAGCCGAGATCCGGTCCAGGAAGCGGATTCAGGGCTTGTCGAGCAGCGCGAAAAGGCGAGCCGTGTCGAGTTCGAAACCCGGTAGGAGACGGGTCGCGACCTTCCCTCCTGCCAGCACCTCCTCTTCGGTCCAGTCGTCGCCGCGCCGTCGGAGAACGAGGACCGTTCGCCGGTACGGATCGACAATCCAGTACTCGCGGACGCCGGCGACCAGGTATTCCTGGCGTTTCTCGCCGTAGTCACGCTCCTCCTGGCCGCGAGAGACGACCTCGACGACGATCTCGGGCGTCCACAAGTCCCAGGGATTCTCGTCAGCGGGTGGCGGAGTGAGATAGATCGCACGGTCTGGGTGCCGCTCCGACCGCATGGCAGGCATCCGGATGGCGCAATCCGATCCAGCGGCGATGTGGCGAATGACCTCAGGGTGGTCGAGATCGTAGGCCGTGAACTGTCGTTCGACTTCGCGGACGATCCGGCTGTGGGAGAGGCCCGGCACATCGACCACGATCACCACCCCTTTCGCCAGCTCGTAGAGCGAGCCCTCCCGTCCCGTGGCCCGGGCGAACTCCTCGAGGCTCATCCGTCGCCCGTGGTCCTCAGGGCCGAGCAGAAGGGCGGGGGTTTCCTGGACTTTCATCGAGACCATCCTACCTCATTCCCCCGGCGGTGTTACCCTACGATAGCGTTTCGCGCGAGGTGCCGGATGGTCGAACCGTGGCAGAGCCTGAAGGTTTTCGTCTCCTCCACGTTCAAGGATCTTGAGCGCGAGCGAGACAAGCTCCACGCGGCGTTCGAGGGGGTGAAGGAGAGGATCGCGGAACGCCGGCTCTCGCTCATTCCCTACGATCTCCGGTGGCGGGACCGGAAGCCGGGCGAGCCGGTCGTGGACTGGTGCCTGGACGCGGTCCGCGAGTGCCAGTACTTCGTCAACATCCTGGACGGCCGCTATGGCTGGCGGCCACCCGACGCTGGAGCGGGCGCCGCCAACGTGCGGAAGATCTCGATCACCGAGATGGAGATCGAGGAGGCCGTGCGCCGCGGGGCGCGGCGGCTCTTCTTCTTCCGCGATCCGTCCCGAGTGACGCCGCCCGAGGCGGTCGGCGAGACCCGGACCGACCGCGAGGCGCTCGAGGCCTTGAAGCACAGGCTCGCGGGCGAGGGCGAGCTCGTCTTCACGTGGAATGAAACCGCCGACCTCGCCCAAGGGATCGGGCGGGCGCTGGGGGACTTGATCGACGACGACTACCCGCCCGGGAAGGTCGTGTCGCGGGGGCTACCCACGCTCGCCGAATCGACGAGAGAGCTCATCGAGGAGAAGGTGCGCGGCTTCGTGGGGAGGGGCGAGCACCTCGCGCGCCTGGCCGAATTCGCGCGCTCCCGGGGCGCCCTTCACACGCTCACCGTTCACGCCGTGGCCGGGACCGGGAAAAGCGCCCTCCTTGCGCGCTTCGTGAAGAACTGGGCGGACCCTGCCGTCCCCGTCGTGGCTCACTTCCTGGGCGCGGGCGGCGAGAGCCGCGAGCCGGCGGGGATCACCCGAGCTGTCGCAGAAAGACTCCGCGAGCTCGGGATCCTGCCCGAGGATCCCGACCCCGATCCCGAGGTCCGGAGGCGCCAGATCTCCACGGCCCTCGCGGCGACCGAGCGTCCGCTTGTCCTCGCCCTCGACGGCATCGACGAGGTCTCGGAGACCGGGCGCGATCTTCTCTGGCTCCCATTCGCCTATGGCCCGAACGTCCGCGCGATCCTCACCACCCGGCCCGTCGATGTGTTCGAAACCGCCAGCCGCCGGCCGGGCGTGGAACTCCACGAGCTCCCCCCCTTGTCCGAGGACGAGATGGAACGAATCGTCGCAGCCTACGCGGGCGAACGTCGTCTCGAGATCGCCCCGGCCGAACGCCAGGAGCTCGTCTCCCGCGCGGCAGGGAACCCGCTCTTCTTGAAAGTCGCCCTCGACGAGGTCGCGCTTTCTGGCGTCGCGGTCGGCCAGCTCGCGACCACGGTGGACGGCCTCTTCCGGCAGATCGTCGGCCGCCTCGGCGCCGAGTACGGCGAAGAGCGGATCGCGGATTACCTCGGCCTCATCGCAGCCGGCCGCGAGGGACTCGCGGAGGACGAGCTCGCGGAATCACTTTCCGACAAGGCCGCGCTCCCGTCGGGCGAGCTCCATGCGATCACGCGCGCGTTCGCGAACTTCGTTGTCACTCGCCGCCGGCTCCTCGCCTTCTTCCACCCCGAGTTCGAGCGGACGGTGAAGGAGAGGCTCGGCGTCGGCCCCATGCGATCCTACCACCGCCAGCTCCTCAAGTTCTTCACCACGAAGGGCGCGAAAAGGGAACGCCGCCTCGTCGAGCTCGCCTTTCAGGCGACCAAGGCCCAGTGGTGGCAAAACGTCCTCAACATCCTGACGCACCTGCCCTATCTCGAGGCCAAGGCCGCGGCCGGCCTTGTCTTCGACCTCGCCGCGGACTACGACTTTGCGCTCCGCCGTGCCCCGGTCACGCTGCCGCCGGACGCCTCGCTCGAACGCTCCAGGGGCGTCGTCGTCACGCGCCGGATGATCGAGCTCGTGGCCGAGGCCCTCGGTCGCGACCTCCTGTTCCCGTCCAAGCACCCCGAATCGCTCTTCCAGCAGCTCTACGACTACTGCTACTGGTACGACTGTCCCGACGCAAGAGACCACTATGTTCCGCCCGAGGGGGGATGGAAGACCCCCCCGCCGTGGGAAGAGCCGGGCCCCAAGCTCTACGAACTCGCGAAAAGCTGGGGGGAGCGGATGCAGGCCACCAAGAGGATGTGGCTGCGGAGCGGACGCCCGCCGCGAAACGAGCTCGGAAGCGCCTTGCGCCTTGTGCTGCGAGGGCACGACTACTTCGTCATGGCCGCCGCCTTCAGCCCCGATGGCTCGCGGGTCGTCTCGGGTGCCTACGACGACACCCTCCGGATCTGGGACGCGGCCACCGGCGCCGAGCTTCGAGTCCTGCGAGGGCACAAGAACCGGGTCTACAGCGCCGCCTTCAGCCCCGATTGTTCCCGTATCGTCTCGGCGTCTTGCGACAAGACCGTCCGGCTCTGGGACTCGACCAGCGGCGCCGAACTTCGAGTTCTGCGAGGGCACGACAAGTCGGTCAACGCCGCCGCCTTCAGCCCCGATGGATCCCGCGTCGTTTCGGCGTCCGATGACAAGACCATCCGGATCTGGGACACGGCCACGGGGGCCGAGCTTCGAGTCCTGCGAGGGCACGAAAACAAGGTCAACAGCGCCGCATTCAGCCCCGATGGCTCCCGCGTCGTTTCGGCGTCATCGGACGGGAC
>JACQVV010000036.1 GCA_016209595.1 Planctomycetota bacterium
GAGCTCGGCCGCCATGGCCGATCCGACACGCCCCGCCAGGATGAACGCCGTCATGAAGGGTCCGAGCTCCTTGCACAGCGAGACCAGAACGAGCGTGCCCAGCAGGTTTTCCAGATGATAGGTCCGGAGCGTCATGCCCGTCTGGAGGGCGAGGATCATCCCGCTGAAGATCCCGACGATCATCGTCACCACGAGGCTCTGCACGCCCGCGATGTAGACCTGGCGGAGCGTCGGGCCGATCCGGCGGACGAGGGCGGGAAGCGCGGCGATCGACCGGAAGAGAAGGACCATCGTGTAGCCGGCGTCCACCGCCATCCCGTGGAGCCAGGCGCCCGTCGCGTCGAGGAACTTGAACACTACTTCTCCTCCTCCGGTTCGTCCTTCCTGCCCGGCGGAACCCCCCCGCCGTCCGCGGCGGACGGGGCCTCGTCTAGCCCTAGGGGTGGGAGCCAGAACAGCCGGACTCCGGCGTCTCCTCCCCGCTCGATCCATTCGAAGAGGCCGCCAAGGAACGTGAAGCGCTTCTCCTCGGGGCGTCCTTCCTGGGTGAAGTGCGCCCATTGCCAGAAGAGGAACCGCTCGGCGTAGACCCCCGGCGCCTCGCGCCGCTCGTAGACCGGCCCGAGCACGGATAGATCGGTGCCCTTCTCCGGGTCTTCCCGGTACGTGTAGAGCTGCACGAGCGGCTCGTAGAGGGTCTCGAAACCGGCCGGCTCGAAGTCGTCGAAGAAGAGCAGCGTGAGGCCGGAGTGCCGGACCGACCCGTCCCGGTCCTTCTTCACGCGAAAGAGCGGCCAGAGGCGCATCTCGTAGCTCGCGGTGCCGTCCCGGTAGGAGTAGTCCTCGCTCTTGTAGAACGGGACGAGGAAATACGTCTCCTTCTGGTAGTACTTCGTGTCGTTGTACCAGCGCCAGAAGAGAGGGAAGGCGGCGAAGTCGCGCCGGTAGCCGTCGGAGTCCTCCTGGTAGCCGTAGAATGGCCAGACCCGCAGGGCCCGGACCCGCGGGCTCTCGTAGGTGACGAAGAACGGCCACGGGGCGTCGATCTCGTAGGCGTCCTGCCGCTGGTCCTCGATGAAGTTGAAGAAGGGCCAGATGTACTGCTCCGCCCGGCGCCCTTCCGACACCGCCTCCCCGTAGAACGGCCAGACCAGGAATGCGTCCTCGGGGTACGGCGTGTTGAGGTGGTTCTTCTGCACGTGGACGAACGGCCATGCGTAAAACTTCCGCTTCCAGACCCCGAACCGTTCCCCCTCGCCCCAGAGCGGCAGGAAGCTCTTCGCGACCTTCTTCGGACCCGCCCCCTGCGAGTAGAACGGCCATCCGATGTTGTGGGAGTAGTAGAGGTCGTCGTTCGCCCGCCAGTACCCGAAGGGGAACATCCAGAAGCGCAGGTTGTCCTTACCAAAATACCCCTTCAGATGCCCGTAGAAGGGGAAGAAGGCGAAGTAGGGGCCGCGGTCGCTCTCGGAGCCCGTCCGCTCCGCCTCCTCGTGGACGCCTGTCGTGTCCCCCCAATAGAAGAAAGGGAAGAGGAAGATCGTGTCCGTGTCCTCGGTCCCGTCGATCGGGTCCAACGTGTCGCGCGACCAGTAGGCCGGCAGGAGCCATCGGTTCGTCTCGTCCGGCCGGACCCGGTACCAGCCGGCCGGCCAAAGGGCCATCACCTGCTCGTGCTCCCCCTCGTCGTCGTAGGAGTAGTGGAAGAGCGGTCGGACCGCGTACGAGTGCCGCCCCGTCTCCTCGTCGTGCTCCTCGTGGTAGAGAGGCCAGATCGAGTCGACCCGCGCCGTCTTCTTCCCCCCGACCTCGATCGACTCCTCGCGGTAGGCAGGCCCGACGGTGAACTCGATCGTCTCCTCCTCGTACTTCTCGCTCGTCGCGCATCCGGCGAGCGCGAGGGCCAAAATCGCCCACGAGAACCCGTGAAGGGAGTCGGATCCGGAACGCCTCGAGATGGTCCCCAAGGTCTGGCGGCTGTTCCTGACGGTGCCTCTCCCCTCCCGGCCAATCGCGCGCCCATGCTACCACACGGGGAAGGCGAGTCAAGGCAACGCGCGGCGCGTTAACGCCGGCGCTTGAACCCACAGGCCGCGAGGATAGACTGCGCTGGCTCGCTCTCGATTCCAAAAGGTGGGACGATGGACTTGATCGGGGTCGCCTCGGGCCTGCTCGCCGTCTTCGAGCTGGCCAAGCACGTCGTCGAGCGGATGCGGGAAAGACGGCGCAAGGACGAGGACAGCAATGTCCTCTCCCGCTTCGCGCGTCTGGAGTCCCGGATCGAGGAGATACGCAAGCTCGTCGCGGCGGAGGGCGGAGAGACCCCCGCAATGGGCGAGATTGCTCCCCGCATCGAGGAGACCCTTCTGGAGATCGACGAGATCCGCCGCGAGGCCGAAGCGAGTGCGGGCGGAAACGAACGCGAGCTCGCCGAGACGATCCTCGCCGCGACCGCCCAGCGGGCCGATCTCAGGCGGTGGATCGAGGAGGCTAGGACAGAGCACCTCGAGGCGAACCGCGACGCCCCGGTGGCGATCCTCTACGTCGTCAAGGGCCAGGCAAACCGCCGGCGTATGGAAGTCCGCGAGGGATCACAGGTTACGGTCGGCTCTTCACGCGAGGACGCCGCCCTCGCTTTCTCGGACGGTGCCGTGCCCCCCGTCCACTGCCGCCTCCGGGCGGAGGGGGCGCGGGTCTTGCTCTCGACCGTCGCCGCGGAGCCGAAGGTCCGCGTGGGAAGGGAAGAGGTCTCTTCCGCGGAGCTCGATCACGCCGACGTCGTGCGCCTTTCGAACGACTCGGCCTTTCAGGTTATCTTCCCTTCGGTCAGGGGAGCCGAAGGAGAGACAGCGCGACTCCTGGGCGTTTCGGAGGCCCTTGAGGACTCGCAGGCCGCCCTCGCGCCCCAGGCCTCGTGCAGAGGAGGATGCGGCCGCGCCCTCGGCCCGGACGATGTCGCCGCGGAGCGAGCGGTGGCCGCCCACGATGCGATCTGGTGCCTTCCCTGCCTGGTGCAGGGGAAGGGGGACTTTCAGGCGGTCGATCAGTACCGGATCCTCTCCCGGCTGGGCCAGGGGGGAATGGGCGAGGTCCACCTCGCCATCGACACCCGGCTCGGCCGCCTCGTCGCGGTGAAGCTCCTTCGCGACTTCGCCGCCGACGACGCGGAAGCGATCGTCCGCTTCTCACGGGAGGCCTGGACGGGCGGGCAGCTCTCCCACCCTAACATCGTGACGTTTCTCGGCACAGGGCGAGTCCGCGGCGTCCACTACATCGCGATGGAGTACGTGCGCGGCAAGACCGTGCGGAAGCTCCTCTCGGAGAAGGGACGGCTGAAGCTCACGCTCGCCGTCCAGGTCGCCTACCAGGTAACGAAGGCGCTCGCGCACGCCCGCGAGAGGGACATCGTCCATCGCGACATCAAGCCGGACAACATTCTCCTCGATCGGACGAAGACCGTGAAGGTACTCGACATGGGGCTCGCCAAGAGGATGGCGACCGCCGGCCGTTCGGGGGTCACCGCCCCCGGCGCGGCGATGGGGACGCTTCATTACATGGCCCCCGAGCAGATCCAGGACGCCTGCTTCGCCGACCACCGGGCCGATATCTACTCGCTCGGTGTGACGCTCTACGAGATGGCGACGGGAGCCCGTCCGATCGAGGGACGCTCGGAGGCGGAACTCGTGCCGCGCATCCTCTCAGGCAAGTGTCCTCCGATCTCGGCCCTCCTCCCCGACGCACCGCGCCGGCTCGGGGAGATCGTCTCTAGGGCGATGGCGCTCTCCCCCGACGACCGATACCCGGAGCCCGGCGCCATGGGGTCCGACCTCAAGGAACTCCTGCGCTCCCTCAAGGGATGAAGCGCCTCTGCCCGGTCTGCCACGAGCCCTTTCCAGGCGGGGACGCCGCGCGGCACGAATGCCGGAGCGTCGATGCCTCGGGGGCGCTCGACCTATCCGACTCCGACCTCGGGGCCGATTCGGCGGCTCGAACTCGCCAGGACGAAGCAGCGGGCGCGCTCCTCGCAACGTCCGACCTCGCGACCTTCGGCCGCTACCGGATCGCGGGCGAGCTCGGCCAGGGCGGGATGGGCAAGGTCTATCTCGCGGAAGATCCCCAGCTCGGCCGGCGCGTAGCGCTCAAGGTCGTTCTGGCCGGTACGGCGGGCTCCGAGGCCCGGCAGCGCTTCCTCCGCGAGGCGCGGGCAACGGCACGCCTCGAGCACCCGCACATCGTCCGGATCCACGACATCGGCGAGGAACAAGGACAGCCCTACTTCACGATGGAGTATGTCGAAGGGAAGAGCCTCGAGCGCCTCCTGGCTGATGGTCTCCCCCTCGCGAGGGGGCTCTCCCTCCTCGCCAAGACCGCCCGCGCCGTGAGCTTCGCCCACGGGCAGGGCGTGATCCATCGCGACCTCAAACCCGCAAACATCATGGTCGATACCCGGGGCGAACCGCGCGTGATGGATTTCGGCCTCGCTCGGCTGGTAGAGGACGAGGGACCGGCGCTCTCTCGCTCGGGCTCACTCGTCGGGACGCCGGCCTACATGTCGCCCGAGCAGGCCGACCGCCGGACGCGCGAGGTCGATCCTCGAAGCGACGTCTGGGCCCTCGGGGCCATCCTCTACGAGATCGCGACCGGACGGCGCCCGTTTTCCGGCACGGAGGTCCAGGTCCTCTCCCGCATCGTGAACGAGGACCCGGTGCCGCCCCGGGCGATCGTCCGGACGCTCCCGGCGGACGTCGAGACGATCGCGCTCAAGGCCCTTGAAAAGGGCAAGGAGCGCCGATACCCGACCGCGGCCGCGTTCGCCGAGGACATCGAACGCCATCTCGCGGGAGAGCCCATCCTCGCCCGCCCTCTCACGACTCTCGAACGGTCCCATCGCTGGGTGCGCCGCCACCGGTTCGCGACCGGGGCGGCAGTTCTCTTCGCGCTCACTGCGGCCGGAATCCTCGTCGCCTCCGCGCTGATCCAGGAGAAGGGTGAAGAGGTGCGGGCCGAAACGGCGGCCGAAGTCCTCACGGATACGGAAGCGAAGGCGCGGGAGGGGAAGATTGCGGAGCTCCGGAATGATTTCGGGCGCTTCGGGGACCGGCTCGACGTCGCCTCGCGAGAAAAAGCCGACCTCGTCACGTTCGATTCCCTCGCCGCCGATTTTGCGAGGCTCTCGGAGGAGGCGCGCCGACTCTCGGTCGAGCCCCCGATGGGTGCGCGGCAAAGCGAGGTCTGGCAGACCCGGATCGCTATGGGCGTCGCCCGGGGAATCATCGAAGGCCTCCGGGCGCAGCGATACGACGAGGCGCGGCGGCTCCTCGAACCCCTGGCCGGCGGCGAGGGCCCCCTCGCGGCCGAGGCGATCCACTGGAGGGCCCGCCTCGCGTGGGACTCGCTTCCCGAGGGCGTCCGGCAATGGCCCGATCCGCACGGAGTCGCTCCAGTCGAGGAGCCGGTCCGCAAAGGGATCGAGGAAGCGCTCCGCTGGGCGGGCCGTGCCGCTGAAAAGGGCGAGGGTGGTGGAATCGAAGGCGCGCTCCAGGAAGCCAAGCTGCTTCTCTCGCTCGGCCACGCTCCGGGGGCCGCCGAACGTCTCGCGCCCTTTCGGGACGGCGCGCGCGACCTCGCCTTGCGCGACCCGGAGAAGACCTTCGAGCTCTTCCGCGGACTTGTCCTGGCCGAGACCCTGAGGGAACCGCCCAACCTCGACGCGACCCTTTGCGTGGTGAGCGACGCCCTGGTGCTCTGGCAGGCCCCCGATCTCGCGATCGAGGACCGGGCCCTCATCGTCCGGGTCGTTCACCCGGCCGCCCTTCTCTTCTGGGAACGGTGGCTCGCCGAAGGATGGACCTCGGATCTCGAACGGATCCGGGAGTGGCTCGACCCCGCGTACGAGGCGAGCCAGATGCGCGACTGGAAAGCCGCTGGCGCCTGCGACCTGCCGTGGATGCTCGGCATCTCGCTTCTCGTCCTCGAGCCCGCCGGTGCGGGCTCGCGCGACCCCTTCGACTTGCTCGGCAACGCCGTGAGCGCCGGGTACCAGCCCAGCCGGGAGCCTCGTTACGAGGACAAGATCGCCGGATCGGAGCTCGACCGATTCCGGAAGAAGTACCTCGACACGGCGGCTCCGGCCGGTGAAGGAGGCTGCCGCTGACCGTGTCCTGCCACTCGGGCTCTACGCGATCTCGATCGCCTGGGGATCGACCCCGACGGTGTAGTCCTCCTTGCGGAGGTCGAGGATGATCCCCCACATCTGCATGAAATCGACACCAAGGATCATCTCGCGGGGCATCCGGTCGACGAGGTAGAACCGTCCGTCGAGGAACTTCCCTTTCATCTCGATGACCAGATGGCAGATCCTGTCCGACCGCAAGGCCTCTTCTCCGTTGACCCCGTGGAAAACGCAGGGCACCTTTCTGGAAGAGATCATGCTGGTGATCGACTCCGCGACGTCGGCGCGGACGAGCGAGGCTCCTGCCCCCGAATCGAGCAGGACTTCGATCTCGAGCTCTCCCGAGTCCCCCATCAGACGAAGCTTCTTCACGATCTTCCCCATGCCGCCTCCTTCCGTAGGGAGCATACTTGCGAGCGGTCCGCGGTTCAACCCTTGATGCACGGACGGCCTGCGAGTATTGTGCGCGATTGAGCGGCTCGGGGCGGACTTCGCGGAGCGGAACCCAGTGGGAGGAGGGGCCCGATGATCGATCGACGGCCGCGCGCCGCGGCGCTGGTACTCTCGCTGGCGGTGCTCTCGGTCCTGCTCGTCCTGACGGTCAGCATGGCCCGGCTCATGGCGCTCGAGCGTTCGGGGGCACGCTCCTTCTCGATCGAGGTGCGGGCGCGAATGGCGGCCGAGGCCGGCGTGGAGCGCGCCGTGGCCGAGCTCCGGCGGGTCGCGGCGGAGCGCTCCTACGACCGCTTCGACGATGCATGGATCTACGCGGGCGAGGACTGGAACGGCGACGGCTGGTTATCCAATCGCGACGAGGACTCCTTCTTCAACCGCGAGTTCGACACGCTCGCCTGTCCCGTCGAGCACGCGCTCCGCCCGTCGTTTTTCATGAAAGACCCGGCGACGACCATGCCGGTTCTGGTCGGACCGGTCGCAGCGAGCGGCGTGATCCAGGACCCCGCGGGCGGCCGCTCGGTCTACGTCCTCAAGGTCGCCGACTGCGCGAGCCAGATCGACGTGAACGGCGGGCTCGCCGATCCGGTCTACGCCGAACGGATCGCGCGGATGATCGACCTCGTATGGGAGGAGACGACGAAGGACTCCGCCCGCGCGCCGGAGATCTCGCGCCCCGGGAAGTGGCTCCTCGACCACCGTCCGGCCGCGGGCTACTCGGGGGAGCGCGAGCTCCGGCTCACCCTCGCCGAGCTCGACGCGAGCAATCCCGGACTGGGACTCGACGTCTACCGGCGGCTCTCCCCCTATCTCGCCTGCCACCCGTGGCGGGACCCCACCGCCATCTCGCCGCTTCGGGAAAAAACCCGCCCGGCGCTCCGGGGGCTCCTCCGCTACCAGAATGCTCTCGAACTCTCCGAGAGGGCGCCCGTCTCCCTCAACACCGCGCCCCTCGCGGTCCTCTACGCCTCGCTCGCCGGCACGAGCGGCTGGGCCTTCGAGGAGGGGGTCCTCTTCCATCGCGATCCCTACTCCGGCCTTCCCGACTTCGCGCGTGGGGATGCCGGGAGCGCGGCACTGGAGGATCGTTACGAGCGCGTCGAGCTCGACCTTGTCGTCGCCCGGCGGGTGGCCGAGGAGATCGTGGCCTACCGGAAGGCGAATGGCGCCTTCCGGACATTCGACGACCTCTCGCGGATGCTTGCCGGCCTCGTGCAGAACAAGGCCCTCACCCGCCGGCAAGCGGATCTCGTCCTCGCGCAGGGCGTCCCGGACACCGACTTGAACAAGTTCAACCCGGACGCCGTCCTCTATCGCGCCGCCGACAAGACCGACCTCATCGAGTACGGACCGGAGTTCTGCCTTTCGTCGATGGGCCGCTTCGAGATCGAGAGCTACGCCGAGGTCCAGGATGCGAATGGATACGCGATCGGCACCGCGAAAATCCTCGCGACGGCGAAGATATACGACGTCGTCCGGGACACCACGATCGCCGACTTCCAGCTAGGAACGCTCTCGGAAGGGCTCGAGATCTACCCGGAGCGAGAGCTCGCGGTCCAGAACACCTACGACGGCCAGCTCGGCCTGGCGAGGCTCGCGCCTTCGTTGAAGCGGAAGCCGGCGCTCCACGCCTCATTCGAGATGGGCGACAACTCCTGGCGCGGGGCGATGGAGGAGAAGGAAGGAACCCTGCTCCCCGGCCCGGGTCCGCTCCTCGGAGAGCGGGATCTGGGAACGGTCTTCCGCGGCGGGGCGTATTCCGAGGAGGGACTTCACCCGCGCTTCTCCGCGGGCGCGGGATATCTCTCGGACGCCAATGGCGCGATCGCCTTCTGGTACAAGCCCAACTGGGACATCGTTTCGGCCGCGCCGCGGCCTCACGCGATCGTCGATTTCAACGGCGAGCCGCCCCATTCCACGTTCCAGATCTACAACGACACCGAACCGCCGGACGGGACGAGCAAGGGTCTGCCGCGGCACTACGTCAAGTTCCTCGCGTGGGATCTGGGAAACGAGCGGCAGGCAGGCCTCCAGATCCCACTCGAGCGTGTGACCGGACCGCGAGAGTGGGTCCACATATCGATGAAGTGGGACGGCAAGCAGGTCGTGATGTGGGTGCGGGGAAGTCGCAGCAGTTCCCAGGCCATCGACATCTCCATGTATCGATGGCAGAGTTCCCTTCACTTCGAACAAATTCCCAGTGGTCGATGGATGCTCACCGCCGACCGATGTCCTGTCGAGGGCGAACTGGACAACGATTTCTTCCACGGCGTGAGCTCCATCCCGAACTCCGCACCAGTTCCGTGGCCCGGGGGCGACTACACCTTCTCGAGCCAAGAAGGCATCGTGGCCTTCATCGACAGCCTCCTGCACTATGACAAGGAGGATCGGTACGAGAGCAAGGGCTATGCGGTTCGAGCTACGAGCGGTTATTCGGGAACCGCCCTCCTGTACCGCAATGGCCCCTCCGGGCTGATCGGATTTGCGCAGTACGGTTCGATCGGCGAGGAGATCCGCTGGGGCTTCGTCAAGGACCCCACCGCCGCCCTCCGTTTCGGCGGCCGGCTCAAGGTCCCGAAGAAGGAATCGAGCGACCCGGACAAGCCCCCCCATTACGAGCACGTCGTCGCCCCCTCCAATGGCACCTACGGCGACCTCGTCACGTACAACGGCATCGTCCCTGACGACGCGACGATCGACGACGACCTCAAAGACCTCTTCCTCCAGGGCCGTTACTACCGTGGCGGCGACGCCTCGTTCGAGTCGCGCGCCCTGGGCGTCCGCGCGGGAGCGCGACTGGGGAGCGCGAGCTGGCGCATCGCACGGCCCGCCGGGTCGGCCGGCGTCCGGGTCCGGGTCGCGGGCCATGAAATCGCGGGGCCGGAAGGTGCCATCGGCGCCGTCGCGCCGGCCGCGGGTCTCAAGTACCGGATCGAGTTCCTCGACTCGCCGCCCGAGGGCGAGCCGCTCCTCGAGACACCGTTCATCGACTCGGTCACGGTGACCGTCCTCTCACCCGTAGTTTTCATGTCCTGGGAGATCGACCCCCAGCCGGCCCCTGTCCCCTGGAGGCGTTGACGGTGGCGAGAGACCGAGAAAGTCAAGACCACGCTCTCATCGCGTGGGCAACCGGGGTACAGTATTCACATGCCGCGAGCCCTGAAATACAGCGTCATCTACTCGCGCTCCCCAGGGGGCGGCTACTCCGCGTTCTTCCCGGCCTTCCCCGAGATCACGGTCTGGTATCCCACGCTCAAGGAATGCCAGCGGGCCGCGCCGGAGGCACTCCAGCTCCACATCGATGGCCTGGTGGCGCTGGGCGAGGCTCCAGCTCGTGAACGCAAGATCATCTCCGACTCCGTCACGGTCAGGGTCGGGTGACACGACGCCGCCGGGGCATCCCGGCCCTCAGGCAGTCCGACCTCCTGCGCGCCCTGCACGCGGCGGGCTTCGTGACGCTTCGCCAGAAGGGAAGTCACGAGTTCCTGCATCACGCCGACTGCCGCCGCCTGACGGTTGCGATACACCCCTCCGCCGAGGCCGGACCTCCCGTGGTCAAGAAGATCCTTCGCGACGCCGGCCTCACCGAGGAGGAGTTTCTGGACCGCATCTAGCGCCTGGCGAGCGAACCGTCTCGACGCACGACCGGTTGCGTCCCGCTCCGGTCCCCTGGAGGCGTTGACGGTGGCGAAGGACGCCGCCAGCGCGCGGTTGGGCGAGCTTGCGGTCCACAATCGCCTCGTCTCGCGCGATCAGGTCTCCGAGTGTCTCGCGATCCAGCGGGAGCTCGGCGAGCTCGGCTACAAGCCGCGCCTCGGGCAGATCCTCCTCTGGAAGTTCTACATCGAGCCGCCGGGTCTCGCCGCGCTCCTTTCCACGCAGGCCCGGCTCCGCGGCGCGTCGCGGGCGGGAGAGCTTGCCGCGCCCCCGGCGTCGTCGCCACGGCTCGCGCCGGACGACCAGGCTCTCCTCGCGGAGAGGATCGGCGCCAAGGGAGCGCTCCCGCGGGCCGAGGTGGACGCTCTCCGCCGAATCGAGCGCGTGCTGGCCAGACGCGAGATCGAGAAGCACTGGACCGAGGTCGCGATCGAGAAGGGGGCACTCCCCGCCGAGATCGCGCGGAAGCTCCTCGAGGAGCCCGGGGCCGTCCAGACGGTCGCCTTCCACCGGTTCTCGGGCGAAGACCTGCCCGACGAAGAAGAACTCCTGCCCGCCGAGACAGACGACATCCCCGCCGAGATCCTTCGCAAGAGCCGCCAGTTCCGCCTGGGGAGGCTCGCCGTCGCCCGGAAGCTCGCGACAAAGGAGGACATCGAGGAAGCCCTCAGGATCCAGATCCTGGTCAAGGAGCTCGGGATTGCCAAGCGCCTGGGCGAGATCCTGGTGAAGCGCGGGACGCTGACCGGGCCGCTCCTGGCGAGACTCCTCGACCTCCAGAGGAGGATGATGAGCTCGGTCCGCTGGATCGACCTGGCGGGACCGGTGGATCCGGCGCCCGACGACCGGGCCGTCGCCGAGCTCCTCGTCCTTCGCGGCCACCTCACCCGCGACCAGGTGCAGGAGTGCTTCTTCGTCCAGCGGGCGATGGCCGAGATGGGGCTCGTCAAGGACCTCCGAGGCGTCATCTCCGACAAGGGACACCTCACCCGCCGCGCGATCGAGGCGATCTGGCTGCAGCGACCCTCGGCACCGCGAGGACCCGCCATCTCTGCGGCGGCGGCCTCCACGCCGGGCTCGGGGGTCCGGGAGGAAAGCCTCGGGATCCCGGCGATCGGCCCGGCGCCGGCCGCGGTCCAGCCCCCGGAAGAGCGCGGCCTCATCGAACTCGACCGGGAGGAACAGGTCGAAGAACGCTGCCCCTCCTGCTACGTGGCCGTGTCGAGAGAGGACGAGGTCTGCCCGAGCTGCGGTCTGGCGATCCCCCGATACCGACTGGGCGGCTCATGAGCGACGCGCCCGAGATCGTCCGGCTGGAGGAGCCAGACGCAAGGAGCGCCCCGGCGCGCGGTCCGCTCTACCGAGTCGGGGAGCTCGCCGTCTATAACGGGCTCCTCACCCAGTGCCAGCTCGACGAGTGCCTGAAGATCCAGGAGGGAGTCGCCCTGCTGGGCCTCTACCTTCGTCTCGGCAAGGTCCTTCTATTAAAATTCTACCTCGACCGGCCGGGCCTCACGGCGCTCCTCAAGGCTCAGGTCGAGGGACGGGGTCTCCCGCTCGACCGGGCGGATCTCGACGTGGACGTCCTGAAGTTCACGCAGGCAGAGCACGAGGAGCTCGTGGAGCGGGTGCGAGAGAGAAAACTCGTATCGCCCGAAACCATCGACCGGGCGATCGAGATCCAGGCCTACCTCGCGGAACAAGGGATCGACCTGGAGCTCGGAGAGATCCTCGTCGAGATGGGGTTCCTGTCGAAGAGCGCGGTCGATGACATCCTCGCCTCGCGAACGCGGATCCGCCGGCGCCTGGGACGGGACGCGACTGCCCTGGCGGACGCTTCTCCGGTGGAGGACTCCGGAGTGCAGCGGGCGGTCGATGTTTCGATCGATCCCGAGCGCCTGGCAGAGGTCCGGCGGTTCCGGCTGGGCCGGCTGGCGGCTCTGAAGGGGGCCGTGCCAGCCGATCGGGTCCGGGAGTGTCTGGGGATCCAGATCCGCCTGAAGGAACTCGGGGTCGTGAAGCGCCTGGGAGAGATCTTCGTCGAGAAGGGCTACCTCCAGGTTCCGGAGCTCGCACGGCTCTTGGCCGTCCAGAAGCGAAACCTCTCCCGCATCCGCTGGGTCGATCCCTCCGAGTCGCTCGGGCGGACCGAGAACGACCGCCTGCTCGCCGGCGCCCTCGTCGAGAACTCGATTCTGCCCGAGGAAGAGGTCCGCGAGTGCTGCTACGTGCAGCGGATCCTCTCCGGGCTCGGCCTGGAAGAGACCCTGGCCGAGGTCCTGGTCGACAAGGAGTACATGGACGCCGAGGTCGTGGCCGCGATCGGCCGCGGGCTGGGCGCGCCCGATGCCGAGCGAGCCCCGGGCGAGGAGGGGGAGCGGAACCGCCGGCTGCGGAAAGCCTATGGCGAGATCCTCTCCCACGCCCGCTTCAAGCACCTCGTCACGATCGGCTTCGAGCGGCCCGATCTCGCTGGGGCGGCCGCGAAGAGCGTCCGCACCGCCGCCCTCCGGTCCGCCCCCACGCGGCGCTCCCGGATCGTTGCGAACTCCCTCGCCGCGATCGGGTCGCTCGCCGCGGTCGGCGTGACCTTGCTCGTGTTCTTCCTGCCCTATCTCCTCGAGGCTCCGCCGCTCCCTCCGAGCCCCCCACGCGCCCCACGCCAGGTGGAAGCGCGATACGACCTGCCCGCACGGGATGGCGCCGTCGCGGAGGAACCTCCCCCCGGGAGCGGTTCCCCCGAAAGCGAATCCCCCGAGGATAGCAGCCCGCCGGAACTCGCCCTGGAAGGACGGATCGAGGAGCTCGCCTTCTACCCGCCGCTCGCGGCGGGCCAGGACGGCGTGTTCGACTTCATCCTGATCGCAGAAGCGACCTACTACGTCGTCCGCGGGCCCTACAGACAGGGAGAGCCCGTCGTCTCGGACCTCGAGCGCCGTGCCAGCGCCGGGGGCGCCGTCCGGGTGCGGGGCGTCTTCCGCCGCCGCGACGACGGGGCGCCCGCGAGCCCGCTGCCCGACGGGACCTGGACCCGGGAGTTCCTGGATTTCCAGTCGATGGGCGAACCCGCGACCTCGTGAGATGCCGCCAGCCGTGGGTTGCATCCCGGCGGCATGGGGATTAGACTCCCCTGAACTTCTTCTTGCGGGGCGCGCCGCGTGAGCCAGATACCGAGCAAGATCGCAAATCTTGGCGTGGCCGAGCGCCTCGACCTCGTGCAGGCCATCTGGGAAAGTATCGAGGCAAACCAGGAATCGCTTCCCGTTTCCGAGGCCGAGCGGCAGGAACTCGCACGGAGACTGACAGACTTTCAATTCAATCCCGGGACCTCCAGCCCGTGGGCTGACGTGAAGGCGCGATTGCTCGACCGGGAATGAGTGCTTCGCTGCGGAGCCGACCGCAAGCGGAAGCTGATCTCCAGGAAGCGAAGCGGTGGTATCGAGCGAGGGGCGTTGCGGAGATTCGCCGATTCTCGAAGGACCGAAGAACCGCTGAAGATCCCACCTGGGGTGAGGCGGGGGACAAGCCCCCGCCCTACCGCCGTCACCCGAATGTAGGGGCCGGGTTTGTCCCGGCCCTGGTGCGGCGAGGGATAAGCCCCCGCCCTACAGCAACAATGCAACGTTGGGGAACACTCTCCGGTTCAGGCCTTGAACGATCCTCTCGACAGGGGATAGTGTCTTTGGAATCCCCCGGAGACCCCACCTTGGCACCGACGCGCCCCCTCCTCCTCGCGCTTCTCCTCCTCGCCGCGCCCGCGCTCGCCGACGACCCGGAACTCCAGCTCGACAAGGCGCGCGGCTATTTCGCCGAGGGGCAGTACGAGGAGGCCATGGTCTGCCTCAAGCGGGTCGAGGGGGATTCCCCCACCGGGGTTGACGCGCTCCGGCTTGCGGCGCGCATCCACCGGACGCTCGGCCGCCTCGACGAGGCCGCGGAGGCGCTCGGGAAGGTGCTCGTGGCCACGCCGGGCGACATCGAGGCGCGGGTGGATCTCGCGGAGCTCGCCTGGTATCGGGGTCGTGCCGCCGAGGCGGTGAAGTGGGTGGACGAGGTCCTGGCCGCGGACGCCGCTTCGCCAAACCCCGGCGCGCTCTGTCTCTCCGGGAACCTCCTGGAGGAGCAGGGGAAGATGGACGAAGCGATGAAGCGCTGGCGGGAGGCGCGCGACCAGTTCTTCAAGCGAGAGCTCGGGTCGGCGCGCGATCTTTACTGGGCCGGAGTGGCCGCCCGCCGCTACGGGATGCGCACGTCCGAGGAGCGGCGCACCGAGGCCCTATCGCTCGTCACGGAGAGGATCCTGCCGGCCGCGCTCGACAAGGACCCGGCTCTCTACGAGGCCCGGCACGAGATGGGCCGGATCTGGATCGACGCCTTCGACGCCCCGTACGCAAAGGAGAACTACGAGGAGGCGATCAAGAAGAACAAGCGGCACCCGGACCTTCTCGCCGGCCTCGCGGCGACGAAGCTCCTGAACTTCGGGACCCGCCCCGAGGCGGTCCCGCTCCTCGAGCAGGCCCTCCAGATCAACCCGCGCCACGTCGAGGCTCTCGACCTCCTCGCCGCGATCCGCCTCGACGACGAGGAGTACGAGGCGACGCGGGCGCTCCTCGACCGAGCGCTCGCCGTGAACCCCGAGCACGAGGAGTCGCTCGCGCTGCTCGCCGGTTACCACTGGCTCGCCGGCGATCCGGCGGCCTACGCCGAGGTCGAAAAGCGGGTTCTCGCGGCGAACCCCGCCTGCGGCCACTTCTACTACGTCGTCTCCCAGGCGATCCTCACCAAGCGCCAGTTCCACGAGGCCGTGGATCTTCTAAAGAAGGCGATCGAGCTCGACCCGTGTCACTGGCACGCGTACATCGAGCTCGGCACAAACCTCATGCGCACCGGCGTGGGCGGGGAAAAGGACGCGCTCCCCTACCTCGAGAAGGCGATGGAGGAGTTCCCCTATCACGTCCAGTCCCGGAACATGCTCGCCCTCCTGGAAACATACGACGAATACGTGGTCCGCCCCCACGGCAACGTCACGATCCGCCTCCACGTGAGCGAGGACGCCCTGATGCGCCCCTACGTGGAGCGGCTCGTGGACCGCTGCGTCGCCGATCTCACGAAGCGCTACGACTTCGAGCCGAAGGGGCCGATCCTCCTCGAACTATTCCACAAGCATGACGACTTCGCGGTGCGCTCGGTCGGCCTCACGGGGCTCGGCGCGCTGGGAGTCTGCTTCGGCCAGGTCGTCACCATGGACTCGCCCGCGGCCCGGAACGGCGAGTTCAACTGGCACTCCACGGCATGGCACGAGATGGCCCACGTCCTCACCCTCCAGCGCTCGAAGTACAGGATCCCGCGCTGGTTCACGGAGGGCCTTTCGGGGCTGGAGGAGAAGCGGGCGAACCCCGCGTGGCTCCGCGAGCAGGACGTCCCGCTGCTCGCGGCCTACACGCGCGGCCAGATGCGCGGGATCGCCGACCTCAACGCCGGCTTCACCCGCCCGCGCTACGGCAACGAGGTCATCGTCTGCTACTACCAGGCGGCGCTCGTTTGCGAGTTCATCGAGAAGACGTACGGCTGGGACAAGGTCCTTCGCATGATCGACCTCTACGGCGGCGAGCGGAAAGCGACGCCTCAGGTGCTCCGCGAGGTCCTCGGTCTCGACGAGAAGCGGTTCGACGAGGGCTTCAGCGCCTACATGGTCGAGAACTACTTCTCGCGGATGAAGTTCCTCCCGAGCGTTCCGCGGGAGGAGATCGAGGACCTCCGCGACCGGGTGGACATCGACGAGAAGGACGCGGCGGCGCACGTTCGTCTCGCCCTCGCCTACTTCGAGTCGGGGAAGATCGCCGACGCGGAGATCCACACCGGGCGCGCACTCGCGCTCGCTCCGGCCGACCCCATTCCCTACCTCGTCCAGGGCCGGATTCTCTACCAGAAGAAGAGATTCGCCCAGGCGAGGGCCAGCTTCCTGAAGGGCTTCGAGCTGGGCGGCGATGACTATCCCTCGCGCATCTATCTCGGGATCATCTTCCGCGATGTCGAGAAGGACGCCGAAAAGGCCGTCCGCGAGTTCGAGAAGGCGAAAGCAGCGTTTCCCGGCGCGATCGACGGCTCCTCGCCCTACCTGCTTCTCGCCGATCATTTCCTCGCGGAGGGAGACACCGATCGGGCCATCGCCGAGCTCGAGCAATTCTGCTCGCTCAACGCCGAGGATTTCGAGCGGCACGTCCAGGTCGCCCGGCTCCACATCGACGCGGGACGCCCCGAGCGAGCCGTCCGGCTCCTCCGCGAGGCGACCGAGACGAAGATCCAGGACCCCACCCTCCACCGCCTCCTCGCCGAGACGGAGCGGAAGCTCGGGAACATGGAGGAAGCCCTCCTGGAGAACCGGGCGCTCCTGGAACTGGAGCCCCCCGAAGGCCATCACCGGATCTACGCCGAGATGGCGGAAATTGAGCTGGCGCGGGGCAACCGCGACCAGGCCCGCCTCTACGCGGAAGAGGCCCTCAAGCGCAAGGCCGACTACGAACCGGCGAAGAAGGTCCTTGAGGCCCTGAAGTAGGCGCGGCGGCCCCTCCGAGCGTGCCGCCGGGCTCCTCCCGCGGCGCTTGGTCCTTGACAGGGAGGGCCGTGCGAGGCTATCATCTGGACGGTTCGCGGAGTGTCGGTAAGGCCCCGGAGGAAAAAGGCTTAGATTTCGGGCGACGGGAGCGGTTCCGGTAGCGACGGCGAGGGTTAGAGGCTTGGCCTTCACGATCAAGTACTGTGAGGGGTGTGGCGA
>JACQVV010000381.1 GCA_016209595.1 Planctomycetota bacterium
CGATCCTTCAAGAATCCGCGATTCTCCGCTGCCGGCTCGGTCGGATGGTCCCGAACAGCCGCTCCGAATGCAACCATGAGGTGAACTCATCGAGGACGCGTCCTCGCGGACGCGAAACAGAAGAAGAACTCGCTCCCGCCCCTGGGGAGCTCGCGCGGGTGCATGACCGTTCTTGCGTGACCCTCAAGAGCCGACATTTCCCTCGGCGTCTAGCATTCAGCATTTCCGGTTGCTGTTTCCCGTTCTTCCGTCGCGCCAAAACGCGAAATGGAAAACAGGAAACAGGAGATATCAATGCTGAACAGGAAATGGCGGGCACCTTCGTCGCCCGGGGTACAGGGCGTCCCGCTCAGGGACCCTGCATGAACGGTCATGCACCCAGCTCGCGCTCCAGCCTTGACAAGGACCCAGGAGGACCCTCGCATCCTGCGGATTTCATCCGTGCGACCCCTGCGGACAGGAGGCCGGGAAGAAGAAGATGAAGGAGAGGGTTCTTCTCGTCTCCATCACGGGAGAGCGGGGCGACGCGACGACGACGGCGCGCTATATCCCGCTCGGACTTGCCTACATCGCCGCGGAGCTCCGGGCGACTGGCGATTTCGAGGTCAAGTGCATCGACTACCAGATGCCGGACTCGGGCCCTGACGCCGTCCTGGCGGAGCTTCGCGAATCGAAATACCACGCGCTGGGGATCCGCGCCTTCGCCGTGGACTACGTCACGCTTCTCGATCTCGTCCGGCGAATCCGCGCCCAGATCGGCGGCGATCTCAAGATCGTGATCGGGGGGCCGCTCGCGAACTACAGCTGGGAGGTCGTCCTCAAGAACCCCGAGATCGATTTCTGCGTCATCGGGGAGGGCGAGACGACCATCGTCAAGATCCTGCGCGATTACGACCATCCGGAGGAGGTCCCCGGCCTCGCCTACCGCGACGGAAACGGCCGCATCCGCTGCACGCCCGGCGGCCGGCTCCCGGAAAAACAGATCGACGAGATCGAAGTCCCAGCCTACGACCTCTTCCGGGTCGAGGAGTACCTGGACCACAGGGCGCCCTTCCCACCCGAGCACAGCTTCCACCTCTTCCGGCGGAAGAAGGTATACAAGACCCTGGACGTGCTGACGGGCAGGGGCTGTCCCTACGACTGCAGCTTCTGCGGCCGGATGACGAAGAAATACCGGAAGCGCAGCGTCGATCTCATCGTCGAGGAGTTCCGCTACCTCATGCGGAGGTACGGGGTCAACCACTTCGCGATCGAGAACGAGATCTTCGTTTTCGCGGCCCGCGACTGGATCTACGAGTTCTGCGAGAAGATCGCCCCGCTTGGCGTCGAGTGGCGCTGCCAGAGCCGGCCGCAGGGCCTCGATCTGGAGAAACTCAAGCTGATGAGGAAGGCGGGCTGCGTCCGGATCACGGTCGGGATGGAGACGGGCAGTGCCGAGATGCTCGAGCGGATGACCAAGCGTCTGACGCCCGACGACGTTCGCGAGACGCTCCGGCTCATCAAGGAGGCGGACATCTATCCCGGTGCCGAGCTCATCATCGGCACTCCGGGAGAGAACGAGAAGACGGTCCAGGACTCGGTCCAGATCTTCAAGGACCTCTCGCTCCCGCCCCGCGAGATGTCGTTCCTGACCCTTCTCCCGGGCTCTTCGTTCTCCTACGAGTTCATGAAGAAGGGAGCGCTCAAGAGCCACGAGCAGGTCCTGATCGACCTCCACGAGGGCGACGGGAGCCTGAAGAACTTCATTCACAACGTATCCGGGCTGCCCGACGACGAGCTCGCCCGGCTCCGGGACAAGGCCCAACGGGACATGGCGGCCAACTGCGAGGACTACCTGCGCCGCAAGAAGAAGTTCTTCTATTTCACGCGGAAGGCAAGGCGGGCGATCCGGAGCTTGCTCCGGCGCGTCCGGAACTCCCGAGGGGCGGCCGCCGCCGTTTGACGCTTCGCGTTCGCTGGGACAACCCTTGCCGGCGCGATCCATGGACACAAAGAGCTTATCCTAGAACCTATCCGCCAGCGGGCTTCGAAGCCGACCGCAGCCAGGAGAGGTTTTGGGATGAGCTCGAAGGAGCTTCCAGGGGTGGGACAGTACACTCCCGCGGGAACCTGCGATTACGACTACCACTACGAGCGCGGCTTCTGCATGCAGCCCGCCGTGGAGAGGTGCCGCTGCGGGCGCGGTTGCGAGCGCGAGTTCTGCGAGCGCCACCGCTGGACGGAGCTTGACGTGGACGGCCTCTGCTTCTCCTGCGTTCGTGGAGCGGAATGCGCCGCCGACGGGATCTCCCCCCAGACCGCCGATCGCGGGCCGTTCCGGACGCGGGGCGCGTCCCCACAGGACGTGTGATCTGCCGCGAGGTGCGGCCGAGTGTCACTCGCGCACGGGATGGACGCGAATCGGCGCGCGCTGTTCCTCTGGACCTCCCCCCTATAAGATGAGGCGCGTCTTCGTTCCCCGAGGCGATGCACGCGAGTCGAGACCATGTCAGGGCGCGCCCGAGCCATCTTCGTTCTGAAAGATCCCCATCGCCAGGTGGCGAGCTACTTCCGCACTCACCTGGACTGCGAGATCGATGGGTACACCCAGCATCCGCCGTCCCCGCAAGAGATCGCGGACTGCGCCGAGGTCCTCGACATCCATGCCGTCGTCGAGGCGGCCAAGGCCGCGCCCACGCCCCCGGACGTCCTGTCGCGGGCCCGCGCGATCGAGACCGAATGCGGGGCCCCGCTGGCCGAGGCCCTCTCGACCGACCGCCACCTGGGATTCGGATGGATCACCGGAGGGCTCTACCACCGCGGCGGCCTTTCCCGGCTGCCCTACGAGAAGCACGTTCATCTCCTCTGCGAGACGTGGGACGCCACGCGCCGGTTCCTGGAGAGGAGGAGGCCCCACTTCGTCTGCGCCCCTCTCTTCGCCTCCTTCCCCTCGGCGATCCTCTTCTTCGCCGCGGCGAAGCTCGGAATCCCCGTCCGGTGCCTCAACACGCTCGCCTTCGGGTCGTACTGGTACTGGACGCCGGATCGCTGCGTCTCGATCCCCGGGATCGAAGAGGCGCTTGCCGATCTCGCGCGAGAACCCCCGCCTCCCCCGGCGACCATCACGGACATCGCGCCGTACGCCCGCCGCGCGGTTCGGGGAACGGCGGGCCGCGGCCGCGTCACGGACTTCATCGCCCGCGCCGCCAGGGCGGCGGTCTGGCACGCGCGCGCGGCTCTCTCCGGTTACCGGAAGTCCGATGAGGTCGGCCTGGCGTCGAAAATCGAGTACCTCTGGTCGCTCCACCGCAACGTCCGGGGCGAGCTCGGGCGGCGGTACGTCCCGCTCGCGACGCTCCAGGAGAGTCGTTGCGTCTACTACCCTCTCCACTACGAGCCCGAAGCGTCCCTGAACGGCGTCGAGCCCTACTTCACGAACCAGCTCTACGCGATCGAAGTCCTCACCAAGAGCGTGCCGGCCGACGCGTTCGTGGTCGTGAAGGAACACCCGGCCGGAGTGGGCAATCGGCCGCGCGGGTGGATCGACACCATCGCTCGCTTCCCCCGGGTCCGCCTCGTCCACCCGTTCGAGAACTCGATCGAGCTCGTCCGTCTCGCGGCCGCCACCGCGACGATCAGCGGCACAGCGGGGCTGGAGGCCGCGATCCTGGGCCGGCCGGTCGTGAGTCTCGGTCCGAGTTACAGGTTCAATTTCGTGGGGCACGTTTTCCAGGCGAGCGACATCCCGGGGCTTCGCCGGATCTTCGAGCGGATCTGGGCGCTGAGCGAGGCGGACATCGAGCGCTTCAGCGCCGACGGCGCGCGCCTGCAGCGGGCGATCGAGAGGACGTGCCTTCCGCTACCGGACTGTCTTCTGAATCAACCCGCGAGCGACGCGACGGTCGAGACGCTCGCCGAGGCCCTCCGCCGCTCGCTTGCGGCGTCGGGTGGCTCCGCGGCCGCCAGGACTCACTGATAGGCCATGCCAAGAGCTTGTCCAAGAACCGGACCGAGCCCGGCGCAGCGCGCCCGGGGACGGGAGGGTTCTAGATAGGATCTAGACCGCGGCGAACTCGTCGAGGAAGGCCCTGGCGGAGAGGAAGTAGAAGAGAAACTTGCTCCGGCTGTTGGGGAGCTCGCGCTCCCCGAGGAGCTTTTCTATGCAATCGCGGCGCACGATCTCGAAGATGGGGCCGGCAGAGAGCACGCGCTCGCGCACCGCGGGGTCGGTGGCGGAGAGGAACGAGAGGACGGACGCGTTGAAGCCGACCTTGACTCGATTCAAGAGGACGCACTCGGGGGCGAGTCCCCGGACCGCGTCGCGCAGGACCGCCTTGGCGTAGCCGTCTCGGACCAGGTGCTGCGTGGGGATCCGCTGGCAGAATTCGAAAAGCGAGCGGTCGAGGTAGGGCGAGCGGTTCTCGACTGAGAAATACATCGCGTTGGCGTCGTCCTCGTGCAGGATGGGCGGCACGCTCTCGTGGAAGAGCTCGTTGGCCATCCGGTTCCTGAGAAGGCTCCGGGAGTAGTGGCGTTCCGAGAACGGGTCGCGGAAGCCGCCGGCAAGACAGGCCGCGAACGCTGCCTGGTCGAGGTAGATGTGATCCCGGAAGCCCGGATCCCGAACGAAGAGGTCGGGATCGGAGAGGTAGGGGTTGCGGACGGCAGGCCGGATGTGCCGGTTCCACGCCTCGAGCGATCGGGCGTGGAGCTCCGGATCGGTGCGGACCTCGGCGAGATAGGCCAGGTGATGGTCGTAATACCCGGAAAACAGCTCGTCGGCGCCCGTGCCGGAGACCGAGACTCGGTAGCCCGCCGCGGCAATCGCCGCCATGAGGCGCCAGTGCGCGAAGTAACTGATCGTGTAGACCGGCGCGTCGTGATAGCGGACGATCGTCCGGAGGTCCTTCAGGAAGTCCCGCGTATCCGCCGGGACGGTCGTGTGCCGGATCCCCATGTCCCGTACCGCGCCTGCGACCGCGTCGCTCTCGTCGTACCTGGGGTCGCCGGAGGTCACCGTGAAGGCGTGGACCTCGCGCCCCAGAGCCCGGCTGGCGACGCCCGCGAAGGCGTTCGAATCGACCCCTCCGGAGAGGCAGAACGCGAGCGGCACGTCGGCCCGCAGCCGGATCTCGACCGACCGGATGAGCCTCTCCCGGGTGCCCCGCACGGCCTCCTCGTACTCCATCTCCTCGTCGGGGTCGAACGCTGGCTTCCAGTAGACGACTCGCGACTCCCGGCCGCCCTGGCCGACGCGGAGCGTGGTGCCCGGCGGGACCTCGCGGACCCCCTCGAAAAAGGTCCGCTCCCCCTTGTAGAGCGACTTGTATCCGGAGACGAGGTAGCGGCGCACCTGAAAGAGGTCGGGAGCGAACCCCCGGCCGCGAAGCGCCGCGAGGAACTTCGGCTCGGAACCGAAGTAGAGGTCTTCGCCCTCGCGGAAAAGGTAGAGGGGCTTCTCCCCGAAGCGATCGCGGGCGAGCGTGAGCGAGCCGTCGCTCTCGTCGTAGACCGCGAGCGCCCACATCCCCTCCATCCTGTCGAGCGCGGCCCAGCCCCAGCGGTCGATCGCTCGGACGAGAACCTCGGTGTCGGAAGTCGTGTCGAACCGGACGCCCGCTCGCGCGAGTTCCAGGCGGAGCTCCAGATAGTTATAGAGTTCCCCGTTGTAGACGAGCGTCTGGGTGCCCGCGCGAAAAGGCTGGTTCGCGCGGGGGTCGAGGTCGATGATCGAAAGGCGCGACGCCAGGAGCTCGACCCTGCGTCCGTCCGGCCCGGGGAAGGCGCGGAAGGCCTGGTGGTCCGGGCCTCGCCGCCTCATGCGCGCGAGGCACTCACTCATGCGCTCGGGGGGAATCGCGGAAGGCCCCGCGTGGCCGGCGATCCCGCACATCGCCTATGCCCCTCGGGGCAGGACCGCGATCCGCTTGAGGCGGAACGGGTCGTCTCCCGGCCGATTCGTCCCGTCCTCGGCGGTCGGGCAGGAGACCACGCCGCGCCGGGCGAGCGCGGCGATCACCCGGTCGGAGTAGCAGTGAGCCAGGCCTTCCGGATAGGAGTAGTGCTCCGGCGGCCGGCCGAGGTTCGAGGTCAAGAGGCGGAAGCTCGCGTCGAGTTCCCGTTCGAGCTCCTCGTCCGGGAGGAACTCCAGGATGCGGTGAGTGTGCCCGTGCCCCCCGATCGTGAAGAGGGGGTTCGCGGCGAGCTCCCGGACCCCCGCCCAGTCCATCTTGCGGTCGAGCTCCGGGTCAGGCGCCATCTCCTCGACGCGGAGCTGCCGCCAGACCTCGTCCGCGAAGGCGTACGGATCGATCGATCGGTCGGCCTTGACCGCCCGGCGGATCCGGTCGAGCAGGTCCTTCTTTTCGACATCGCCCGCGAATGCGCCCTCGATTCCGCTGGACGGGAGGCTGAGGTGCGCCCCGGGGACTCTCCCCACCGCGTACTCGATCCGGTCGATCCAGGAAGCGCCGTTCGACTCGATGAAGCCCGTCGTGACGTAGAAGGTCGCCGGTACCCCATGGGCGGCGAGCACCGGGGCGGCCACCATCCGGTTGTTCTCGAATCCGTCGTCGAAGGTGATCGCGAAGGCCCGCGGCGGGAGCCGATCGCCCTTCCTCGCGGCGGCGAGCCGAGGCATGGAGATGGGGCTGCCCGAGGCGAGGAGCTCCTCGATCACCCGCACGAACTCGTCCAGGACGAGGTGCTTGCCGGTGTAGTTCCGGACTCCCGGCCGGGGTCGCGACAGCACTCCGTGGAAGAGGAAGATCGCCACGCCGTCCTCGAGCAGTCGGTCCGCCCAGGGTGCCCGGGTCATGCGGGAGAACCCGGTGAGCGCGAGCCCAGCCTGGCGACGTGCCTCTCGAAGTTCGTCGCCACCCGGTTCTTGAGCGCGGCGGGCATGAAGGAGTAGTAGCGCCCGCGCCTCGCCTGCCGCATCCTCGGCAGCGCGATCCCCGCATCGAGCCCGGCGAGCGCGAGCAGCGCGAGGTCCACGCAGGCCCGCGTGTTGATCGCGCGGAACTCGGCAAGCCGCGTCCCGGGCCCCAGGACGAGACCCGTCCGGAAGACGACGTCTCCGGTGTCCAGACCGGGATCGACGTGGTGGAGCGTCGTCACGAGGGCGTCGAACTCGCCGTGGTAGATCGCCCAGAGGTGGGTGTCGAGCCCCCGGTAGCGCTCCGGATCGCCCCCGTGCAGGTTCAAGCAGGCGATCCCGGGCGCGGAGGTCGCGGCGGCCTCCAGACGGCCGGTCCCGAACACGATCGCGACGTCCGGGCGGAGCGACACGAGCCATTCGACGGCCCGCGCTTCGTTCGCCGTCTCGAACGACCGCGACGGGGCAAGGTAGGAGAGCCCTCCCGCCAAGCCGGCGAGCAGGACCTCCCGTTCGTACTCGTCCCTCTCCCTCTCATAGGGATGAGCCGTCTCGAAGGGCGCCCGCGCGGCCCGGGTCTCGACGAGGATTCCCGCCAGCGGGAACCGCCGTCCCACCTCCCTGGCGAAGTACGCGTGGTGCGTCGTCTCGGTGGTGAGAAGGACGGTGCGCACGGTCGCTACTCGACGTCGGCGGGGAGGATCCGGTCCCCGAACCCAACGTCCCGCCGGAGTCGCTTGCCCAAGAGCACCGATTCCTGTCCAGGTGCGAGTCCACCGGCGGGGCGTACCCATGTGAGATCCGCCCACTCGATCCGGCGCCCGAGAGGGAGGTCGCCCGCCGCCACGATGGAACGGCGGATGAGATCGACGGAGCCCCGCTCGCTCGGTTGCACGGCCTTTGCGGACTCCCCCAGCATCCGTATGGCGAGCCGGACCTTCTCCACCAGCGACTTCATCTCAGCAGGGTCGGCCGAGAGCTGGTGGTCGCGGAAGTCGGAGTGGTCCTTGGCGATCGTGAAGTGCTTCTCGACAATCCGGGCACCGAGCGCCACGGCGAGAACCGCGGCGTCGATCCCGATCGTGTGGTCGGAGTAGCCGATGGGCACGCCGAGCCGTCCGGCGAGGAAGGGGATCGAGCGGAGGTTTGCCTCCTCGGCGGGGACCGGGTAGCTCGATACACAGTGAAGGACGGCGAGCTCCGAGCCGGCGCGCTGACGTTCGTGGACGAACTCTACCCCGCGTTCGACCCTCGCCAGGTCGCTCGCGCCGGTCGAGAGGACCACGGGCTTGCCGGATCGGGCGACCCGGTCGAGGAGGGGGAGGAAGTCGAGGTCCCCCGAGGCGATCTTGTAGGCATCGACGACGCCTTCCAGGATCGCCGCGCTCCCCATGTCGAAGGGCGTCGAAAGGAAGAGAAGCCCCTCGTCCCGCGCGAGGGAAGCGAGCTCCGCGAGGCGGGACGGAGGGAGCTCGAACCCCTTCAGACGCCGGAACCGGGTCTCGTCGGCTCGGGAGACGTAGTGTTCGGTTCGGAAAGTCTGGAATTTGACCGCGTCCGCACCGGAACGCGCGGCGAGCCGGACGAGCTCGCCGGCCAGATCGAAGTCCCCTTCGTGGTTGTTGCCGATCTCGGCGACGACGAGGACGCGACCGTCCGCGGGAAGGAGGGGTCCGGTCACGCCTTCGCCCCCACGTGCCGGTGCAGGACGTACTGGCAGCGCTCCACGCGAAAACCCGCGCCCTCGTAGAGACGGATCGACGGGACGTTCGCGGCCTGCGTCCCGACGCGGAAGAGATGGCAGCTCCCGGAGTATCGCGCCAGGAAGGCGTCGACGAGCGCGCGGCCCACACCCCGCCCCTGATGTCGCGGGTCCACGCCCACGAGGTCGATCACCGCGACCTCGCGCGAGTCCTCGCGCGTCCGGAGGGCGGCGAGGAATCCCGCCGGGATCGAACCGGACCGGCCCGCGAGGAGCGCGTCCCCCCTCGCCCCGCGGACGTAGTTCGCGATCCACTCCCTCTTCACGCGATCGGCCAGCTCTCTGGGAAGGGCTGGGTCCTGATGGAAGCGCGAGTACCGGAAGCAGGACCCCGCAATGGCGAGCACCGCTTCCGCTTCTTCCCGCCGGGCCTGGGAGACGCCGATGTCCGCCGCGAGTCGCCCCGCCGGTAGCATGGCCCCCGCTTCCAGGGCGAACGTCACGGAGACGTCCACGACGTAGAATCCCGCCCGCGAGAGGTCCCGGACGATTCCCACGTCCTGGGTGCCGACCTTCGCGAAGTACATGGCGGGACCGCCGCGCCTCGCGTGGACCTCCAGTTCCCCGAGTTCGGCGCCCGTCAACCCGCGCCCGGCCTCTCGCGCGGCAACCTCCATGCGAAAGACCTCGCGGCCCATCGTGGTCGAGAGCCACGCGTCCCGATCGATCGTGAGGGCGCTCATCTCACGCGCGGTGGCTCACCGCCGGTGAGGCTCCTGTACCAGTCGATATACCTGGGGAATCCGACCTCCAGGGGGAACCGCGGAGAGTAGCCGAGGAGCCGGGCCGCCCGGTCGATCTTGAGGGTGCCGCGGACCGGCATGAGCGCGTCCCGTTCGACCCGATCGACCTTCGCATCCGGGAAATGCTTGAGCACGATCTCGAGCATCTCGGCGACCTTGCGCGAGCGGCCGAAAGTCATGTTGAAGATTTGGTTTCGCGCCTCGGTCTTCTCGATCGCGAGGAGGACGCCATCGACGAGGTCATCCACGTAGGTGAAGTCGAGCTCCTCGCTCCCGTTCCCGGTCACCTGGAGCTTGGAACCGTTCAGGGCGTTCTCGATGAAGACCTGGCCGACCCTCCGGGAGACGCAGCGGGGCCCGTAAAGAGCCGAGGGACGGATGATCGTGTAGGGCAGACTGAAGACCTGCTGGTAGGCGATCACGATCTTCTCGCCGGCGAGCTTGAGCGCGCCGTAAATCCCCAGTGGCTCGAGCGGATGGTCTTCGTCCACCGCCGCGGTCCGGAAGTTGCCGTAGACCATGCTCGAGGAGAGGTAGATGAAGTGCTCGGCGTTCCCGCGGGCGTGGTCGAGGGCGTTCTCCAGCGTCCGCAGGCTGTGGTCGAACGTGCTGAAGGGGTCCTTGTTCGACTTCCCCGCGTGCGCCACCGCGGCGAGGTGGACGATGACCTGGGGCTGGATTTCGTGCGTGAAGAGGTGCCCCAGCATGTGGTACTCCCGGGCGTCCACGGGGTGGAGTTCCACTCCGGCCCGATGCATGAGGTCGAGCCGCTCCTGGCAGATCCGGAGATAGAGATCCCGGTTCACGAGTTCGGGCATCTTGGCCGCGATCGCCACCAGGTTGTTGACCTGGAGGCTGTCGATGACGTGGACGGCCGCTCCGCGTCCAGCCAGGGCCAGGGCCAGGTTGTGGCCGATGAAGCCCGCGCCTCCGACGAGAGCGACCCGCCGTCCCCGAAGCGCGTCCGTCACGAACGCGCCTCCAGCTCCTTCCGAAGCGTCTCGATCATGTACGCGATATCCTCCTCCGCCAGGTGAGGACCGACGGGAAGTGCCACGGACCGGTCGGCGATCCGGGCCGCGACAGGGAACGCGCCCTCGTCGTATCCGTAGCGGTCCCGATAATAGCGCATCCGCGGGACCGGCTTGGGGTAGTAGACGCTCGTTCCTATCCCCGCCGCGGCCAGCGCCGAAACGACTCCGTCGCGGCGTCCCGGGTCCGTGGAGTCCAGAAGGACGGACAGGCAGTAGAAACTCGACCGGGCGCGCGGGTCCACGGCGTCGAGCACGCAAACACCCGGGAGCCCCGCGAGCCCCTCCTGGAGCCGCCGGAAGTTCTTCTCCCGCCGGGCGAGAATCTCCGGGGCGCGGGCGAGCTGGGAGCGCCCCAGGGCCGCGGGGATCTCCGCCATCCGGTAGTTGAGACCGAGAGAGGGAACGTCGTACATCCCGGGGATCTTCCGCTCGGAGTGGCTCCTGTCCACCCCGAAGGCCCGAAGCCGTGCGACCTTCTCGGCCGCGCCCGCGTGGCGCGAGACGAACATCCCTCCCTCGCCGGTCGTCAGGTGCTTCACGGGATAGAAAGAGAAACACCCCGCGTCGCCGAAGAGGCCTACGTGACGGCCGTCGTAGCGGGCTCCGACGGCAAGCGCGCAGTCCTCCACCACGGCAAGCCCCCGATCGCGCGCGAGATCGACGATTGCGGGCATCGTGCACGGGATCCCGGCGAAGTGGACCACCGAGATCGCCCGGGTCCGGGGCGTGACACACCGCTCGATCCGGTCGGCCGTGAGGTTTCCCGTGGCCGGGTCGCAGTCGGCGAAGACCGGCCGCGCCCCGACCCACTCGACCGCGTGCGCCGTCGCAACGTGCGTCAAGGCCGGGACGATCACCTCGTTGCCGGGACCGATTCCCAGATGAACGTAGGCGAGGTGGAGCGCGGCCATGCACGAGCTCACGCTGACGCAGTGCGCTCCGTCCCCAAGAAACGCGGCGAACTCCGCCTCGAACGCCTTGCCTTCCGGTCCGTGGGCGAGGATCGGACCTTCGAGAACACGCGCAACGGCCCGGCGGTCCTCGTCGGTGATCCAGGGCCTCGCGAACGGGATCTCGCGCCTCGGGGTCACGGTCCCTCCACTTCGACAGGCGTTCCCGCCGCGAGCGCCCGATCCGCCGCGAGGCAGGCCTCGACGACACGGAACTCACGTTCGGCCGCGGCGCGCGGGTCGCGACCGTCGAGTATCCCCCGGACGAAATCCGGGATCAGGATCCCCTTGGAGGCAGGTAGCGGCGCGTGCCCGATCGAGGCCGATTCGGCTTCCGGCTCCCGACGGGTGTGGAGCCGGGCGCCTCGATCGTCGAACAGGAACGTCGCTCTCGTCCCGAAGACGCGGACCACGTGCTGGTGGCGATGGACGCACCCGAAGTTCGCCGTGATCCGGCCCACGAGGCCGGAGGCAAACGCGTAGGTCGCCGCGACGAAGTCCCGATACCGGAAGCGCGTCCCCTCCGTGGCGATCCGGTTTCCCGCGGCGGTCACGGACCGGGGCCGCTCCCCGCAGATCCAGAGCATGAGGTCGACGAGATGCACCCCGCCTCCCTGGATCACGGAGTAGTCCTCGACGTCCTTTCGCCAGCCCTCGGTGATCTTCTCGATCCGGCCGTAGAGATAGTCCCCGTCGAAGGCGTAGATCCGACCGAGTTCTCCCGCATCCGCCGTCTCCTTGAGCCACCTGTAGAGGGGCGCCCCCCGGAGCACCAGGTTCGACGCGAGGTGTGGGGAACCCGCCTCCCGCCAGGCCTCGCGGATGGCGGCGAGCTCCCCCGGCGACCGGCAGAGGGGTTTCTCGACGAAGACGTGTTTCCCGGCCCGCAGGGCGGCGATCACCTGTTCCGCGTGGGCGTTGTCGTAGGACGCGATCGAGACGACGTGCGTCGCCGGGTCGCCCAGGATCTCCTCGAACCCCCGCGCCACCCCCTTCGAGCGGATCTCGCCGGCCAGGCGCCGCGACTTCTCGGGATCGAGGTCGAAGAGCCAGCGGAGCTCGCAGGCCCCGGTCCGGGCGTAGGCGCGAGCGTGCTCTTCGCCGACCCCGAGCCCCACGACCGCCACGCCGAGTGCCGCGGTCCGCGCTTTCATCGCCGTCCCGCCACGCGTCCCTCGATGCGGCGGAGGTCCTCGATCGTGTCGATCGCGATGTCCTCGCCCGCGTTCGCGGGATCGTTCGACTCGACGTTCGCGATCGAAAAGCGCGCCGGCTCGTCGTAGTAGACCTTTGTCACGTGCTCGGCCTGCTCCGGGGTGAGCCGGCCCACGTCGATCGAGGCGAACGTCTCCGACCGGACGAGCTCGAGGCTCGTCCCCTTCGGGAACGTGCGCGGGAACACGTTCGTCACCAGGTCGTACCCTCGCGGCGCCCGGACCTCCAGGAAGCGCCCGAACAGTTCTGGATCGAGGAGCGGGCTGTCGGCACAAACGCGGAAGAACGCCTCGCAAGGGTGGAGGGCGAGGCAGGCTCTGAACCGGGAGAAGACGTTTTCGAGTTCCCCCCGGAAGACCGTGACCCCGAGGAGGCGGGCGTAGGCGTCGAGCGGGTCGTCGGAGCCCTCGGCACTCGTCGCGATCACGACGCGCTCGAGCGGAAGGGCCCGCGAGATCCGATCGACCAGGTGGGCGAGGAGAGGCCTTCCGGCGAGAGGGGCGAGGACCTTGCCCGGGAAGCGACGGGAGCTCATGCGGGCCTGGACAAACGCGCGGATCACGGCCGCACCGGCGCCTTGGGCCGGGTCGCGCGTCCGGGAGTCCACTCTCCGGCGAGCGTCCCGAAGAGGAGGACATCGGTCGGACAGCCGTCGATCAGCTGCTGATCCCGGCGTATCCCCTCGAGCCGCATGCCCCAGTGGAGGAAGATCCGGACCATCGGGACGTTCGCCGCGACCGTCCCGCCCGTCACCTTGCGCATCCCGCGATGCTCGAAGAGGAATGCCATGCCCAGCCCCCAGGCTTCGCGCCCGCCGCCGTGGCCGCGGATGCCGGGGTGGCCGATCAGGATCCCGATGTCCGCGCACCCGTGCTCGGGCTCCACGTATGCGGTCATGGTCCCGACCGCGAGCGAGTCCGCGCGGCGGATCACGGACCAGAAGAAGTTCGGACTCCCCTGGAAGCTCCTGAGGTACTCGCGGCAGCTCTCCGCCGTGTGGCGCCGGAAGCGCTGCTGGGAGTACCGCATGAGATCGGGATCGTTCAGCCAGCCAAGGTACTCTTCGGTAATCGATCGATCGCCGAAGGGGACCAGGGCGAGGGAAGGCCCCTCGATCGTCGGTCCAGCTTCTTCCCCTGCCATCCTCGTGCTCCGCTCTCCGTGTACCGCGGCCCGAAGACCGTCCTTTCGACCGCTACTCGAAGCCGGACATCCTACTGCCAAGGGCGACAGGAAATGAAGCGTCCCTGCGAACGAGAACCTCGCCTCCGTATATCCACGGGAGGCGCGGCTTGCCGCCGGGCGCTTTGCGAACCATAATCTTGTGGCCGCCGGTGTGGGCGCGATCGGAGAGAGGGGGTACGGGCGATGAAAAGAACGGGAGCTGTCGTCCTCGCATGGGCTGTCGTCGCGCTGGGGAGCCACTCGGCAACGGCCTACCAGCTGCAACCTTTCAAGTGGCCCTCGTCGGCCATCCCCGTCCCGTACCGGGTGAATCCAAACGGCGCTCCAGCCGGATTCTCCTCCTCCTGCCAGGCGGGCGCGGCGACATGGGGTAGTCTTGCCCAGGTCGCCTTCTCATTTAATTACCAGGGGTCGACCTCGATCGCGACGTACACGTCAGGGGACGGCGTCCACGCGGTCTACTGGCAGGCCGATGGCTCGGGGATGTCGGCGAGCACGCTCGCCGTCACCTGGAGCTGGTACTCGGGGAGCACGGCCGTCCACTTCGACATGATTTTCAACGGGACCCACAACTGGTCGGCGAACCCGGCCTCGAACCAGTTCGACATCCAGACCGTCGCTCTCCACGAGTTCGGCCACGCCCTCGGTCTTGGCCACTCGAACGTGGCCGGCGCGGTCATGTATCCGTCGGTCGGGGCCGGGGTCGTCAAGCGCTCGCCGACCGCCGATGACATTAGCGGCGCCGCCGCGCAGTACCCGTCGGGCACGGGCTCTGCCCCCGGCATGGCCTCGCAGATCGCGCCGAGCGGCACGATCTCCTCGACGACTCCGACCTACACCTGGAACGCGGTCTCCGGCGCGACGAGCTACGAGCTCCTCGTGCATCCGAGCGGGCAACCCAACCCGATCCTGAGCGTGCAGAATATCGCGACGACTTCCTACAGCACGGTGACACCGCTCCCGGGCGAGGCGTCGTACTACTGGTGGGTGCGCGCGAGGAACGCCGCCGGCACTGGCCCTTGGTCGAACACCTTCCAGTTCACCATCTCGGCCCCGACCCCGGGCATGCCGAGCCAGATCTCGCCCATCGGGCCGACGTCCGTGAACCCACCGGTCCTCACCTGGAACGCGGCGGCGAACGCCACCAAATACGAGATCCTCGTAAACCAGATCAACGGTCAGGCGAACATCGTCACCCAGACGAACATCCAGGGCACGACCTTCACGCCGGCCAACCCCCTCCCCGCGGGCTTTAGCTACTACTGGTGGGTCAGGGGGTGGAACGGGACGAAGAGCGGCCTCTGGTCGAACACGGTCTCGTTCAGCTTCTCGACCACCGTGCTGGGAACGCCGACGACGATCGCGCCGACCGGGACGATCTCGACCGGGACTCCGACCTTCTCCTGGAACGCGGCCGCGAACGCGACGAGCTACGACCTCCTCGTCAATCAGTCCGGCGGGGCCTCCGGGATCATCTCGGTGAACGCGATCGTCGGGACGAGCTACCAGCACGCCACGGCCCTTCCCGCCGGGAGCTCCTACGCCTGGTTCGTCCGTGCCCGGAACGGGGGGGCGGTGGGAAGCTGGTCCGCTTCGACGAGCTTCACCATCCAGGGGAACGGGCCGGGCGTTCCTTCCACGATTGCGCCGACGGGCACGCCCGCGACGAATCCGCCGGCTTTCTCCTGGTCCGTGGCGGCGAACGCGACGAGCTACGAGCTCCGCGTGGATCAGGTCGGAGGCGCGGCGAACTACATCCTGCAAGGCGGGATCGCGGGAACGGCCTACACGCCCGGGAGCGCGTTCCCTTCCGGGTACTCTTACAACTGGTGGGTCCGGGCATACAACGGAGCGACCGCCGGCGCCTGGTCGGCTCAGGCCTCGTTCACGATCGGCGCCGTCCAGCCCGGGCAGTCGAGTCAGATCGCACCGACGGGGACCGTGACGAACCAGAGGCCGACCTTCTCCTGGACGGCCGCGGCGAACGCGACGAACTACGAGCTCTGGGTCGACCGCTACGGCGTCCAGTCGAAGATCGTGTACCAGACGGGGATCTCCGGCACGAGCTACACGCCCATGATCGACCTCCCGGTCGGATCCACGTACGCCTGGTGGGTCCGCGCCTGGAACGGCGGCCAGTCCGGTCCATGGAGCAACACGGTCTTCTTCAACATACCCGCGCCACCCCCCCCGGGGATGCCCTCGCTCCTGGCCCCGACCGGAACGATCGCCACGACGCGCCCCTCCTTCACCTGGTCGAACGCGAACGGCACGACCTACGAGCTCTGGGTCGACCGCTACCTCGTCCAGTCGAAGATCGTCTACCAGACCGGGCTCACCGGGACGAGCTACACGCCTGGCGCCGACCTGCCCTCCGGGGCCGACTACAAGTGGTGGGTGCGGGCCTGGGTCGGGAGCACCGCGGGGCCCTGGTCGAACACGGGCTCGTTCACGGTTCCCACCAACGCCCTCCCCCCCGGTGGAGTCGGCACGCCCGTGGGAGCTTCTCCTTCCGGAACCACGACCTCGGCCTCTCCGACCTACTCCTGGTCCGCCGCGGCGGGGGCGACGAGCTACGAGATCCGGGTGGACGAGGTGAACGGCGCGACCGGCGTGGTCCAGGCGAGTGGCATCAGCGGAACCACGTACTCGGGTGGAGCCGCGCTCCGGATAGGGGCGACCTACAGGTGGTTCGTCCGGGCGACAAACGGCACGGTCACGAGCGCGTGGTCGGCCGCGCTCCAGTTCCAGACCGTCTACGCCGGCACCCCCGGCATGAGCGCGATCACATCCCCCACCGGCACGATCGCCACCAAGCGGCCGAACTTCTCCTGGACCGCCGCATCGAACGCGACGCATTACGAGCTCCTCTCGCACGTCCAGGGCTCCAGCACACCTTTCTTCCAGCAGCAGGGGATCACGGGAACCTCCTTCACCTCGCCTGTCGACTTCCCCAACAACTCCTACAACGTCTGGGTCCGGGCCTGGAACGGCCCGACCTACGGTGTCTGGTCGAACACGTTCCCCTTCACGGTCTACGTCAGCCCGCAACTCGCCGCGCCGGTCCTCGTCGCCCCTCAGGGCCGCGTGACCGCGCTTCCGGTCAACTTTTCCTGGCAGGCGGTCGCCGGGGCCGCGAGCTACGAGCTCCGCGCGGACGAGATCGGCGGAGCCACGAACGTCATCTCCCAGAGCGGGATCGCCGGGACAACGTTCCAGGCGACTTCGGGCCTGGTGAGCGGCAGGCAGTATCGATGGTGGGCGCGGGCATGGGCGAACGGTCTGGCGAGCCCCTGGTCCGCCTCGATGGACTTCGACATCCTCACCTCGGGCCTCTCCGAGACGGTCGAGGCGGGCGCGAACGGCTGGGCGGGGACGGGCTTCTGGCACGTGGTGACCCAGGGGTCGAGCCCGTTCGTCCAGGTCCACGGCGGGACCCGCTCCTGGTGGTACGGCCGCGACGCGAGCGGGAACTACGACGACGGGGCGGCGAACCAGGGCACCCTCACGTCCCCTCCGTTCCAGGTCCCGTCGAACGGCCGGCTCACCTACTGGAGCTGGGAGGCAACCGAGGGCGGGACGGTCTTCGATGTCCGGTTCGTCCAGATCTCGACCGACGGCGGCGCCACCTGGACCAACCTCCTCCAGTCCTCCGACAACTCGTCCGCGTGGCGTCAGGTGAGTCTCTCGATCTCGGGCTACGCGGGCCAGACGGCGAGGCTCCGGTTCTCCTTCAACACGCTCGACTGGCAGTTCAACGCCTTCCGGGGCTGGTATCTCGACGACCTCGTGGTGGCGACGTCGCTCGCCGCGACCACTGGAGCCTACTCGCCGGCGGGCGAGACCGACCGGACCCGGCCGCTGTTCAGCTGGCCCGCGGTGGACGGCGCGACGCACTACGAGCTCAAGGTCCTCGAGGCGGGAGTCGACGCGATCGTCCTGGAGAGGACCGTCACGGAAACGGAATACCTCTCGGAGTCGCCCTTCCTCCCCGGGAAGGCCTACTCCTGGTGGGTGCGCGGCTACCGCGTCGAGGACGGGAACCGGATCGAGTCGCCCTGGAGCGCCCGCCAGGAGTTCTCCGTCTCCGGCGAGGGGCCACCAGCCCCCGTCGGACGAGCCCCCGCCGGGGAAGTGGACCAGACCGCGACCGTCCTCTTCGAGTGGTCGCCGGTGCCGGGGGCGCACCACTACGAGCTTCGCGTGAGCGAGAAGGAAGGAGCGCTCGACGTCGTCTCGCGTGCCGACCTCGCGGAGAGCTCGATCGCTCTTCCGGGCCTCGCGCCCGGGAAGAGATACCTCTGGTGGGTGAGGGCCGTCTCGGCCGATGGGGACATCGTGAGCCCCTGGTCGGACGCCCTCGAGTTCTCGGTCGCGAAGTGAGGGAAGCGCCATGAATCCGCACGTCGAGTTCTTCGGGCAGATCGCGATCAAGAACCGGCTGGTCACTCCGGAAGAGGTCGAGGACTGCCTGGCGATCCAGAAGAAGATGAAGGGCTGGGGGATCGAGGAGCCGCTCGGCGAGATCCTCCTCGACAAGGGCTACCTCGCGCGCGACGAGGTCGAGGATCTTCTGGAGATCCAGAGCCGGATGCGACCGGACGAGCACCAGGATTTCCTGGCTTTCCGAGACGCCATCGGGGGCAAGGAGTCCGTCCTGCTCGGCGAGCTCATCCTCCTCAACCAGCTCGTCCCTCCGCAAGCCGTCGAGGAGAGCCTCCGGATCCAGAAGGATCTCGCCGGACTCGGAATCAAGAAGAGGATCGGCGAGATTCTGATCGCGCGGAAGCTCCTCGACCCGGCCGCCCTCGTCTCGATCCTGCGGGTCCAGGCAAAGTGGCTCGGGCGGGGCGCCCGGACCCCCGGTTTCCGCTTCCCCGTCTTCCGCCTGCCGCTCGCGACGGCCGCCGCCGCGGGAATTGTTCTCCTCGCCCTCATCCTGTTCCTGCCTGACCGGATGGGAGCCGGGCGCGCCGGCTGGGACGGCGACACGCCGAGGGCGGAGAACGACCCGGCGCGAGGAGGGGACGCCCCCGGGGTCCGGTACTCCGGCGCCGGATTGGGCCTGACACCCCCCGACCTCCCTCCCCCGGGTTCAATGGTCGCCGCCGGCCCTGCCGACCACGCCGCCGCCGTGGAC
>JACQVV010000037.1 GCA_016209595.1 Planctomycetota bacterium
CCGCCTGGATGATGAAGAGCCACGAGAAGGCGCCGCCCATGAGGCTCGTGCCCATCTGGGCGCTGAAGGCGTAGATCTCCTTCCCGAGCCAGTAGCCCGCGAAGGGGAGCGGGATGAGCGCCCACATGGCGACGAAGTTGCCGACGTAGCCCATCCAGTCGTAGTGCGCGCGCTCCTCGTCGGACCGCGCGGAGAGGAAGCGGATCGCCGCGTAGGCCGCCGCGATGGCGCCGCCGAAGGCGACATTGGCGATGATCCGGTGGACGTTGATCGGCCACCAGAGCGGGTTCTGGATCGCCTGCGAGAGCGAGACGAGCGCGCCCTGCTCGGTCACGCCCGCCGGGCTCATCATGAAGGTCGCCCAGGCGTTGGCGATGCACATGAGCGCGGTGCCGGCGAGGTTGAGGAGCGCCCCCACGCCTATGTGCAGCCACTTGAGGCGCCCTCTCATCGCGTCCCAGGCGGTGTAGTAGATGACGAGGAGGAGGGCGTCGAGGACGATCAGCGCCGCGTAGGGCAAGAAGGTCGGCCGGAAGATGCCGCCGAGGTACGTCATGAACCTGGGATAGAGGAGGACGAGCGCCGCGAGGCCCAAGACGCCCAGGACCGCCGTCGCGGTGAAGGCGAGCGCCAGGAGCCGGGTGAACTCGAAGGCGAGGCGGTCGTACCTCTCGTCCCCCGTCGCGGCGCCGACGATCTCGACGATCATGGCGAAGATCGGGACGCCGAGGACGAAGGCGGCGAACATGAGGTGGAGCTCCATGACGAGCCACACCACCGTCCGGGGCTCCACGAGCGGCGTCGCCCCGTACGGGGCCCGCAACCGGGGGAGAACGGCGAGGACGAGGATGGCCGCGAGGCCGAGAAGGAGGCCTACCTTCCCGAGCGAGACCAGGAGATGCCGTCGAACCTCACCGGGGGCGCCCATGCCGTGCGCTCCACTCACTTCCGCTTGAGGTTCGCGAACTCGACGGACGTCTCCTTTCCGGCCTCGACCGTCACGTCGAGGGCCACGGCCTGGATCTTCTCGTGGAAGAACGTGAGCTTGAAGCTGCCCGCCGGGACGTCCGGGATCGTGAACTCCCCCTTCCTGTCCGTCACCGCGAAGTAGGGGTTCTGGCAGACGACGATGTAGCCGCTCATCTCCGAGTGGATGTTGCAGCCGAGGTGCGTGACGCCGACCTCCTCGAACTTCACCTGCTTCACGACGCCCGCATCGTACTGGCCGAGGTTGAACGGGCTCTTCGAGCCGGGGCGGCTGAACACGCTGTGCCGCACGTCGTCGGTGTTGGGGAAGTCGACGGTCGTGCCGGCCAGGACGGGGAGGAGGTGCGGGGTGAAGATCTTGTTCTTCTGGTCCATCACCGGGTTCTTCGGCGGCGGCTCGAACTTCAAGCCGTCCACGCGCTCGATGAAGGCGACGCCCTCGGCGAGCCGCACGTAGGGGCTCTTGAGGACCCCCTTCACGGTGCCGGTCCCCCCTCCGCCGGCGGCCTCGCTCCCCGTGAAGAAGGCGAGCCCGAGCCCCGAGACGGCAACTGCCCAGAGAGCGACGCGTTTCATGCTGGATCCTCCCGTTGGCCCAACGCCTCTCAGCGGGGCTTGAGATCGAAGTCTTCCGTGCGCGTCGCGCCGGCGCCGACCTCGACGCTCCTCTCGACGCGGCCGAGCGCCTCGTGCCATGCGACCAGGGTGTAGCGCCCGGGGGGGACCTGCTCCAGGGCATAGCTCCCGTCGTCCCCCGTCACGGCGAAGTAGGGGCTGTCCCGCACGATGATCCAGGCGCTCATCCACTTGTGGGCGTCGCAGGTGACCTTGACCTCGTCGGGGAGCTTCAACGTCCGGGTGACGGGCCGCCCCATCCCCTTGGCGAGGAGCGACACGTTGAGGGGCGGGTTCTCCCTCGGGAACGTGTTGACGTTGTGGATCACCGGGTCGCTGTTCACGAACTTCACGGGGCGTCCGGCCCCGACCGCGGTCACGTGCGGCCGGTAGACGCAGCCCTCCTGGTCCAGGAGCGACTCGCCCTCGGGCCAGGCCTTGCCTTCGCGGACGCCTTCGAGCCAGACGACGGCGTTCCGGACCTTCCCGTCCGGCGACACGATGAGCTCCTCCGAGAGGAGGTCGTGCCCGGCGCATGTCTCGCGGTCGTGGTCGACGGCCAGTGGAGGCCGCGGGGGCGGCGTCCCGGCGTACCGGACGGCGCCGCGGAGGATCGCGCCCTTCGCGACCTCGACGACGCGGTACCCGCCGGCCGGCGTGCTCGGCGCGGCGCTCGCGGGGGGAGGGCTCGAGGCGGCCTGCGCGGGCAGCGGTGACGCCGCCTTGCCCCCGGCGGCGTCGCCCGCCGGGCAGCCGGCGAGCAGCACGGTGACGATCGGCGCGCAAAGAAACCCGAGAATCCGGTCTCCGTGGGTTTTCATGGCTGGTCTCCCAGGTGGCACTTCTTTCGCGGCGGGATGAGGCCGCCGGGATGATCTGCCAGCGTTTGTCCGGGCCCGAGGACGACGATCGTCCCGAGCATCTCCTCGTGGCACGGCCCGCACCGCGTGGAGCACTGGGTCAGGTACTCCCCGGGCTCCCGGGGCACGAAGCGGACCTCGGAGACGTGGCCCGGCTCCACCGAGACCGGGCCGACCTCGAGGTCGGGGATCGAAAAGCTGTGCCGGACATCGGCGCTCTTGAGGCGGATCACGACCGTCTCGCCGACCCGGACGACCGGCCGCGCGGGCTTCGGACGCCGGCGCCAGTAAGAATGGCCGACGACATCCTCCTCGGTCCAGATCCCGCCGTCCGCGATCGCCGTCAGCGTGATCACGTGCGGGTTCTCGATGCCGCCGACGTGAGCCGCCCTCGACTCGGCCTTGAGGAGCCAGGCGGGGACGACGAGAAGGATGAGCAGCACGAGCGCGGCCGCGAGCCATTCGGTCCTTGTCGAGAGCATCGCGCTACCCCACGAAGAGCCTGAGGAACCCGCAAGCCAGAAGGAGGACGAGCGCCGCGACCGGCGCGAACGCGCGCACGGCCCGCGCCCCCTCCCCGAACGTCTCCCGGGCGAAGCGATGCCCCGCCCGCAGAGCGAAATAGAGCCCGATCATGATGAGGGGGACCTGAATGTAGGCCACGGCCTCCGGATAGAAGGGCGTCCATGGGAAGTGGGCCGTCTCGAAGAGGTCCCACCCGCGGCCCATGGGGTCCGAGATGACCGACACGATGTAGGAGCCGTTGACGAAGACGAGGGGGACGCTGAACGCGATCCAGGCGAGGAGCCCGAGAGGGACGAAGACGTAGCTCCATCCGAGGAAGAGCTCCCGCACCGCCACCTTCGTCTCTCCGGCGAGGCGCCGGCCGAGCCGGACCGCGGCGTAGAAGAGGCCGGGGAGGAAGAGGAGCGCCGAGGCCCAGAGCGCGGCGGCATAGATCGCGAACCCGCCCCACTGGCCGGTCTCCGAGGCATTGGCCCAGTCCTTGACCGTTCCGAACGGGCCGAGGAGCGTGACCGAGTAGGCGAGTGCGAGGGTGACCATGATGAAGGCCTTGAAGGCCTCGTCGTACCCCTTGATCCGCGTGTCCGAGCAGAAGGGCCTCGCCCGCACCGTCATGTTGTCGTAGGGGCAGGTCTTCACGCACTCCATGCAGAGGCCGCAGTAGTTGTTGCGGTCGAGCTTGCTCGGGTACATGAGCCACGGGCAGCCCCAGCCCTTCTCGCTGCCGGCGAGGCAACCCTTGTCCTTGCACTTCGCGCAGACCTGCGCGTCCTTCGCCCGGACCTCGACCATGGAGGTCATGGAGTAGAGGCTCAGGAACCCGCTCACCGGGCAGACGTAGTTGCAGAAGGCCCGCTGGCGGTAGATGAGGTGCAGGACGGTCGCCAGGACGAAGAGGCCCCCGAGGACGAAGACGCTCACGATCGGCCGGGTGAGGAGGGCGACGCTGAAGGTGCAGAGGGCGAGGAACCCTACGTTCTGGAGCCAGATGTTCGAGAGCGCCTTCGGCCAGCGCCAGCCGAGGCCGTACATCCGGTTCCGGCCCA
>JACQVV010000408.1 GCA_016209595.1 Planctomycetota bacterium
ACCGAGCTCACGACGGCGGGCACGATCCTGGGGACCCCGCAGTTCATGAGCCCGGAGCAGGCCGCCGGCGACTCGAGCGTGGTCGACGAGCGAAGCGACCTCTATTCGCTGGGCGCGGTGCTTTTCTTCCTGCTCACCGGCCACTCCCCTTTCGAGGGGGATTCGACGGTCGACGTCTTCGCGCGGATCGCGAACCAGCCGGTCCCCGATCCGATCCAGTTCGCCTCCGGCCTAGACAGGCAAGCGCGGATGGTCTGCCTCAAGGCGCTCGCCAAGAAGAAGGCCGACCGCTACGCGGGTGCGGCGGAGCTCGCGAAGGACCTGGAACGCTACCTCTCGGGGAAGAAGGTGAAGGCGCGCCCGCGAGGCTTCAGGGAGACGCGCTCACCCGTACCCGCGGGGATCGGCGCGGCCTTGCTCCTCGTGGCGACCCTCGGGCTTGTCCGCTGGTTCGACACGTCGCGTGTCGACCGCCCCCGGCTCGTCCTGGGCATCGCGCCCTTCGACAGCGAGGAGCGAATCGCCGGGGCCTTCGGACCGTTCGCCCGCTATCTGAGCCGCGCCATCGGCGGATCGGTCGAGTACCGGATCGGCGCGAGCTACGAGGACCTCGTCCATCGCGTCACCGAGCACCGGGTGGACCTCGCGGTCCTCCCCGCCACGAGCTACGTCGAGGCGAGCCGGACCGGAAAGGTAGAGCCGCTCGCGACCTTCAGCGCATGGGGGGAGACCCACTACCGTGGGGTGATCGTGGTCCGGCGGAGCTCCGGGATCCGGAAGCTCGCCGACCTGGCCGGCCACCCGTTCGGATACGTCGATCGGTTCAGTTCGAGCGGCTACATCTACGCGAACGCGCTCCTCCTGGAACGAGGATTCGATCCAGAGCGGTTCCTGGGACCCCGCGAGTTCTTCGGCAGCCACGACCGGGTGCGGGAGGCGGTCCTCTCGGGCGAGGTGGACGCCGCGGCGACGAACCTGGTGGACATCCCGACCGAGCTTCGGGTCCTCGACCAGACCGAGCCGATCCCGTTCGACGCGTTCGTCGCCCATGTCGAGACGCCGTACCGGCAACGGGTCCAGGAAGCGCTGCTTTCCCTCGACGCGAGCGGCAAGGTCGGGAAGGCGCTCGCCAGCCTGTACCGGGGGTTCGGCGGCTGGAGGGAGGCGAGGGACTCCGACTACGACAGCGTGCGCCGGCTCATCTGGCTGAAGAGCGAGCCGGTCCGGATCGCCTGCCTCCCGGCGGCCGCAGGAGAGGACGTGGCGGCCGAGGGAGCGGCGCGCCGCTTCGCGGGAGATCCTCGCTGTGTCCTCATCACCCGGGACGAGCTCGCCCACCGGCTCCCCGCGGGGACGAATCTCGATCCGCTCCCCGCTGCCGCGGCGGACATCGCCCGGATTCTCGCCCCCGGGCGCCTCGATTTCCTCGCGCTCGCCTCCCGCGACTCCGTCGTCCTCTGGCGCCGTCTGGGGGACCGCGCGGAACGGTTCGGCGCCTATGCGGAAGCGGACACGGCGCTCGACGCCATCCCCGTCTACGGCTTCGTGGAGGAGGCGCTCGGCGAGGACCGTGTGGCCGTGAATCTGGGCTCCGCGGACGGCCTCATCCCCGGCCGCCATCTCGCGGTCTTTCACTACGAACTGCGCCGCGATGAGGTCCGGGGCGCGGTTCGAGAGCTGGTGGAGGTGACGCAAGGGAAGGTCCAGGTCCTTTCGGTCGAGGAGCACAGGTCGATCTGCCAGGTCGTGGAGGGCGGCGAGGCCGTCGCCTACGGGAAACGGGTCCGGACGCTGCCGAGGTCGCAGGGCCCCCGCGCGCGGCACGATCACGATCACGGACCACGGGCACGGGCACGGGCACGGGCACGGGCACGAAAAAAACGAGAATTTCTCTTGCAGTCGGGGTTTGTGGTACTATTCGCCCGTCAAGTGCAGGTCGCCCCGAGACTCTTGGGGCCCTGGGGAATTCGATTCCGCTCCTTCCCGAGACCTGCCCGCAGCCTCCGAGCGGCCGTGGGATCCGTGGGAAGAAGATAGTAGGAAGGGTCGTGGCGTGGACCCGTACTCCATAGGGAACGACCATAGAGAAACGGACTCCGCAACGGTCGCGGAGCCCGCCCAGAGGACCGAGGGAACCCCGGCGGCGAGCGGCAGCGGCGCCGGCGATCATCGCGAAAACCGCGAGCCGCGGGGGGGCCCTCCCCCGCGCGGCGGAAGGCCCTGGCGCGGCCGTAGGCGCGGGCGGAGGGGCCGCCGCCAGCGGCGCAGCGGCTTCCACATCCACCCCGAGCTCGCCCAGAAGATCCGGGAGGTCCTCCAGGCGAGGTTCGGGTTCGGTTCGTTCCGCAGCCTCCAGGAACCCGTCATCCACCGCCTCGTCACGGGCGGGAACGCGATGACCGTCATGCCGACGGGCACCGGCAAGTCGCTCTGCTATCAGCTCCCCGCGCTCGTCCGCGAGGGCACGGCGCTCGTCGTCTCCCCCCTCATCGCCTTGATGAAAGACCAGGTCGACGCCCTGAAGCTCAAGGGGGTCCAGGCAAGCTTCATCAACTCCTCGCTGACGCCTCGGGAGCGTGGCGCGCGGAAAGCCGCCTACGTGAAAGGCGCGTACGAGATCCTGTACGTCACCCCGGAGAGGTTCCAGGACCCGAGCTTCGTCGAGGCCTGCCAGAAGGTGAAGACCTCGCTCCTCGCGGTCGACGAGGCGCACTGCATCAGCCAGTGGGGGCACGACTTCCGGCCCGCGTACCGCCAGGTCGGGGAGATCCGCCGGCTCCTGGGTACGCCTCCGACGCTCGCGCTCACCGCCACGGCGACGCGGCGGGTCCAGCGGGACATTCGCCGGACCCTCGGGCTGTCCGAGAAACAGATGCCGCTCTTCCACACCGGCATCGAGCGGCCGAATCTCTACCTCGCCGTGCAGGACGCCTACGGGGACAGCGCGAAGCTCGCCGCGATCGAGGACGTGATCTTCAACAAGCACCCCGGCGGTTGCGGGATCGTCTACTTCGCTCGGATCACGGATCTCGACCGGCTCGGCGACCAGTTCCTGTCCAAGAAGATCCCATTCGAGCGCTACCACGGGAAGTTGCACCCGTACCGCCGCAAGATCGTCCAGGAGAAGTTCCTCACCGGCGAGGTGAAGATCCTCTTCGCCACGAACGCCTTCGGCATGGGGATCGACAAGCCGGACATCCGCTTCGTCATCCACGCTCAGATCCCTCGGAACGTCGAGAGCTACTACCAGGAGGTCGGCCGGGCGGGACGCGACGGATTGCCCTCGACCTGCCTCGCCCTCTATGATCCCGATGACCTGGCGATCCAGCAGGAGTTCATTACGTGGGCGAACCCGGATGCGGAGTTCATCTTCCGCGTGGCGGACGCCGTCGAGCACCATCCCGCCGGCCGCCAGCCTCTCTCCCTGGAGGAGATCGGCGACCGGCTGGTCCACAAGTCGCTGTTCGATCCCCGGATCGAATACGCGGTGACGGAGCTCGACTCCCTCGGTGTCGTCGAGTCGGTCGCGCCCTCGAACTCGATCGACCCGGAACGCTTCCTGTTCCTCCGGCCGCTCGCGCCGGGAGAGATCGACCCGAAGGCGCGAGTGAAGAAGAAGCGGTCCGACCTCCTCCAGCTCCGCGAGATGTTCCGCTACGTCCGGTGTCGCGATTGCCGCCGGGCGTTCCTTTACCATTTCTTCTTCGAGAAGCCTCGTCCGGGCGACGACTGCCACCAGGCCTGCGACATCTGCCGCAACGGGCCTCCGGCGGAGGCCGCGGTCGACGGCCGCGGGAAGAAGCGCCGCCGCCGCGGGAAGGAGCCAGTGCGGCCCAGGAAGCGAGAGACCCGCGAGACCCGGACCCGCGACACGCGGACCCGCGAGACGCGGGAAACGCGCGAGACCGAGCCCCGGCGCGGAAAGCGCCGGCGCCGGCGTCGGCGCGGGCGCGAGCAGGGCGACAGGCACAGGATGCCGCAGGGCGCCGTGCCCGGCCGGTATCCCGCCGGGCCGGGCGGACCGGACGCGGTCGGGTCGCCCGGAGCGCCCGATCTCGCGCCCCAAACCGGGACGCAAGGCGCCGAGGCGCTCGCCCTCGCCGAAGCGCCGAGCGGCGCCGACGGACGGCTGGGGCCGCGCCTGCCACTCGACCCGGCACATCCCGAACGTCGTCACCGCCGGAGACGCCGCAGGCGTCGCGGGCGGCGCCCGTTCCCCCAATTCGCGGCGGGAACAGGCCCGACCGCCACGCCGTGCTCCGGGAACGCGACGCCGGCGACCTCGCCGGCTCCGCAGCTTCCTCCCCCTTCCCCCTCCGGGGCTCCCCCCCCTCCCCTCTCCGGAGACTCTTCCCCTCCATCTTGACATCCTCGGTGCGCTCGCGTAGCGTCACCGTTGTCCGGCGCCGTCCGGGATCACTGGCTGGGTCAAAGGTAGATAGAGGAACGTCTCGATGAAGAAGCTCTTCGTGGGGGGCCTGAGCTACAGCACGACCGCAGACGGGCTCAAGGAAGCGTTCGAGAAGTATGGAGCCGTGTCGGAGGCCACGGTCGTCACCGATCGGGAGACGGGGCGCTCACGCGGCTTCGGCTTCGTCTCCTTCGAGGTGGACGACGAAGCGCGCAAGGCCCGGGATGCCATGAATGGTGCATCCCTCGACGGTCGAACGATCAAGGTGGACGAGGCTCAGGAGAAGCCCCGGCGCTCGGGCGGCGGTGGCGGTGGCGGCGGCGGCGGCGGTCGCGGCGGCCGCGGCGGCTGGGACCGGTAGAAATCTCTTAGGGCAGGGAAAGG
>JACQVV010000409.1 GCA_016209595.1 Planctomycetota bacterium
GCGGACGGTGAAGCCGGTCTCCGGAGCGAGCAGCAGCGGCCGCGGCCTGGCACCCACGTAGTCCACGAAAGACTCGAAGAGCGGGTAGCCCGGGCTGGGATAGACCACCTCGTCCCCCGGCTCGACGTAGGCCTGGAGGCTGTACGAGATGGGGGGCTTGGCGCCCGGCGTGACGACCACGCGGTCGGGAGAGGCGTCGATTCCTCGCGTCAGGCAGAGGTGCTGCGCGATCGCCTCGCGCAAGGCGGCCAGGCCCTGCGGGTCGCAGTAGTGGCTGTTCCCTTTCTCGATCTCCTGGCAGGCAACGCGGTTGACGTTCGCCGGGCTGTCGAAGTCCGGCTCGCCGAGGTTGAGGCGGATGACATCCTTTCCCGCCGCCTCGGCACGCGCGATGTCCACCCCGACCTTGAAGGCATTCTCGGTCCCGAGAGCTTGGATTCGTGTGGCGAAGAGTCCCATGGGTCTCGCGTTCTCCTGTTCGCCCGCGCGAGACGCGGGCGACCGCTGGAGATGGTAGCAAAACCTCGGGACGCGGCGACACGAAAGTTATCACCTCCGGCCGGCACGAGAGCCGTCGGCGCTTGCGGCCGGACGCCGGAGCGTGGCCGTCTGTCGTATCATGCGCGGGAACAGTCGCTGGAGGTTCGCCATGCGCTCTCGGACTCTCTCGCTCGTCCTCTCGTTCGTCCTCGGTTCATCGGCTTTTCCCCAGGAGCGGACCTGGGTCGAGATCCGCGGCACCGTCCACGGCGCGAAGCCGGACGCCCGCGGGCCCATCGGCGGCGGAAAAGGCTACAAGGCGATCGTGAAGAGCGGGAACCACACGGCGACCGATCTCGATTCCCTGATCGAGGCGCTGTCGCGGGCGAAGGCCGGAGAGGTCGTCTTCATTCCGGGCGAGACCGAGATCGACCTCACGGCGCGCGTCTACATCGAGAAGCTCGCGCTCGTGGTGCCGGCCGGCGTCACGCTCGCCGGCGAGCGCGGGCGCGACGGAACCCAGGGCGCGATCCTGACGAGCGATTCACTCGACACGCCGTGCATGATCCGGGCCGGCGGTCCCGGGGTGCGGATCACGGGGCTCCGCGTCCGCGGCCCGAACCCGAAGCGGTATCTCGAGCACCACAACCGGGCGTTCGGAACAGGCGGCGCGGGGCGCGACTACTACAACAAGTTCCCCCGCTCGGACGGGATCGTCTCCGATCAGCCCGAGCTCGAGGTCGACAACTGCGAGATCTCCGCGTTCGGGCACGCCGGGATCCTCCTCCTCGCGGGGACCGGCCACCGAGTCCATCACAACTCCATCCATCACTGCCAGTACCAGGGACTCGGCTACGGCGTGTGCCACGACGCCGCGGCGTCCCTGATCGAGAACAACCTCTTCGACTCGAACCGCCATTCCATTGCCGGCACCGGCCGCCCCGGCTGCTCCTACGTGGCAAAGAACAACGTCGAGCTCGGCGTCTCGCTCGCCCACTGCTTCGACATGCACGGCGGCGCCGACCGCGGGGACGGAACCGAGATCGCGGGCACCGCGATCGAGATCTCGAACAACACCTTTCGCGCCCCCGAGACCCCGATCGTGATCCGCGGCGTCCCCCAGGAGAAGTGCGACGTGCACCACAACTGGTTCGTCCAGCACGCGGAGCCGGGACAGGCCGTCACGGCCGGCGCGAAGACCGACGTCCACGACAACGCCTACGGCCCGAGGCCCACGGCGAGCCGGTAGCTTACCCTGCCGCGAATCACCCACCGCGGGCGAACCGAGCGCGGCAGCGCGTTCGAAGGGCCTTTCATCACGTCACGTCTCGCCAGTAGAGGTGATCGAGACGCTGCGGCACATTGACCCGGGACGAGATGTCGTCATAGAGCCGCGTCGCGAGCACCCCGTTCCGCGCGAGGGCACGCAGCCGAAGCACGAGCACGGAGTCGGGCCGGTAGCTCTCCGGCAGAGGCCCGCGGCCTCCGTGCAGGGTCGCGATTCCGATGCGACGGATTCCGAGCGGCCGGGCGAGCTCGGTCTCGATCGTCTCCAGGATCGACCGCCGCAGGACGGCGGATCGGCGGCGGAGGTAGACGCCGTTGAGCAGGATCGCCGGCGCTCCGTCTTCCAGAACGGCATAGGAACCGAACACGAAACCGATCGGCCGCCAACAGGGAGGCCGTGTGATCTTGCGCTCGACGCGAAAGGCATAGGAAAGCGGATCCTTCCACAGGGAGAGGACCCACCTCTGGGTGTCGAGGCTCCGCGGGCGGTACATCGACGAGTCGCTCGAGAAACAACAGCGGACGCAGTCGGGGAAGCGAAGCCCGAGCGGGAGGTCCGCTTCCTTGTCGAGATAGCGCAGCCAGTGGCCCGCGGGTTCGAGAAGCCACGGCCCCTCGGAATGACCCGATGGGAATCTCCCCGCGAGCAGGCGGGCAGCGATCCCCCTGGGGTCGCCCGCCAGCCTCTTCGCGAAGCGTCTCACCGTCCCGGGCACGACCTCTCCCGGCTCGTCGTCGATTCTACGCAGAACCCGCTGCCAGTCCGGAATCGTCCACGGGCGTGCGCCCCGAGCCACGGCGGCCGGGCACGACCACATGGCCTGGGCAAGGGCGTCCGGGTCGCGTCGCAATGCGGCGACCCGGGCCATCGGATCCCCGAGGCGTGGCGGCGAGACCAGGCCCGCCTCGACGGCCCGAAGCGGACGGGGAAGAGACGCCCGGAGGGAGAGGTCGAGGATCCCTTCGAGCCGGGCCACGGAAGGAGGGGAACCCGTCCGCTCCAGGTGGAGGGCCGCGAACTCGGCCATCCACGGACGACCGGCACGTTTCTCGAGCTCCGACCACGCCTCGGTCAGCCCCTCCTCGACGGCGAGGCGCTCCTCGAGCCGCCGCACGAAAGGCGAGAGCGAACAACCCGCGCTGGCAAGATCGACCGCACGGCGAAGCACACCTCGGGCCGCGACCATGGGGGCCAGTCCGGCCAGCGCTTTGAACGCGGCCTCGAAAACGCCGTCGCCGGCAGACAGCGTCTCGAGCGCCTCCTCGAGGGCGTTCGTCGCGACGCCTCCGCCGATGTTCGCAAGCGTCCGGATGCGGCACTCCGCCACCCCCGGGGCGGCGGCCTGCCGGCGGAGCGCATATCGCGCGGCTCGCACCAGGACTCGCCGGCGCCGCCATCCCTCCCTCGTCGCGCTGAGGATCTCATCGCGCTCGTGTCGATCGACCGGCTCGTGCCGTTCTGGAAGGACCAGGCGCGACGAGCGAAGGACGATCCACTCCGCCACGAACCGGTCTTGTAGATGCCAACCACCGAGGCGGCGGAGAACCCAGCAGTCTTCCGGCGGGACTTCGCGCTGGTCAAAGTGCCGGGCGAGCTCCGGTGCAGGAAACAGCGGGGCGCCGAGGAACGCGTGACGCGCTGCGATGGCCCCAACGAGCTCCGGAGCCATGACCGCGGCCTGGGCGCAGAGCCGGGCGGCCACGATGCCGCCCTCGACATCGAACTCGGCGAATCGGGGAGGGACGAGACTCAATCGCCGGACCGCCGTCTCCGGCCGCCCTGCCGCGAGGGCGATCTCCACGAGGACGAGCTGCCGGCGCGCCGCGAGCTCGCACGAACGGACGTCCGCCAGGTGCCGGCCTGCTCTTTCGAGCTCTCCCCTTCGCGCTGCCTTCGAGGCGAGGGCGAGACGGCAGCGCTGGCGCCGGAGGCCCGGGCGCATCTCGGCAAGGAACCGTCCATCCTCCCCCCGTTCGAACGCATCCTGGGCCAGGAGAGAGAGAGCCCGCTCCCGCTGGCTCGCGTGACGGATGGACCGCGCGGCGGCGAGGGCCTCTCGGACGTCCCCGAGCCGGTAGTAGATGCGAGCCGAGGGGACGAGCGCCCGCTGTCGAGTCGCGCCCCGCATCGCGGGCAAGATCGAGAGCGCGGCACGGGCGAGCCCCGGGATGTCGATGGCCGCATCGAGAAGCTCGATCGACGGCGGGAAGCGCTCCAGGAGCTCCCGGCTCCAAGGACCGGCGACAAAGCGGCGGTCCCGGATCCCCGTGACCGCGAGGCGCAGAGCCGTCCGCCGCACGGCCGCACCTCGACGAGCGGACGGTCGCCTTGCCACGGCGAGCGCCTCGTCCCAGTGGCCTGCCCCGAGAAGTGCGTCGACAAGCCCCAGGAACCGCCCTCCCGGATGCGGCTCGACGAGGGCACGTCCGAGGCCCTCCAAGAGCCCGGCGTCCGCGATCCCTGCCTCGGCACGGACGAGGATCCGCTCGGTCGCGGCGCACCGGGAAGAGCGGAGTTCCGTGAAGGCTCGCGCGAGTTCCGCGTCGAGCCGCGGAGGGTCCAGACGAAGACGGATGGCGGACGCTCGAAGCGCGAGAAGGGAACGAGCCCTCCACCTCGCCCCGGCGATCTTCGACGGTTCGGCCAGGAGTTCTGAGAGCTCGGCGAGGGCGAGGCACTCCGGCGCCTCACCCGCGCGCGCGGAGCGCACGGGTAGCATGACGGTTCTCCATCTCGGCGCGCCGGGTGGGCGAGCCGTGGTTCGCGTTCGAGGCCCAGGGAACGGGCTCCTCCCGGCGAGCGGGAGGGACGAACGCGACTAGCCGAGACGGCGGGAGAACCGAGTGCGCATGATCCAGAAGGTAGTGGGAAATCGCCCCGTATTCAAGGAACTTGGCAAACGTAAAGACTATTCGCCCACCTCCACGTCCAGGAGCTCGTCGATTCCCTCGCGACGAGCGGCCTGTGGCACCGCGAGAACCCCGATCGGGCGTACCTCGTCCAGGCCTACGGCTACCTCGGGATCCCGGTTCCGGCGGGCCTCGCCGACAACAACGCGAACATTCCCACGCCGATCGGCTCGCTCCACGGCCGGGCCGAGCCCGCGATCGTCAACAACGCTTGCCTCCACGCGGCGGCGGTCTTCGAGCTCGCGGACCGAGTCTAGGTCGGAGGGGCGACGGCGATAGCCGCCAATCTCGGGGCGCCGCTCTACCCCTGAAGCGTCCGTCCCCCTGAACAGAAAACCGCGCTTCGGAGTCGGTCCGCCCTCCGAAGCGCGGTTTTCTACGTAGCATCACTCCTCGGGCCAGGAGAAGGGCGTCCAATCCTCCTGGCGATCGTGATAGTGGTAGACGATGGACCGACGGAACTCCTCGATGCTGGCGAATCCCTCCGGCGTCGAGGCCTGGAGTGTGAGACCGCCACATACGTGCTCCCGCGTCTCATAGAGGACTCCCTGATGGTCGATGGCGAGAGACAGGTCTCCAATGCGTTTTTGGGGCTTCTCGGGAGGTTCATCGTCGTGCTGGTGAAACGAGTGGACCACTACGTACACCCAGCCCCCGCCGGCGACTCCAATCGGCGCGCCGTCCGGATGGCTGTAGTACGAGGCATCGAAGCGGGCCGCATCCTCGTCCTTGTCCATGGGTTCGAGGAACTCCCGGGGCTCCGGGGGCCGAGACAGTCTCGCCCGAAGCATCCTCACCCTGTCGGCGACGTAGTCGCGAGCGTGGGGCGAGAGCGCCGAAAGGAACGAGTCGCGCCAGGCAAACCAGGAGAGCCCGATCAAGCCTACGACAGACGCGACTCCACACATCAGGATGGAGCGAGTCCGAAGGGACCCTCGGGGCAAGGCGTTCGCCACGCCTGAAGTATGGGACGTGGATCAAGTCCCGGGGAGGATGTCGTGGTTCGGAGACACGGAGGCTGCTATCCCCTCCGGCGTCCCGCCAGGAGCAGATAGTAGACAAGGGTCGCGATCGCCTGGAGCGTCGCCGCGACGTAGGTGAGCGCCGCCGCAGAGAGGACGCTCGAGACGCCCTCGACCTCCTCGGCCGTCGCGGCAAGGCCCGTTTCCGCGAGGATTCTCTTCGCGCGGCTGGAGGCGTTGAACTCGACGGGAAGGGTCACGAGTTGGAAGAACACGACGCCCGAGAAGCAGGCAATCCCGAGCTTGAGGAGCCAGAAGGATCCGCCCATGGGGAAGAGGAGCCCGAGGAAGATGAGAGGGAGCGAGAGCGACGACCCGATCGACGCCATCGGGACGATCGCGCTGCGGATCGCGAGGGGCGCGTACCCCTGAGCGTGCTGGAGGGCGTGGCCCGCCTCGTGCGCGGCGACGCCGATCGAGGCGATCGAGCGCCCGCGAAAAACCTGCGCCGAGAGCCGGAGCACCTTTTCCCGCGGGTCGTAGTGATCCGATAGGAAGCCGTGATGCTCCTGGATCGCGACGTCTCCCACGCCGGCGGCCCTGAGCACGACCGCCGCCGCCTCGGCGCCCGAGACGCCGCGCCGATTTGGCTCGCGCGACCAGCGGGAGAATGCCGTCTTGACTTTGAGCTGCGCGAGGAGCGCGAGGAGAATGAATGGCCCGACGATGACGTACCACATCGGGTCGAACATGGTCCAGTACATAGATTTATGCCTGAGTCGAGATGGTTTTCTTGTGGGAGGGAGGCCGGCGACCTCGTACCCTTGTCAGGGGGAGGGGAACTGCCCCCTCCCCTTCCTTATAGCAGTTTCAGGTCCCCGAATCCAAAAGCACGCCCGCCGAGGAGCCCCGCCATGAGCACGCCGCCCGCGATCACCCGCGAGGAGTTCGAGGCCGCCCTCACGCCCGAGGCGCTGCGGCCCTTGCAGATCCTCCCCGGCGCGCTCGCGGCCGGCGTCCTCACGTTCGCGATGGCCGTGGGCGTCCTCTTTGCCCAGGGGTCGGGCGCCGCGGAGATCCCCGAGGGCGCCTTGCAGACGCTCCTCACCCTCTCCCTGGCGAACGTCCTCCTCACGACCTCGGCCGCCGCCATGGCCGTCCTCCTCCCCGGCCTCATGGTCCGCCCCGGGCTCGTTCCCATGGACTCGCAGGAGAGAGCCGCGCTCTGCCTCGGCCGCATCCGATCCGCGATCATCGTCCGGTTCGCCGTCCTGGAGGGCCCCGCGCTCTACGGGTGGGTGGTCTGCCTCGTCGCCCAGAGGAACGGGGTGCTCTCTACTGACCCGCGCTTCTGGCTGAACGCGCTTTCCACCCTCCCCTTCGTCGCCGGGGTCGTCCTCGGGTTTCCCACTCGCGAACGACTCAAGGGGATCTTCGAGACCCGCATCCTTGGGGGAGCAGGCCTGTCTTGACCGGAGCGGGGCGGCGCATTCGCGCGAGTTCCCGCCCGATCTTCGGCAGCACCTCCTCGCGAGTGTAGCGAATCAGGTGCTCGCCCATGATCGCGTGCGCCACCGCCCAGGAGATCGCTCGCGGCGCCCGGATGAGGGCGCGGCCGAGAAGCCTCCAGAAGTCGCCCCGCCGCGCGCGCCAGAGCCCGAGGTAAACCACCGCGCGCAGGAACGTCACGAGGTCGCGCGCCCGCAGGATCCGCGAGGCGAATCCCCGGCGCGGGATCCGGTCGAGGTACGCCTCGCAGCGGCGGCGGTAAGCCTCGGGCGAGTAGATCGACGCGAGGAGATCACGATAGCCCGCGAGGAGGCGCGCGTCTCCCATCCTCGTCTCGAAGTTGGGACGCGAGAACTGGTCGCCTGACGAGAGATCCCTCAGGCGCCCCTCGCTCTCCAGTCGGCGCCACAGGGCCGTCCCCGGCAGGGCCGTGAGGAGACCGACCATGGCGAGCGGGACGGGAAGCGACGCGATGAACTCCTGCTGGGCCTCGAAGATCCCCGGTCCATCCGCGTCGAACCCTACGATGAACCCCCCCATGACTTCCAGGCCGGACCTCGTGAGCGAGTCGATCGCCTCTCCCACGTCCATGCGCAGGTTCTGCTTCTTCCCCGCGTCCCGGAGCGCGTCCTCCGAGGGGGACTCGATCCCCACGAAGACCGAAGAGAAGCCCGCCTCCACCATCGCGCGAACGAGCGGCGGGTCAGAAGCCAGGTTGACGCTCGCCTCGGTATAGAACTCGAACGGGCGGCCGTGAACCTCCTGCCACTCGGTGATCGGGGGAAGGAGCTCGCGCACCCCGCGCTTGTTGCCGATGAAGTTGTCGTCCACGAAGAAGACCGAACCCCGGTAGCCGGTCGCCCTCAGCGCCTCGAGCTCCGCCAGCACCCGTTCCGGTTCCTTCACCCGGGGAATCCGACCGAACAGCTCGACCACGTCGCAGAACTCGCAGGCGTAGGGGCAGCCCCGCGAGTACTGCACGGCCATCGAGATATACCGGTCGCGGTCGAGGAGGTCGAAGCGCGGGACAGGAGATTCGCTCATCTGCGGGGACCCGCCCGTCGGCCTGAGCAGCCTGGGCACGCGGGGGTCGCCTCGCGCCGCACGGACGATCTCGCCCACTCGCCCCTCGGCCTCCCCGAGGAAGACATGATCCGCGTCCGCGAAGCGGTCCGGGAGCGCGGTCGCGGCTGGCCCGCCGGCGATGGTCCGCCGCTCGAGGGCTCGCGTCCGCGAGAGCACGTCCTGCATCGAGGGCATCTGCACGAGCATCCCCCCGACAAGGACGACGTCGGCCCGGAGGATCTCCGCGTCCGACAAGGGCTCGATGTTGAGGTCCACGAGCCGGATCTGCCACTCTCGCGGCAGGAGCGCGGCGACCGTGATGAGTCCCAGCGGCGGGAGCGAGGACCGGACGCCGGCGAGGGGCAGCGCGTGCTGGAAGCCCCAGTAGGTCGTCGGAAAGAGCGGGTTGACGAGGAGCGCTCTCATGTCGTACGAAGCCTAGCCCGGGCGGCGGCGGCGCGACGTCAAAGTCCGGTCAACTCTCTGTCAAACTCCAGTGACGAGGCCGCCGGGTCGGCCTCCTCTCGCGATCGCTCGTGGACCGCGTGCTCGTCTGTCCGCGATGCCATTCGCTCCCGACGTTTCGCCGCGGATGCCGGCGCTGCGGCTCGGGACGCGTCTCGACCGAACGGCTCATCCACCACTTCGCCTGCGGTCACTACGCCCCGGAGACCAGGTTCGAAACCGAGCGCGGGCTCGTCTGCCCGCGGTGTGGGGGGAAGGCCCTCGTCATCGGCACGGACTACGAATTCGCCGAAGGCGCCCACCGGTGCGCGGACTGCGGCCTCTCCGACTCGGCGTTCGAAACGATCGCGCACTGCCTCGCATGCTCTTTCCGGTTCCCCGCCAGCGAGGCGATCGAGAAGGACCTCACCCTCTACGAAGTGAACCGCATCGTCCCCGCAGAACTCGGCGTGGGCCGGACAGACGAACCGCCCCGTCCGCGAATCCTCGAACGGATCTCCCGGTCTCCAGCTCCTCGTCCAGGTCGCGGCGAGCCAATCGCCCCGCCGGGCCTTCCAGGCCCCGAGGACGGCTTCGCGAAGGATCCCGGGATCGTCCCCCGGATCCGGCGCCAGGAGCGGAGCTTCCTGTGCGCCGGCCTTCCCGCTCGCGAGGACGGACAGCGCGACGAACCCGGCCATGGCCGGGAGAAGCGGACGAATCGTTCGAACTCTCACGGTCGGTTCTCCAGGGGTGGAAGTTCCCGGGGGCGCCGCCGAGCGCCGCCTTCCCTATGAAACGATGGTCCGCTCGGAGCCTGTCGCGGAAAGCGCTTCGAGGGCGAGCGGGAGCGATTTCGGCCGAGATCGAGGCGCGAGGGCGCCAAGCGTAGCCCTGCTACGCCCCGCCCGAGCAACGAAGAGATCGGCCGAAAGCGCCCCGCGCAGCCCGAATGGCTTTCCGCGACAGGCTCC
>JACQVV010000410.1 GCA_016209595.1 Planctomycetota bacterium
CAGGCTGCGTTGCGCCTCCTCAACAACCGACTCCGTTAGGTTGTTTCGTCGGCGCGCCTTGCCTGGCGGCGCCTCGCTCGGCCTCGGTGTTGACGCATTTATTTCCTCACAGCCCCTTACGACTCGCTAGCCCCCTGCTCCGCGCGGCGCATCTGCTCCCGGAGTCGTTCGACCTCGGCCACGGCGGCATCGGCGCGCTGTTTCTCCTCGTCCGCGCGCTGTTTCTCCTTGTCCGCGCGCTGTTTCTCCTCGTCCGCGCGCTGCCTCGCGACCTCCGCGCGCTCGTTCCCATTCTTCACGAGATTCCCGTCCTCGTCGTAGAGGCGGATCCAGACCCTCTCCTGCCCCTGGAACCTCCCCTTCCATCTCCCCAGGAGCACCCCGAGAGCCTGGCTCCAGAGCCTGCCCTGGTCATCGGGTTCGATCGGCCGATACTCCCCCTCCACCAGCCGCCAGCCCAGGAGCTCGTCCTTCTTGGGGTCATAGCACAGGTACTCGAGGGTCCGAAAGGTCCTCTCGTAGAGGTCCTTCTTCGGTCCCAGATCCTCGCGTTTCGTGCTCTCGGAGAGGAGCTCCACGATCAGATCGGGGTATCTGCCGTCCTCTTCCCAGACCACCCAGGCGTCGCGTTCGCGAAGCCCGTCCACCCCGACCACGCAGAAATAGTCCGGGCCCCGAAACGTGGTCTTCTTCGGCCTGGGCTCGCCCGACTCCAGGCCGCCTCGCTCCACCCAGCCGCGCTCTGCCTCCTCTTCCTCCTGGATCGCGCGTGCCTGCCGGAGACTGTAGTACACGAACATGTTCCCGCCCGTGTAGAAGTCGGTCCTCCCCATGAACTTCTCGTGCGTGGACTCGATGAGGAGGTTCATGTTGGACCGGTGCCAGGGAGAATCCATCGGTTCCCCATCGTCGTAGATGAGATCGAAGGCGGCGCCCTGAACGGGAGTCTTCGTGGTCATATCGCTCGTGTGCTCATGGCGGGAAGCGCACCTGCCGCGCGTCAAGCATACTCGATCCCCGCACTCCCGGAGTGGCTGAAAAGAGGGCTCCGCGTGGCAACACGGACCAAATAAGAGGGCGCGATTCTTCACAACGCCTCGGCGGCCCTCGCCGCCGCCGGCGGCGTTGCGGCCCCTCAATGTAGCTGCGCTACGGTTTTCGGGGCCGCGCCTTGCCAGCGGCGGCGATCATCCGCCGATTCATGGTGCCGATTCGCGCCCTCTTATCTAGCGGAGAACCGGGAACGCACTCTACCAGTGGTGGGGAGCGCCGTGCGGGTGGTGCCCTTGCCCGGAGTAGTAGAAGGCGCCGTGGCCGCCGTGAACGTAGACGCTCGTGCCGTGGCAACCCGCGAGGAGCGAGCCGAAGGCGAGAAGGAGGGCGAGGAAGAGAGTTGTTCGGCGGATCATCTTGTTCGTCTCCTGTGGCGGCCGGAGGGACGATGTGCAAGGCCCGTGCCACCCCGCCGGACGGGGCTCGCGTGGCCGCCCGGACCCCCCGAGTGTCCCGGGTTTCTAACCGGGCGATGGACTGTTGGTCCCGTTCGAATCGCCGCACGGGCGCTCCGGGCCGGGCGGGTCGCGGAGGATCCCCCGGCGCGTCGCGTGGGCGAGTAGCGACCCGGCGACGAGGCCCAGGACGTAGCCGTAGGGGAGGGCGACCGCGACCACCCCGACGAGGAGGGCGACCAGGAACTCGGGTCGCGCTGGCGCGACGTCCGCGACGAGCCGCATGAGCGCGACGGCCTCGAAGAGGAGGATCACGCCGAGGATAGGCCGCGGGAAGAGCTCGACCGCCAGATGGAAGCCCTGGGCGAGAAAGAGCCCGAGCGCGAGGTAAAGCGTCCCGTAGATGACGACCGATCCGCCGGTCCGGGCGCCGAAGGTGTAGTGGCCGACGAGCCCGCCGGAGCCATGACAGGTCGGCACGCCGCCGAAGAAGGGACCCACGAGGTTCATGCAGGCGTAGGTCAGCCCGAGCCGGCGGACGCTCGGCTCGCGTCCCGGGAAGAGGTCGAACACCGTCTGCCGCGTGGCGAGGACCGAGTTCCCGACCGAGAGCGGGACCTGAGGCAGCGCGAGGATCAGGAATCCCGTCCAGACGTCGGGCCAGGCGGGGATGCGTGGTTCCGGCCAATCGAACCCCACAGCCTGGCCCAAAGCCGAGGGATCGAGTTTCATGGCGAAAGCGTAGGCGAGGCCGAGGGCGACCAGGACGAGCGCCGCCGGGACGCGGCGGTTCCCGTAGAGGACCACCGCCAGGACGAAGCCGGCCCCGGCGAGGATGTACCCCGGCACGCCGTCGGCCTGGACGTAGTTCCCGAGCGCAAGAAGCGCGAGCTGGACTCCCAGGCCGAACTGGACACCCCGCACGACCGATCGGGGAACCGCCCGCGCGAGCAGCGCGAGGATTCCTGTCGCGGAGAAGACGAGCATGAGAGTCCCGATCGCGATTCCCGCTCCGTGGACGACCGAGGGCGCGATCCGCTGGGTGATAACGAGCACCGCGACGAGCTTGAGGGGCTGCACGGGCATCGGGAGCCCGTACGCCAGACCCGAGAGGACCTGCATCGCGCCGAAGACGACGAGCACGCTCGCCGGGTCGAAGTTCGAAGCGAGGATCATCCCGGCGATGAGCGGGAAGTCGGTCCCGAGGTCGCCGAACGCGCCCGCGAGCTCGTTCCGGTCGAACCGGACGCGCCCGCGGAGCCAGGCGCGAAGATCCACGGGAGCGAGAGCTACTCCGTCCTGGCCGCCGGCGCGAACAGCGCGAGCGACGCGGTGTATCCGTGGAGATAGGCCTTTCCGGCTACCGGGCCGATCTCACCCCCCGCGAAGAACCCCGCCAGCGGGAGTTTCCCCAGTTCTTCCCTCACCGCGCGCGCGTCGTGGCTGGGGACACCGAAGAGCCTCCGGCCCCGCCCGTTGCAGGTGAAGAGGAGTCCCCCCGCGACTCCTTTTCCGGCGCCCTCCGCGCGGAGCAGCGCGTGGAGGTCCTCGCTCGCGGCCGCCCGGTCCCGCACGTGGAACTGGAGCGTCTGGCCGACCCGGACGCGGTCGGAGATCACGATCGCCCCGCTCTCGGAGTCGAAGCCCTCGCAGTTCCGGATGAGGAAGTCGCCGCGCTGGAACGTTTCCTGGTACTCGTTCATCACGCGGCCGACGTGGAGCGCCCGGCGGGCGAGCTCCTGCTCCGGATGCGGGAGCTCCCGGTAGATCTCCTCGAACTTCGCGAGCGCCGGCTTGCCGCCGATCTTGTAGATCACGTTTTCCTTCGCTTCGGTCACGACGAAGTGCCGTCCGATCGGCCGGCAGCCCTGGGAGACGACGGTCCGGACAGCGAGATCGCCCGCAAGCGCGACCCCCGCCAGCCCGAACCGGTAGGCCCGGTCGTCGAGGAAAAGGAAATTCGCGCCGGGGCTCGTGCCGCCCGAGCTCATCCCGCCGGCGATCGGGACGGGGCCGAAGCGTGCGGCCAGCCCGGAAAGGACGATCTCCGGGACATTCGAGAACGGATCGACGAAGAGGAGGAAGGCTCTGGGGTCCCGGATCTCGCCCGGGTCCGGCCATCCGTCGTAGACAAATTCGTCCCCCTCCTGCCGGCAGACCATCCGGAAGGGGTGTACCCGCGCTCCGGGGAAGCGCGCTGCCAGAAGGGAGAGCGCTGGCTTTCTCTCGACCTCCAGATCGCCCCCGATCACGCCCTGCCCGGTGCATCCAACGAGGGTCGCGGCGCCGAGCGTCGAGCGGACGCGGCCGGCGGCGCGCGCGAGCGCCTCCTGGGGATGCCCCGAGACAAAGAGGACGGCGAGGTCGGGTCGCTCGCCGGCCAGGTCGGGGCGGACCTCATCGAGAAGATGGTCCGCGGCTTGATCGGCGTCGGGCTCGGTGGCGATCGCGGAGACGATCTTCACGGTGGAGTCGGGGCCATGGGGGGGTTGCTAGCCGATCCTCGCGGCGAGGGCGGCCGCCGCGGCCTGGGGGCTGTCCGAGATGGCGACGGTCATCCCCAACCCGAAGAGCTCCAGGGACTCCCGGACCTCGGGGCTCGTGACGACCACGGCCATCCCGCCGCCCTTCTGGACGGCCTGCTCGGCGATGGCAAAGAGCGCCCCCATCCCGGAGCTGCAGATGTAGGTCACGGCGCGCAGGTCGCAGACGATGCGAGCGACCCCCGCCCGGAGCACGCGGGTCAGAGCTTCCTCGAATTCGGAGTAATTGAAGTTGTCGATGTGCCCCTTCCAGGCCACGGTGCGGACCTCCCGGGTCGGGTCGGCGGGCGGAGCCACCACGCCCGCGTAGTCGTGGGAGGCGGTCTTGGCGACCTCGGCCTTCACGGTCGATCCCTTCGAGTCCGTGGCGAGGTACTGGCTTACGCGGCGCACGAAGGGAAGCCCGCGCCCGCGGGCTCCGGTCTCCCGCTGCCGCTCGGCCGCGGCGGCGAGAATCCGTCCCAGGTCGAACCCATCCCCTTGGTCGGAGACCTCGATGGCGATCCTGCCCCGTTCGACGTTCGCCGCGAGGCGAATCCGGACCCTTGCCTCGCCCCGCCCCCGACACCCGTGCTCGAACGCGTTGCCGGCGAGCTCGTCGAGGACCATGAGGGCGCGGAGCTTGTCGGTCCCGTCCCAGCCGAACTCCTCGACCAGCCGCTGGGCGATGAGCTCCCGGTAGACGTTGTAATCGCTCCGCTCGAAAAGGGCGATCGCGACCGTCGCCTCGGGGTGATTCCGGTCCCACACGAACTCCATCGGCGTGACGGCGGCCATCGACTCCGTCGAGACGCGCGCCTCGCCCGCGAGGTGACCGGCCAGCGCCCTGGCGAGCTCCCCCGCCGTCCGGTAGCGCCGGTTCTTGTCCTTGTCGATCGCCCGCATGACGATCTTCGACAGCGCCGGCGGGACGTCCGGGTTGGCTTTCTCCGGGGGTTCGGGCCGCTCGGTCGCGAGCCGCAGGAAGTACTGGTAGATCGAATCCGCCTCGTAAGGAGCCTTTCCCGTGAGCGCCCGGTAGAGGATCGCGCCGAGCGAGTAGACGTCGCTCTGGGCGTCCACCTTGCCAAGGTCGGCCTGCTCGGGGGCGATGTAGCCGGGGGTCCCGACCACGATGGACGCCGTGAGATCGGTGTCGGAGCGGCGGATCTTCGCCAGGCCGAAGTCGAAGACGAAGGGGTGGCCAGTCTCGTCCACCAGGATGTTCTCGGGCTTGAGATCGCGGTGGACCACGCCGTGCTGGTGGGCGTACTCCACCGCCTCGCAGACCGGAAGGAGAAGCCGCACGATCCGTTCTACGGAGGGTTTCTCCTCGTCGAGGATCTGCGAGAGGGACCTGCCCTCGACGTACTGCATGGCGATGTAGGGGGATTCGCCAGCCTCGCCGAACCGGTAGACCTGGACGATGTTCGGGTGGTTGAACCGGGCGAGAGTCTTTGCCTCGGTCCGGAAGCGCAGGATGAAGTCGTGGTCGGCCTTCTCCGGCCGGATGACCTTGACGGCGACCGGGCGGTCGAGGTCGGGATCCTTGCCGCGATAGACCTTGCCCATCCCGCCGCCGCCCAGGACCCGCTCGATCAGAAAGGGCCCGATCCGGGACGGGATCCCCTTCTTGCCCAGGAGCGAGGTCGTCTTGCCGCTCGCCACATCCTCGATCTCCCGCGCGTCCTCGGGCGACCAGGTCTCCGAGCCCTCCCGGCCGAGCGTGGACGAGACCCGGTCGGAGGGTTCGTGCCCCCTCATCCGCTTTCGTACGCGGGCGAGTTCCTCGGCCTCCTCCCGCTCGATTCGGCTCCCGGCGACGGCGCGGAGCAGGTGGCTCGAGGAGAGGATCCGCTCGAAGAGCCGGCCGCCGAGGTAGGACTCGACCTCCCACCAGGGATCTTCGCTGGCCAGGAGGTCCGCGAGCTTCTCGTCCACGATGATGCCGGCGCTCTCGACGAGCTCCCGGAAGACGATCCGAGAGTCGCGCATGGTCAAGGTTCCACTCTCCTCTCTCCAGGGGCGAGACGAGATCATTCTACCGGACGGCGGCTCCGCCGTGGGGGGTCCGGGGGGGAGGAA